>NZ_SPPZ01000066.1 GCF_004570525.1 Streptococcus sp. WM07 | reverse complement strand
TCTACCGTGTTGTATCAACAGATGGTAAGACTGTTGTAAATCCTGAGATTGCGAAATCTGAAGTATTGACAGGTAAAGCTGGCGATGCAATTAGCTATTCAACAGCTGCAACCTTGAAAGACTTGTATCTCAAAGGTTACACAGTTTCTACAAACTCAACTGTTGCAGGAAACAAATACCGTGATGGCTTGACCTTTGATGGTCAAGATGGAGTGGATACTTACTATGTAGATGTGACAGCGATTGTTGTCCCTGTAACTCCGGATCGACCAGTTGAACCAAACAAACCGGTAAATCCAGATACACCAGATCTACCTAAGAATCCAGATCCAACAGATCCAACAACTCCAAACTATCCAAACGTTAACAGAAAATGTGAAGCGTACAGTTCGTTATGTGGATGAATCTGGTAAGGTTATTGCGGAAGAAGTAGTTGATAACCTAGGATTTACACGTACAGGAACCATTAACTTAGCTACAGGTGAAATCACTCTAAGTGAGTGGACACCAACAGCAGGTGATAGTTTTGAAAACAAAAAATCACCAGTAGTTCCAGGTTACATCTTGAAAGATCCTAGCCAAGCAGAAGTAGGAGCTCATACAGGTGTGAAAGCAACTGATGATGACTATGTTGATGCAGTTGTTTATGTTCCAGTTGGTAACTATGTTCCAGAGTTCCCTCCAGGAGTTACTCCAGAGAAACCATGGACAGAAGTGCCATATGTAACAGACCCAACAAATCCAAGTCAAATTGTTCCTCCTACTGATCCAAGTCAACCAGCTATTCCATATGTACCAGGTATGACTCCAGTAGATCCAGGTAGCAAGGAGCCGTTGAAACCAGTAGATCCAAATGATCCAACTAAGGGTTATGTTCCACCAGTTCCAACAACTCCAACTGGCGATACGAAGATTCCTTATGTGAAGAATCGCTCAACAGCACAATTTGTTTATCGTGTAGTTGGCCAAGATGGTACAACTGTTATTCGAGAACTTGAGAAATCACCAGTTCTTGAAGGAGCAATTGATGATGTTATCGATTATTCAACAATAGACACAATTACTAAATACAAACGTCTTGGTTATGTTCTTGTGAAAGATGGCTTTGTATCAGGTACACGTTTCGGTCAAGAAGGCGCAGTTTACTACGTTGACTTGAAAGAAATGGTTATTCCTGTAACACCTGAAAAACCACAAGAACCAAATAAACCAGTCGATCCAACAGATCCAAACACACCAGTCTACCCACCAATTGAAAATCCAGATATTGTTAAGTTGACTGAAGAAGTGAAACGCGACGTGAAATACTATGTTCGTGATGCGAATGGAAACCTTACGAAGATTCCAGAAATGGAAATTGCAACTAAGGAAGACACATTACGCTTCCGTCGTGAAGGAACTGTGAACCTTGTAACAGGTGAAAACACTCTTGGTGAGTGGATGGCACTTGATGGTACAGAATTTAAAGATTATGCATCACCATTGTACAAAGGATATATCCTTGCGAATGCTGCAGATGCTATGAAGGGTGGACATACAGGTATCACAGCGACAACAGCTGACATTCACGATGAAGTTGTTTATGTTGCTATTGCTTCTTATGTTCCGGACTTCCCAACAGATGTACCAGAAAAACCATGGACAGACATTCCTTACACTAATGATCCAACAGATCCAGGTAAGATTGTTCCTCCAACAGATCCAGCTCAACCAAATATTCCATATGTACCAGGATTTGAACCTCAAATTCCGCTTCAGCCAGTTGATCCAAACGATCCAACGAAAGGCTACATTCCTCCTGTACCAACAGATCCAACGAAACCAACAACAATTCCTTATGCACGAATCGATAAAGCACAAATTGTTTATCGTGAAGTGAAACAAGATGGTACAACAGTTGTTCGTGAATTGGAAAGTTCAGCGGTAATGGAAGGTACCTCTGCACAAGTTATCAACTACTCAACAGCTGATACAATTGCTAAGTACACTAAACTTGGTTATGAACTTGTGAGAGATGGTTTCGTTGCAGGTGCTCATTTTGATGGTAAAGACGGAGTAGATACTTATTACGTTGATCTCAAAGCGAAAGTTATCCCTGTAACACCAGAGAAACCAGTAAATCCTAATAAACCAGTTGATCCAACAGATCCAACATCACCAAATTATCCAAATCCAGATAAGGATGATATCCTTAAACTCACTGAGGAAGTGAACCGTGAGGTACGTTACTATGTCAAAGCTGCTGATGGAAGCTTGAAAGAAGTTCCAGCATCTGAAGTAGCTATGCATCGTGATACTCTTCATTTCCGTCGTGAAGGAAGCATTAATTTGGTGACAGGTGAAACAACTCTTGGTGATTGGGTAGCACAAGACGGCACTTCATTTGGAAGCTACAAGACACCAGTCTATAAAGGACATATCCTTGTAGATCCAGCACAAGTGGAAGCAGGAGCGCATACAGGAATTACAGCTGATTCAGCAGATATTCTTGATCAAGTTATTTATGCGCCAATTGCGAACTATGTTCCAGGATTCCCTCCAGGAGTTACTCCAGAGAACCCATGGACAGAAGTACCGTATACGAATGATCCAACAGATCCAAGTAAACTTGTACCACCAACGGATCCAAGTCAACCAGTTATTCCACACGTTCCAGGATTGGTACCGGTAGATCCAACTACAGGGGAACCATTGAAACCAGTTGATCCAAACGATCCAACGAAAGGTTACATTCCTCCTGTACCAACAGATCCAACGAAACCAACAACAATTCCTTATGTTGAAGTACCTAAGCCAGAGCCTAAGCCAGAACCAAAACCAGAGCCTAAGCCTGAGCCTAAACCAGAACCAAAACCAGAACCTGTGATGCCAGCACAACCTCAAGCACCAGCGGAAACACTTCCTGAAACTGGTACTGAAGATACTGCTGGAGCAACAGCTCTCGGTGTTCTAGGTCTTCTTGCAGGATTTGGAATTGTCGGACGTCGTCGTAAGGACGAGGAATAAGAATGAGTGTACATCCTTGATATGAGTGTAGACATGTATGAGTAATAAGGAACCGAGTATTGTCCAGATTAAAAATGGTTTCTTTCCCCCTCTTCGGAGGGGGTTTTATTTTGCTTTATTTTTTGGAAAGTAAGGGTAACGCTGCACAATTTATACGAGTCACTAGACTTTTTGTATAAATTGAACTAAAATATGATATGAAATTATTTTGAAATCTACTATATGATTTTAGAAATAAGAAAGGAATTCTATGTATGAAATATGAACCGTTTTCCAAAGTAGTTCAACGGTTTTCAATTCGAAAATACTCGATTGGAGTTGCTTCTGTTTTTTTAGGGAGCAGCATTTTTGCGGGAAGTGTGGTTCAAGCAGAGGAACAAACTCAGCCTGATTCTATTGAAATGAATCCAGTTTCAACGGAAGTTGAAAAAGTGGAAGAGGTTGTTTCAACAGAGCCTCAGTTGCTTTATGCAGCAGAAGCATCTGTAGAACCTACTCAAGCTCCATCAACTTTAGCTACAAATCATATATCTGTAGATGTTCAACTAGAACAGCCTGTTACTGTCTCGGAGAGAGAATCGGTAGGAGATTTCGAGAAGGGATCACTGTTACGTGCTAGTACTACCGGAGCAGTTTCCAGTTCTCTTCAAACTCCAATTGATTTTGGGGTGGATGGCTTTACTGAGAGCTCTACCGACCCTCAGAAAATCATTGTACTTTCGGGGGGAACCTATTTTGATAATATTTCTGAAAATGGAAATCAGATTTTCTTACGCCAAACGGATTGGAATAAGTTTAAAGGGAGTGGTTTTTCAACGGAGTATGGTAAAAAGGGTCATTCCGGAGAGTATTTAATCTGGTTTGAGAATCCAACTTTTTATAATAATATTGATAGGATTAAAATCAAGACAGATTCTATCTACAATGAAAGTCTAGACTTGACTCCTTACCATAATAAACAGCTTTGGACGATACCGGTTGATAACCGGTTTGTTAGTTTTGCAGATGATCCAAATAGTTCTCAAGATGCCACTAATATTCCTTTGACGATTACCCTTAAAAGCGGTCAGACTGTTTCTGGACTTCTTGGAGATCAGGCAATTACTTTTGGAAGTGCCTTTGTTAGTGGAGGAACATATGGTTCTGTTGCACAAACGAATCGCTTGGTTCTGGATACCTTAAATGGAGCCTGGTTTTCTACGTCTATGCCGAATCGTGAGGCTGTTTTTACAAGTACGGCGGTCGACAGTATTTTTACAGATACTAAAAATAGAAAAACAGAGGATTCTTCAAGTAACGCAGAGATTTCAGAACTATTCCCAATTGTGAACTTAGATGGTCAAGTAACGGGTTTGAAATTTATTACCCGTTATGAATTGGTGGAAGGACGGAGCATTCTAACAGAGCCTCGAGGTACAATTCCCTATATTGTTCAAAAAATACCTCAAGATTTGATGCGTTTAGTTGATCCAAGTAAGGTACAGCTATATGCCTCAAATGCTGCGGGAGCACCTTTGGCTAAAGGCATTCCTTTGGTCGTAGATAATAGCGGATTGTTACATACAAAAGCAACACCAGCTATTAGTATGGTAGGAGTAACAACGAATGAGGAGGCAGAAGTGAAGCGACAAACTCTTTCTTCTGTCTTTAGGCCGATTATTGAGAAGGTGATAACTCCTAGCGTTATTCTTTCAGGTTATTATGAGCCATCTGCGTATACGATTGAATACGGATTTAAAAATCCTGTTTCAAAAGCAGAATTGTCGGAACTTGTTCATCAAATTGCTAAAAGTACAGGAGCTTCGGTAATTGCTGAGACTTGGAAAGAAAGAGGAGCATATCTTGGTTCAGGGCAAACAGAAGGGGTTATGAGAAATACCTACTCCAATACTTACCTCGATCGTAGTGTCCTTGCTGTTGAGACAAAATTAGTGGGAAATCTAACTCAGGCTGAGACTTATCAACCAAGTTATCCGACTTATGAGGTTCAACGCGGTAAGACAACTATCGTGCCCCAAACAGCAGTTGTTCCAAGGGGAACAACCTTTACGACTCAATCATTGAATAGTCCTCTCATATCTTTTGGAGAAGGAGGAGATGCGATCCTTGCAATTCCAGAGGATAATCGACTCGGGGATCGTAACTTTACGGTTACTGTTCGTTATCCAGATGGATCTACAGAATCTCTTGATTTGAAGGTAGTGATTGTTGAGGCTCAGACCGAAGAAGCAGATAAGTATAGTCCAAGTTATGCCCCAGCGACAGTTGAAGCCGGTCAAACAGTTGTCTTGTCAGGCCAAGGCCTCCCTTCTCAAGCGACCTACAGTGTTAGCGGTGAAGGCATGACGATAGATGGTCAAGGCCGTGTAACAGTGGAAGTTCCAGCGAGTGCTTCTGTGGGTACTCTTACAGGTGAGGTTCTGGTAGTCTATAGTGATGGAACCGAAGACCGTGTTCCAGTAAGTATCCAAGTTACAACTAAACCAGTTGTGGTGACTCCGGAAGCGGATAAGTATGATCCAAGTTATGCCCCAGCGACAGTTGAAGCTGGTAAAACAGTTGTCTTACCAGGCCAAGGTCTCCCTTCTCAAGCGACCTACCGTGTTAGGGGTGAAGGCATGACGATAGATAGCCAAGGCCGTGTAACAGTGGAAGTTCCAGCGAGTGCTTCTGCGGGTACTCTTACAGGTGAGGTTCTGGTAGTCTATAGTGATGGAACCGAAGACCGTGTTCCAGTAAGTATCCAAGTTACAACTAAACCAGTTGTGATTCCAGAAGCAGATAAGTATAGTCCAAGTTATGCCCCAGCGACAGTTGAGGCCGGTCAAACAGTTGTCTTGCTAGGCCAAGGCCTCCCTTCTCAAGCGACCTACCGTGTTAGCGGTGAAGGTATGACGATAGATGGTCAAGGTCGCGTAACAGTGCAAGTACCAGCGAGTGCTTCTGCGGGTACTCTTACAGGTGAGGTTCTGGTAGTCTATAGTGATGGAACAGAAGACCGTGTTCCAGTAAGTATCCAAGTTTCAGCGAAACCAGTTGTGACTCCGGAGGCAGATAAGTATAGTCCAAGTTATGCCCCAGCGACAGTTGAGGCCGGTCAAACAGTTATCTTGCCAGGCCAAGGCCTCCCTTCTCAAGCGACCTACCGTGTTAGCGGTGAAGGCATGACGATAGATGGTCAAGGCCGTGTAAGAGTGGAAGTACCAGCGAGTGCTTCTGCGGGTACTCTTACAGGTGAGGTTCTGGTAGTCTATAGTGATGGAACAGAAGACCGTGTTCCAGTAAGTATCCAAGTGACAACTAAACCAGTTGTGACTCCGGAGGCAGATAAGTATAATCCAAGTTATGCTCCAGCGACAGTTGAAGCCGGTCAAACAGTTGTCTTACCAGGCCAAGGCCTCCCTTCTCAAGCGACCTACCGTGTTAGCGGTGAAGGTATAACGATAGATGGCCAAGGCCGTGTAAGAGTGGAAGTACCAGCGAGTGCTTCTGCGGGTATTCTTACAGGTGAGGTTCTGGTAGTCTATGGTGATGGTACCGAAGACCGTGTTCCAGTAAGTATCCAAGTGACAACTAAACCAGTTGTGACTCCGGAAGCGGATAAGTATAGTCCGTCCTATGTGCCAGTTGAGGTAGAGCCCGGAACGCAAGTAAGAATTCCTGCTCTTAATCTTCCAGCGAGTGCGACTTATAGCATTGTCGGTGAGGGCATGACTGTGGATACGCAAGGTTGGGTAATAATCCGTGTGCCGGTTGGGACAAAGCCTGGTCTACTAACTGGCCAAGTCACCGTTCGCTATAGTGATGACTCCGAGGATCTTGTGCCTGTTAGAATTACAGTAAAAGCAGTCGAACAGCCAGTAAAACCGGTGGAACCGGAAGAACCAGTTACACCAGTGGAACCGGAAGAACCGAGTAAACCGGTGGAACCAGAGCAACCAGTAAAACCGGTGGAACCGGAAGAACCAGTTAAGCCAGTGGAACCGGAAGAACCAGTTAAGCCAGTGGAACCGGAAGAACCAGTTACACCAGTGGAACCGGAGCAACCAGTTACACCAGTGGAACCGGAACAGCCAGTTAAGCCAGTGGAACCGGAGCAACCGATTAAACCGGTGGAACCAGAACAGCCAGTTAAGCCAGTGGAACCGGAAGAACCAGTTACACCAGTGGAACCGGAAGAACCAGTTAAGCCAGTGGAACCGGAACAACCAGTTAAGCCAGTGGAACCGGAACAACCGGTTAAACCGGTGGAACCGGAACAGCCAGTTAAGCCAGTGGAACCGGAAGAACCGATTAAACCGGTGGAACCGGAACAGCCAGTTAAGCCAGTGGAACCGGAGCAACCAATTAAACCGGTGGAACCGGAACAGCCAGTTAAGCCAGTGGAACCGGAGCAACCAGTTAAACCAGTGGAACCGGAAGAACCAGTTACACCGATGGAACCAGAACAGCCAGTTAAGCCAGTGGAACCGGAAGAACCGATTAAACCGGTGGAACCGGAAGAACCGATTAAACCGGTGGAACCAGAACAGCCAGTTAAGCCAGTGGAACCGGAGCAACCGATTAAACCGGTGGAACCAGAACAGCCAGTTAAGCCAGTGGAACCGGAAGAACCAGTTACACCAGTGGAACCAGAACAACCAGTTAAGCCAGTGGAACCGGAAGAACCGATTAAACCGGTGGAACCAGAGCAACCGGTTAAGCCGGTGGAACCGGAACAGCCAGTTAAGCCAGTGGAACCAGAGCAACCGGTTAAGCCGGTGGAACCGGAAGAACCAATCACACCAGTAGTTCCTGAAATCCCTGAGCAGGATAATAGGGGCGAGAAAGTGGAGAATTTGCTAAATCCAGGTTCTGGAAATGTTGTTCAACCACTTAGTGAAGCTAAGCTACCTGCGTCTATACATGACCAGTCGCGTGAGCAACAACTTCCAAATACTGGAGAATCACGGAATCCATTTGCTCGTTTCCTAGCTTGGTTGCTGTCTCTTATCGGTCTTGGTTTTCTCTTTGGAAAAAATAAAAAAGAAGAAAAATAAGCTAAAATTATTGAAAAGAGGCTGGGCAAAAACTAACTTATAAAATAAAAAAGCGAGCAATTCCAAACTAGAATTGCTCCTTTTCCATTTTATGCTTTATAATTATAATAACCACAAAACAACTAGAAAGACATAAAATGTATAAACAGTATAACACAAATCAACTCAGCCTTGAACTATCTATTGCTTGGGACATCCCTGAAACTCATGAAGCACGTCTCATTAGCCAGTTTGTAGACT
>NZ_SPPZ01000065.1 GCF_004570525.1 Streptococcus sp. WM07 | reverse complement strand
AATTTTCCTATGGTGCTGTGCATTCTTTTTATCTTTCAGGGCTTGCTTCAATTCGCTAATTTGATATTCATTTAGTTCGACTTTCATACCTTATAGTATACAGCTATTTTTGTTTTTTGTTAAGTATAACCTATGAAAGGCTTCTAGATGGTGTTCCAATGGTGAATGTACCTGTTGCTCAAATGGCTAAGGAGTATCTGGATAAACACGAGACCGTTGAAGAAACCGTTCGTGACATGATGGATAAGCAAATTTTGAAGTGTACAACATCAGGGGTGATTACAGGATTTGGGAGGGCTCTTAACATTACCTGTAGCTGTACCGGCCAATGTTTCCAGTGTCTTGTATAGTACAAATGCGGATGATAGCTTGTGCAGCCCAAATGGCAGGTTATGACTTGGACAGTGATCAAACGAAGACTTTTGTTTATGCTTGTCTTGCTGGTATTTCACTTAATCAAATGATTAAGAAAACGAATATTATTGCTGGGCAGAAGGTTGCTACCAAGATGATTGCACGGATTCCGGGTAGGTTATTGATAGCCATCAATCGGAGAGTTGGTTTTCGACTAGTGACCAGGTTTGGTAGTAGAGGTGTTGTCAACCTTGGAAAATTGGTTCCTGGTGTTGGAGGTGTGATTAGCCGATGTTTGGATTACATGGAAACCAAAATTATTGCGGATCGGACTTATCCTTGGTTTTTCCAAGGAGATTTTTCAACCAAGGACAAAGAGGAAGAGTGGTTGGAAGAAGATTTTGCTGAGAAGTAAGTTACCCCAAAGTATCCTATCGCTTGTCCAATGTGGTCTTCTGTTCTTTTCCTAGTCCAACCTTGCTGCTCCAGCCCTTTTAGCTTCAGAGGGGTTGCCGAAAAAACGGTCTATACCATTTTGTTTTTTGCCTTCTAGGTGTATAATAACTATAAGGAGGACTCGACGATGAACTACTATATTCAAGCAGATGCCTTTTTCTATCCTTATGAGAAAAAGGGAGCAGGTTATTTAGAAATCAAGGATGGTCGTTTTGGTAAATGGCAAGCTCAGCGACCAGCAACAGGGGAAATCCGTGATTATACTGGCTATTGGGTGAGTGCAGGATTAGTCGATACCCATATTCATGGATTTGGAGGTATCGATGTCATGGATAAAGACATCGATGGACTCTTGACAACGATGAGCGAGGGGCTTCTTAGTACTGGGGTGACTAGCTTTCTCCCAACGACTTTGACGGCAGATACGGCAGATCTCCGTCAAGTATCTGAGCAGATTGGAGCTCGTTATCAGGAGGCTAAGGGAGCTAAAATTCAAGGGATTTATTTTGAAGGTCCCTATTTTACAGAAGAGTTTAAAGGAGCTCAAAATCCAGCCTATATGAAAGATCCAAGTCTGGAAGAGTTTCGGGATTGGCAAGAAGCAGCTCAAGGACAAATCAAGAAGATTGCTCTAGCACCTGAACGTGATGGAGTTGAGGAATTTGTTGAAACCTTGACCCAAGAAGATGTTACAGTTGCCCTCGGGCATTCCAATGCTACTTTTGATCAGGCTCGCAAGGCTGTTCAGGCTGGAGCTAGTGTATGGGTACATGCGTATAATGGGATGCGTGGTTTAACCCATCGAGAATTAGGGATGGTTGGTGCGATGTACCAGTTGCCACACACCTTTGCGGAGTTAATCTGTGATGGTCATCATGTTCATCCAAGAGCCTGTCACATTTTGATGGAGCAAAAAGGCTTGGATCAGGTAGCTTTAATCACAGATTGTATGCGAGCGGGGGGCATGCCTGATGGTGATTACCACCTAGGTGATTTTCCTGTTGTTGTTCAAGAGGGGACTGCTCGTTTGAAAGATTCGGGTTCTCTTGCAGGCTCTATTCTTCAACTGAAGGATGGAGTGAAAAATGTGGTGGATTGGGGCTTAGCCAATCCTGAGCAAGCGCTGCGAATGGCGACCTTGAATCCGGCTCTCTCTGTTCATTTGGAACAAGAATGTGGTCAGATTCGACCAGGAGCAGCTGCCGACTTTTTGATTTGGACTCCTCAATTAGAGTTGCAAGAGACCTATTTGGATGGTCAATTACGCTATCAGGCAGAGTGAGTCTTTAGGAAAGACCGGATGGTGAGAATCATCTGGTTTTTTTCTGTATAAAAAAATTTAATGGCTCTAATAAGAAAAATAGCCTTGGTAGGGGCTGAAAAATCTGATAGGATAGAAGGGTAGTAAAAACTTGCTACTGGGAGGTACTATGAACCACTTGTTAGTGTTACAATCGGATTTTGGGTTAGTAGATGGTGCAGTCTCGGCCATGATTGGGGTGGCCTTAGAAGAAGCACGAGATTTGAACATTCATCATCTGACACATGAGATCACACCTTATCACATTGAAGAGGCCAGTTATCGACTTTTTCAAACGATTGATTATTGGCCAGAGGGTACAACTTTTGTCTCCGTTGTTGACCCTGGAGTTGGCTCCAAACGAAAAAGTGTCGTGGCTTTGACCAAGAGAAATCAGTATATTGTAACACCGGATAATGGTACTTTATCTTATATCAAGGATGAGGTGCTGGCTGTGCGGGAAATTTCTGAGGTATCCAACCGCCGTGCCAATACGGAGCATTCTTATACTTTTCATGGTCGTGATGTTTATGCCTATACTGGCGCTAAATTAGCTAGTGGTCACATGACTTTTGAAGAGGTGGGGCCCGCATTAAGTGTGGAGCACATTGTTGAAATTCCAGTTGTTGAAACAACTCAAGGACCTGACTGGGTTCAAGGAGTTGTCGAGATTCTAGATGTTCGCTTTGGCTCCCTGTGGACCTCCATTAAACGAGAAGATTTCCAGAACCTTAATCCCGAATTTGGAGATCGATTTGAAGTTACTATCTATAACAATGATATGCTGGTCTACCAAAATCAAGTCGTTTATGGCAAGTCCTTTGCAGATGTTCGCATTGGACAGCCTGTCCTTTATGTGAATTCAGTTTACCGTATTGGGCTAGCCATTAATCAAGGTTCCTTCTCCAAAGCCTATAATGTTGGTGTGGGACCCCAATGGTCTATCCAGTTGAAAAAGATTTAGGAGTTTATTATGTCACAATTATCCATTAAGCAAGTTGTTGCGATTGGTGTGGGAG
Organism: Streptococcus sp. WM07; assembly: GCF_004570525.1. Classification (GTDB taxonomy): domain Bacteria; phylum Bacillota; class Bacilli; order Lactobacillales; family Streptococcaceae; genus Streptococcus. The sequence continues at coordinate 5,217 of NZ_SPPZ01000065.1, read as the reverse complement.
CAGCCCTTTTTATTGTTGTTGGTCTGATTAGCATTCCCACTCCGATTCCAAATACCTATATTCAACTGCAGTATGCTGTTCAGGCCTTACTTGCAGTCATTTACGGACCCGTTGTTGGCTTTTTTGTCGGTTTTATTGGCCATGCGAATATTGATTTACTTCGAGGTGGAAGTCCTTGGTGGTCTTGGGTTCTCGCTTCAGGTCTTTTTGGTTTGATTATTGGAAATGCAAGAAAGACCTTGCAGTTGCAAACTGGCAAGCTAGATTCAAAAGGGCTGGTAACCTTTAACCTGATTCAGGTAATTGCTAACCTAGTTCTATGGGGACTTGTAGCTCCCATCGGAGATATTCTGATTTATAAGGAACCCGTTAACAAGGTATTTGCCCAAGGAGTAGTTGCAGGTTTGACAAACTCAGTCACAGTTGCCATTGCAGGCAGTTTGCTGCTAAGCCTCTATGCCCGTAACCAGGTCAAAACCGGTAGCTTGACCAAGGAATAAGCTCAAAGGACAAAATTCAACTTGTGAATTTTGTCCTTTTCCCATCTCACTATGATAAAATGAAAGAAAAAAAGAGGGAGAACCACGGTGACACCACTGATTCAGTTTAAAAATTTTTCTTTTCAGTACCAGAGTCAGGCAGAGCCGACATTGAGAAATATCAATCTGGACATTCAGAGAGGAGAAAAAGTAGCCATTATTGGCCCTTCGGGATCTGGGAAGTCAACATTGGGACAATGTCTCAATGGCTTAGTTCCCCACGTTTACGAAGGACAAATTCAGGGGCAACTCTTATTTAAGGGACAAGACTTGATAGCTTCTAGCATTGTGCAACGCTCCTTACTAATTTCCAGTATTCTTCAAGATACGGATGGTCAGTTTATTGGCCAAACTGTTGCAGAAGACGTGGCCTTCGCTTTGGAAAATGATGCCTTGGAGACGTCCCTTATTCGGGAGAAGGTGGCTTATTGGTTAGAACGATTAGGGTTGACATCTTTAGCGCATCAGCGACCACAAGATTTGTCAGGAGGTCAGAAACAGGCGGTTGGCTTAGCGGGTGTTCTGATTGACGAAAGTCCTCTCTTATTATTTGATGAGCCGTTAGCCAACCTAGATCCCCAGGCTGCTCATGAAAGTTTGCAATTACTAAGCCGACTTCATGAAGAGACAGGCTCGACTCTGGTTATCATTGAGCATCGTCTAGAAGAAGTACTGGAACTAGGCCTCGATCGAATTGTTCTTGTGGAAGATGGTCAAGTTGCTTTTGATGGTCCTCCGAATCAATTACTGGCTAGTTCTGAGTTGATGCGAGTTGGAATTCGGGAACCCCTGTATTTAACAGCACTTAGAGAGTTAGGAATGGATTTAAGAGCTAGCCAGCCCCTAGATGATTTGACAGCCTTAGAACTACCCGCTCTTTCCTTACCGAAGTCTGTTCAAGTGGAAGAAGAGCCAGCAGGAGAAGTGTTAGCTCAGTGGAATCGGCTGAGATTTGCGTATCCAGATAGGCCTGCTATTTTTGACGACTTAGATCTCCAACTACGAAAAGGAGAGTTGGTAGCTTTAGTTGGGAAAAATGGAACGGGAAAATCAACCTTGGCTCAACTACTGTCAGGTTACTTACCGGCTCAAGGTCAGTATTTCTGGCAGGGGCAGGAAATGTCTGAGCAATCGTTGACAGATCGAGCTCGGCAGGTTGGCTATGTTTTGCAGAACCCAAACCAGATGATTTCTCAAACTATGATTTTTGATGAGGTTGCGCGGGGCTTAAGGCTTAGAGGTCTATCGGAAGAGGAAGTGATTTCTAGGGTGGCAGCGGTTTTAGAGATTTGTGGTTTAACACCGTTTCGTAATTGGCCCATATCCGCTCTATCCTATGGTCAGAAAAAACGGGTTACAATAGCAGCGATTTTGATATTAGAGCCTCAGGTTTTAATTTTGGATGAACCGACTGCTGGTCAAGATCAGGCTCATTATCGAGAGATGATGGATTTTTTGCAAGAGTTAGCGGATTTGGGGCATGCTATTGTCCTGATTACGCATGATATGCAACTCATGCTTGAATATGCGAATCGTGCGTTAGTATTGGATCAGGGTCGGATTTTGGCAGACCAAAATCCACGGGAGCTTCTCTCCCAGCCAGAACTCTTGGCTAAGGCTCATTTACGGACAACTTCGCTTTTCCATTTAGCGGATAAGTTACAAGTGGATCCGATTGCTCTATCGCAGTTTTATCAAGAGAGGGGGAGAAAGGTATGAACAATTTTATCGGCTATCAGTCGGGGACAAGCTGGATTCATAGATTGAGCGGCGCTAGTAAATTTCTCTTCTTCCTGTTGATTTCGGTTGCGGCTATGATTACTTATGATACGCGTCTGTTACTGGGGATAGCTCTCCTATCTCTAATGGCACTGTATGTATCTAGAATTTCTTGGAGGAGTATTCGCTGGGTCATTTATTTTGCTTCTTTTTTTGCAGCTATGAATCTACTCATGGTCTATCTTTTTGCTCCGGAGTATGGAGTGGATATTTATGCAAGTCGTCATTTGATTTGGGAGGGCATTGGCCCTTATCATTTGACTCAGGAGCAACTGTTTTATCTAGGGAATCTGTTCCTCAAGTATGTGGCGACTCTTCCCATGGCCTTAGTTTTTCTTTTGACGACTCATCCGAGTCAATTTGCGGCGAGTCTGAATCAGATTGGAGTTTCCTATCGAATTGCTTACGCCGTAAGTTTAACGCTGCGTTATATTCCAGATGTACAAGAGGATTTTGTGATGATTCGTAGGTCGCAGGAGGCGCGTGGGTTAGATTTATCCCCTCAACAACCACTTGTTGCTCGTATTCGAGGGAATGCCTTAATCCTCTTTCCGCTAATTTTGACGTCTTTGGAGCGCATTGAGACGGTTTCTCGTGCGATGGAACTGAGACGTTTCGGTAAGGAAAAACGCCGTACCTGGTATTGGACCCAAGCTTGGGCTTGGCAAGACTACCTTATTTTAGGGATAGCTGTGATTTCCTTGCTGTTGGCTCTTTACTTGATGTGGGTTCAAGGAAGTCGTTTTTATAATCCATGGCAATCCTAGTTTTGTCTTTACATCCTTCTTTTTTCTTGTTAGACTAAAAGAAAAATGGGCGAAAGGTGTCAAGAATGCCGAAAAGAAAAAAAGGGCTAGGACTCTTAGTCTTGTCTTTGGGAACTCTTGCTCTGGGTTTCCTTGCAAATCAGCTGGTAATGACCGAGCAAGAGAATTATACCGTGCCAACTGAGGATTATTTTGTGCAGAGCATTGCGGCAGATGCTCAAATGGTGGCGGATCAATATGGTCTTTATGCTTCGGTTATGATAGCCCAAGCTATGTTGGAATCGGATCGTGGAACGAGCCGATTGTCTCAGCCTCCGCACTACAATTTATTTGGGATTAAGGGAACTTATCAAGGAGAAGGGGCTAACTTTTTGACGACGGAGGATGATGGCAGTGGTGATCTGTATGAAATTCATGACCAGTTCCGTAGTTACCCTTCTTATTATGCTTCTTTGACAGACTATGCACTTGTACTTTCACAGCCTATGTATGCTGGTACATGGAAGATTAATACGACTTCCTACCAAGACGCTACCCAAGCTTTAACAGGAACCTATGCGACAGATTCGTCCTATAATGTTAAACTCAACCGCTTGATAGAGCAGTATAATTTGACCCAATACGATTATTGAACGAAATAGTAAAAAACTCTTGCCTTTGGTAAGAGTTTCTTGTATAATAGTATCTTGTGAGAATATCCCTCACTTACTCGTCTTGAGGCGAGTCATTAGTCCAAAAGGAGGAACATATCAATGGCTAAATACGAAATTCTTTATATTATTCGTCCAAACATTGAAGAAGAAGCTAAAGCAGCTTTGGTAGAGCGTTTTGACGCAATCTTGACAGACAACGGTGCAACTATCCTTGAGTCTAAAGACTGGGAAAAACGTCGCCTTGCCTACGAAATCCAAGATTTCCGTGAAGGTCTTTACCACATCGTGAACGTTGAAGCGAACGATGATGCAGCTCTTCGTGAGTTTGATCGTCTTTCAAAAATCAATGGCGACATTCTTCGTCATATGATCGTTAAACTTGACGCGTAAGAAGGTAACAAATGATTAATAATGTTGTACTTGTTGGTCGTATGACCCGTGACGCAGACTTGCGTTATACCCCATCGAATGTTGCAGTGGCGACTTTCACCTTAGCTGTGAATCGCACTTTCAAGAGTCAAAATGGTGAGCGTGAAGCAGACTTTATCAATGTAGTCATTTGGCGTCAACCAGCTGAAAATTTGGCTAACTGGGCGAAGAAGGGTGCACTAATCGGAATTACGGGACGAATTCAGACTCGTAACTACGAGAACCAGCAAGGACAGCGTGTTTATGTTACTGAAGTCGTAGCTGACAACTTCCAAATGTTGGAAAGTCGTGCTGTACGAGAAGGGAATACGGCTGGCTCTAGCTTTGGTGCTAACAGTTTTGGATCAGCTCCAGCTGCTAGTCCAGCAAGCTCAGAACCTGCAATGCCAGACTTTTCTCGAAATGATAGTCCATTTGGTGCAACCAGTCCAATGGATATCTCTGATGATGACCTTCCATTCTAAGACAAATAAATAAAGGAGAACAAAATGGCTCAACAACGTCGTGGCGGATTCAAACGCCGTAAAAAAGTTGATTACATCGCAGCAAACAAAATTGAATACGTTGACTACAAGGATACAGAACTTCTAAGCCGCTTCGTCTCAGAACGCGGAAAAATCCTTCCACGTCGCGTAACTGGTACTTCAGCCAAGAACCAACGTAAAGTTACAAACGCTATCAAACGCGCACGCGTAATGGCTTTGATGCCTTACGTAAACGAAGATTAAAAATGAGCCTCGTTGGAGGCTCATTTTCTATTTTATGTAGCTTCCGAAGGAAGCCATCTGTTGGTCCATTGGACCGTTTTTTGTAGAATGTTACTTCCGTAGGAAGTCATTGCTTTGTCCAGTTACCTATTAATGCTATTTTAGAAGGAAATGATATGTAATCTAGTGGGGATTAGTAGGCTGTTAATTACTGGACGAAAGTTTTAAAATGAAGTTAGCCACCTACCTTTACTGTGAGATGAGGACTACAACCCATTCTGATAAGTCATTGATTTCATTTGATGACAGGTTTGGAGCTGTTAGGCTAATTTGCCAAGGCTAA
>NZ_SPPZ01000064.1 GCF_004570525.1 Streptococcus sp. WM07 | reverse complement strand
CTAGAGGCTTATTTACCATGGGCTCCAAAAATCCAAGAGAATTGTAGATAAAGAAAACTCCAAGATTAAAAGCAATCTGCTTATAATCTTGGAGTTTTGTCAATATACTCTGTTATTGGGCGCTTACGGGATTTTGTCTTTTTTCTCGCCCTGTATTTTACCACTTTTACCTGTCTATACGGGGGTACTTTTAGATGAGGGGGAGAATTGGTCCTGGAAGTTCTTAGGGAGATCTATTAATGGGGCTGGTTTGGTTCGCACGCTTTGCTTTATTGCAGGTTTGTCCCTCGTTTTTGTAGTTCTTGGTTTTGGTGCAAGGGCTTTGGGTCAGTTGCTTTACCAAGCTTGGTTTCCCTTATTGCTAGGTTTACTTGTGGTGCTTTTGGGGTTGCACCAGATGGAGATTTTTCAGCTGGGGATACTGGAGCGGCAGAAAGGTTTTCAGTGGCGGAGAAAGACAGGTCGTTCGGGTTACGGGAATGCCTTTGTACTGGGATTGACCTTTAGTTTTAGTTGGACACCTTGTGTTGGCCCAGTGTTAAGTTCAGTTTTGGCTTTGGCTGCATCGGGTGGTTCGAGTTCTTGGCAGGGAGCATTTTATATGCTGATTTATACGATGGGCTTGGCTCTTCCTTTTCTGGCTGTAGCCTTAGCATCCAGTTTTCTTTTAAGTTATTTTAGAAAGCTTCAATCTAAATCACCTTTGCTCAAAAAAGTTGGTGGTTCCTTACTTGTTCTGATGGGAGTCTTGATGATTCTCAACGCTTGGTCCAGTCTATCTTTTTAACAGGCTGGTTCCCTCACATTTTTTAAGGAGAAGGATTATGAAATCAAAAATTATGTTAGCCTTAAGTCTTGTATCGTTGCTCAGTTTAGCTGCTTGCAGTAACACCAAGCAAGAGGAGATGAGGGATTCCTCCGAGATGTCTTCCTCTATGATGAAAAGTGAAGAGAAGACAGAGATGTCCTCGTCTATGTCTAAGGACAAAATGGAATCTTCTGATATGAAGGAATCGGAAATGTCTGAGGATATGGATGAGAAAATGATGGAAGAAGAGGAGATGGAAGATCAGATGAAAGATGAGTAATCCCAAGGAGGGAAAGATGAGTAGGAAGAATTTTATGATCATAGGTCTGGCTTGTTTATTGGGGCTAGGTGGTTGCAGTAGTCAAGCTGAAAATGCGATGTCTAAAGAGGAGGATTCGTCGCAAACAGTGATGAGTAAGGAGCGATTGCAAAAGGCGCCTGATTTCGACTTAACTGCTGTGGATGGAAAGACCTATCGCTTATCCGATTTGAAGGGGAAAAAAGTCTATCTTAAATTCTGGGCTTCCTGGTGTTCTATTTGTTTGTCTAGTCTGGAGGATACTGAGCAGTTAGCAGTAGCTGCCAAAGATAAGGATTATGTTGTTCTGAGCCTAGTATCTCCTAGTCACAATAGAGAGAAGTCGGAGATGGATTTTAAAGAATGGTATCAGGGATTGGAGACAAAAACTCTTCCTGTACTCTTAGATTCCTCAGGAAAAGCCTTACAGGATTACCACGTGCGAGCTTATCCGAGTGCAGCTTTTATTGATAGTAAAGGTCATTTAGCCCAATTCCATACAGGTTATATGGCTAAGGAGGAGATTGAGAAAACGCTAGAAGCGTTAGACTAGGAGGTTTGAATGCCAGAAAAAACGAAACTATTGGTAGGAATAGCAATCATTTTAGGTTTCTGTTTCCTGTGGCTTGGTCTAGTCTGGTGGCGTGGACAGGGAAATCTTTCTCAGGCGGCCATTCGAGAAGCAGCAGCTAGTCAAGTGGTGAGCAAGCGTCAGCAGACAGAAGTTAAAAATCCAGAGGATTTACGGGAGATTTTTCTTGCAGGAGGTTGTTTTTGGGGCGTTGAAGAATACTTCTCTAGGATAGATGGAGTGGTGGATACTGTATCTGGTTATGCCAATGGTCAGACAGAATCAGCAAGTTATGAATTAATTGGAAAAACAGGACATGCGGAAACAGTGCGCGTGACCTATGATTCGAGTCAAATTAGTTTGAGAGAATTGCTACTTCATTATTTCCGAATTATTGATCCGACAGCAGTAAACCAACAAGGGAATGATAGAGGTGTGCAGTATCGGACTGGTGTTTATTACGAAGATTCAATGGATTTAGCCATCATTGATCAAGTTTTTGAAGAACAGTCTCAAAAATTTGGGAAAGAATTGGCTGTTGAAAAGCTCCCTCTAAAGCATTTTGCGGAAGCAGAAGCCTATCATCAGGATTACCTTCAGAAACACCCCGATGGTTATTGTCATATAAATCTTAAGGAAGCAGCCTATCCTCTCATAGATGAGTCTTTATACCCCAAACCATCTGATGCAGAGCTTCGTGAGCGCTTGAGTAAAGAGGAGTACGCAGTAACACAAAAAAATGAGACAGAACGAGCTTTCTCAAATCGTTATTGGAATAATGACAAAGAAGGATTGTATGTCGATGTTGTGACAGGAGAGCCTCTTTTTTCCTCTCGGGATAAGTACGATTCGGGTTGTGGCTGGCCTAGTTTTACCCAAGCTATTAGTCCCGATGTGGTCACCTATAAGGATGATAAAAGCTTTAATATGGTGAGAACAGAGGTACGTAGTCGTTCGGGTGATTCCCATTTAGGACATGTTTTTACAGATGGTCCCAAGGATAAAGGAGGGCTCCGTTATTGTATTAATTCCCTCTCCATCCGTTTTATCCCTAAAGCGGATATGGAGGAAGAAGGGTATGCTTACCTACTTGGGGAAATTTGAAAATAGAAGATTTCTTCGATTTGATGATCATAGCTAAGAGTTGCGACAAAGTTGATACTTACTTTTGTTACAACTCTTTTTTGTAAGTATTTTCAAGATGATTCTGTTACACTAGATTTAGAAGCAATACACAGGAATACAGAACTAGGAGAGCCACTCTATGTATAAGATTATGATTGTTGAGGATGAATACTTGGTTCGTCAGGGGATTAGCTCGCTAGTAGATTATGATGCTTTAGGAATGACGATTGTCGCAGAGGCGGAAGATGGTCTTGAGGCCTGGGAGTTTTTATCTGAAGAACCAGTCGATATTTTAGTAACAGACATTAACATGCCTCGAATGGATGGATTACGCTTAGCCCAGTTGGTAAAAAAACAGTTCCCTAAGACACATGTTGTATTTTTAACTGGCTATGATGACTTTGATTACGCCCTTTCTGCTGTTAAGTTAGGGTTAGATGATTATTTGTTAAAACCTTTTTCTAAATCGGATATAGAGCAAATGTTGCAGGAAGTCAAACAAAAATTGGATCAGGAAAATCAGTATCAATGTTTGCAAGCTTTCATAAACAATCAGGAGGAATCGGAATTCGCTTTGTATATCAAAGAGCATTTAGCGGATTCTGAATTGTCACTCAAGAGCATGGCTCAGGCATTTGGTTATAGTGTTTCGCATTTGAGTTTACTGTTGAAGCAAGAATTCGGACAACCGTTTCAGGATTATGTGGTTCAAGAGCGAATTCAGTGGGCGAAGCTATTGTTATGGACGACGGATTTGCGAATCTACGAGATTGCGGAACAAGTCGGTTTTGAGGATATGAACTATTTTTCCCATCGATTTAAGCAGATTGTAGGACTGACTCCTCGTCAATTTAAGAAGGGGGATGGGAAATGAAAAACTTGTCTCTTTTCCAAAAGTTAGTTCTTCCCTTGATGGTAATGCTTTTTTTGATACTAGCTTTACTGGGAGTCGGATTTTATCATATCAGTGCTCAAGAAATACGGCATCAAACAGAGGCTGAGACCCAAGAAATTGTGAAACAAAGTAGTTATTTTTTGGAGTTTTATTTAAAAAAAGTCAAGGAAACCAGTACCAGCCTGGTTGGGCATAGTCAGGTTAAGGACTACTCCCAAGCTCCTACTTTGGAAAAAGAAGCCAGCCTTCGGGAACTTTTTGCGACCATGATTGATGCTGATAAAGATTTGGTATCTGCTGTTCTGGTTACCAAATCTGGACAAGTCATTGCAACAGATTCTAGCATTAGCATGAAAACTTCCAGTGATATGATGGCAGAATCTTGGTATCAAGAAGCCATTGATACCAACGGAAGTCCAGTTTTAATACCAGCTCAACAAGGAGGAAGAAGTCAAGAAAACCAATGGCTGATTTCAGTGACCCAAGAAGTTCGGGATAAGTCTGGCAAGAATCTAGGGGTGCTCCGTCTGGATCTTTCTTATGATACCTTGGCAAATTATTTGGATCATCTAAAACTGGGAGAGGACGGCTTTGCTTTTATTTTGAATGAACAGAAGGAGTTTGTTTACCATCCCCAACATACAGTTTATCTTTCCAGTCAAGAGATGAGGGAGCAAGAACCCTTTATCCAAGAAGAAAATGGCTACGTTGCGGGGAATACCTATGTTTATCAAAATGATATCCCTGGTACCACTTGGCGCCTCATCGGGGTTGCCTCCCTTGAGGCTTTGGGTCAGCTACAGACCAAACTCATGAAGACCTTTTTGGGACTTAGTTTCTTGGCCCTGTTACTAACTGCTAGTGGTTTATGGATTATATTGAGACAGTGGGCTCGCCCCCTTAAAGACTTCCAACAGACTATTTTAAAAGTAGGTACAGGTCAAGTTCACCTTCGCGCCAAGGAAGAAGGGGCGCCAGAATTAGTCCAGTTAGCTTCAAATTTTAACCAAATGTTGAATCAGATGGAACAATTGATGCTGACTATAAAAGAAGAAGAGCAAGAAGTTCGACGTTATGAATTACGAGCACTTGCTAGTCAAATTAATCCTCACTTCTTGTATAATACCTTAGACACGATTGTCTGGATGGCTGAATTACAAAAGGGCCCCAAAGTGGTAGAATTAACAAAATCTTTAGCCCATTATTTTCGCTTAGCTCTCAATCGAGGCCATGAACAGATTCGTCTCCAAGATGAAATAGACCATGTCCGCCAATACCTATTTATTCAGCAGGAAAGATATGGAAAGAAATTAACGTATGAGATAAGGGAGAATCCCGACTCCGCAGATTTTTTACTTCCGAAATTAGTGTTACAACCTCTCGTGGAAAATGCAATTTATCATGGAATCAAACAAATTCAAGGGACGGGAATTATTAAGATAAATGTCCGATCATTAGCTGGAAATCTGGTTATCTCTGTTAGTGATAATGGTCCTGGTTTTGCAGAAGTAAAGGAGGAGGAAATCCGTTTGAAACTAGGTGGTGTTGGTTTGACAAATGTCGACCAGCGTTTGAAACTTCAGTTTGGAGATGACTATCATATGGAAATTCAATCACCTCCTGACGGATGGACAACTGTCTCGCTTTGTTTTAAGATGGATTGAACTAATTAGCTATTGAAATATAGAACTGGATGCTGACTGGTTGAGATTTGTTTCAGTTTCTCTTAGTGTAGATTATTAAAAGCCCCAAAAATTAGAAGCTATATCTAATTTTTGGGGCTTTTTGTGAAAGAATCTTTTAGTTTCATCTATCTAATACTTAACAGAAATCAAAATCTGATTTATGATAGAGTTATGAAATTTACAGATGAAATGATTAACGAATTAAAAACTGCCCTAAAAACTAAAGATTTATCCTCCTATCACAAACGAATTCAAGCGGTTTATCTTAGAGCGACTAATACTCCCTATAAGACTATTATGGAGATACTTGATCTTTCTCATGATACTATTTGGAGACTAACTAAGAAATATCTAGAAGATGGTTTACAGGCCCTTGTTTCTGATGTTCGAGGAGGTCGTCGGCATGCTTATATGACGATTGAAGAAGAACAGGAATTTTTAAGTCAACAGCTATCTTCTGCTGTAAAGGGGGAGTTTATAACAATCGACTCTCTCTATGAAGCTTACCAAGAGCAGCTCGGTCGTAAAACCACCAAAGATGGTTTTTATCGATTGCTAAAGCGTAATGGATGGAGAAAAGTTTCTCCTCGTCCTGAACATCCCAAAAAAGCAGATCCTAAAACTATTTTAGGGTCAAAAAATAAAATCTTTATTTCAGAAAAAAATCGAGTAAGCGTTTTCTAGACAAAACTCCTTACACTAAGACTCGCTTAATGTACCAAGATGAAGCTGGTTTTGGGAGAATTAGTAAATTGGGCTCTTGTTGGAGTCCTAGTGGACATCGTCCGACTGTCTCTAGTCACCATATCCGAGAATTTCGTTATTGCTACGGTGCTGTGGATGCCCATTCAGGAGAGTCATTTTTCATAATTGCTGGAGGGTGCAATAGTGCTTGGATGAATGAGTTTCTATGTCAATTATCAGAAGCTTATCCCAATGACTACTTGATTTTAGTTATGGATAATGCCGTTTGGCATAAATCTCAGACCCTTGAAATACCTGAGAATATTGAATTTACATTCATACCTCCTTATACTCCTGAGATGAATCCAATAGAACAAGTTTGGGCAGAAATTCGTAAACGTGGCTTCAAAAATAGAACTTTTCAAACATTGGAATCAGTCATTGATAGGCTTCAAGAAGTGATCCAAGTTCTAAGTAGAGATATTCTAAAAAGTATCGTTTATAGAAAATGGATTTGTTCAGATTTTGAAATAGAATGAGTATAAGTGATTTTCTGAGACAGGAGAGGATAGCATGTGTATCAGCTTTATGGAAGGATACTTCCATCTTATTTGCCTTGAATGGCAAGATGAAGGGGTCGCAAATTCAGGCTTGTAAAAGTTGGTATAGTAGCAGTTGCAGGTTAATTGACTAATGAGTTTTTCTTGGTAGAAGAATTTGACTTGATTGTTATGACCGCCAACTACAGAGGCGGTTGCTTGACCATGTTTTAGGGACAGGTACTCAACTCTGTTACTTTGGTAATAGTTACAATCACGTTTACGAATTTCTGGTGGAATAGGTTGGTGTGTCAATTCTAGAAGATAGGAGGAACTGTCGTCTATTCCAATGAAAATTTCATCCTCCAATGTTTGTGGAGATAAATACCAAGTTTCTATCTTTTCAAGTCGAAAGACTTAGGGCTCCAGGACAAGGAAGTGAAATCTGGCTATATAGCTGCCTATGAATATCTGTATTCAAGGCAGATAGAACCCGCTTGAAGTTAGCTAATCGGATTTTGAAATTGTATTGGAAATCAATGATAATCTCTAGCTCACTTATCTTCGACATAAACTTAATCACCAATTTGGAGTCAAAGTGATCGTTAAAATAAGCTAATTGTCGATTAGGAAAATAGACTTGTACTAGGTACTTACGAATATTTTCTGGTGGTTTTGCTTTGTATTGCGATGACTCTCTTTGTTCATCGAAAAAAGATTGTTCAATTTAAATAAGATAATAAGGCTGCATCAAGCATATATCAAATTATCTTTGATAGTTTTGGTTGGAATAATTGTAGCCCTCAGTAAGGCAACAATGTTATAAAAGTGATGGATTAGTTTGATTTTGAAAGTTAGACTAATTTTTAAAATCAAAAATGAGATTCCTATAGGATATAATATCACAAACAAAATGTTAGTTATATATGACAAATAGAAAATTTTATTGTATAATAAAGATAAGAAAGGGGGAGAGTGTTACGAAAAATATTCGCATGAAAATGGCAAGGGTTGAGCATGATCTGACTCAGGGAGATTTAGCTAAAAAAATAGGTGTGTCACGTCAGACAATTGGTCTGATCGAGGCAGGGAAGTATAATCCAAGTTTGAATCTATGTATCGCTATTTGCAAGACCCTTGATAAGACACTGGATCAGCTTTTTTGGTAGTAAAATGGTTTAGAGACTGCTCAAAAAAATGAGAGATGTCTTGAGATTTATGGATAGAGTGAGTAAGAATCATGTCAATGAACTTTGCAGTTTGAAATTAAATCCTGTAACGACCTTTTTTGATGGTAGGAGTTCTTTCTCACTCCTCATGGAGTCGGTTTTACATAGTAGAAGGAGTGTATTATGAAGCTACAATTATTTAACAAGAACGTTTTAGATGAGAGAGAAGAACAGCTTACCAATAAGGTTGGAGCTGAAACAGCTAGTTTGCTTCTAACCGTTTTAAGTGGGATGAGTATGGCGGGTGCATTTTTTAGTTCAGATTTTAGTTTTAGTATCTCAATCATCATGGGTATAGTCGTCTTATCTATTTTATTTTACTCAATTCGATGCGCGCAAATAGGTGTCCGCTCATTGAATACAGCCTACTTGAATTTGTGGGGCGTTTTACTTGTAACCTTGTTACTAGCATTAGTCATCTGGATAGGGAATTACCAAAAATTCCATTCCATTTATAGTGGCCCCTTTGATCCTTATTTTCTAACGGTTTTACCTATTACTTTTCTTTTCAACCTTCCATTAGTAGCAGGTTTGAATGTGATTCTAATTTTTCTATCTAAAATTGAAAAAAGGCGTTATGAAGCTGAGTTAGAACGTAAGCGCCCAATAACAGAGTATATTGACAAAACTCCAAGATTATAAGCAGATTGCTTTTAATCTTGGAGTTTTCTTTATCTACAATTCTCTTGGATTTTTGGAGCCCATGGTAAATAAGCCTCTAG
>NZ_SPPZ01000063.1 GCF_004570525.1 Streptococcus sp. WM07 | reverse complement strand
CTAGCATTTTGTCAAAAGTTCTTCTCTCAACACCAACTAGGCGTTTAAAGCGTAAATCGGAAAGTTTTTTACTGGATTCATAATTCATGCTTCTATTTTATCATATCCTTGTTTCGCAGGAAGTCTAATTTTAAAATGCAAAAAAGATAAGGGACAAAACACAAAAATTGTCCCTGTTCGAAAAGGAGATTTGCTAGAATAATAATAGGAAGAAGCGAGGTATCCTATGGCATCATCCCTGATTACAAAAAAACGTATCGCAAAAGCATTTAAAAATTTACTAGCAGAAAACGATTTCGAGAAAATATCTATTGTCATCATCATGGATCAGGCATTCGTCGGCAAACCTTTTATAATCACTTTCTAGATAAGTATCAACTCCTAGATTGGATTTTCCAAAATGACTTGAAAGAACAAATCACAGACAATTTAGATTTCATCTCTGGAAAACGTCTCGTCCAAGAATTATTCCGTTATCTCGAAGAAGAAGAAACGTTTTACCAAAAAGCCTTTGAGATTCAAGGTCAAAATAATTTCTATACCGACTTCATCGACTATTGCCAACTCATTGTCGAAAAAATCCTCAAAGAATACCCTACTCATCCTAGTATCGTTACAGACCAAACCTTTCTCAGCTTTCACAAAAACTATCAAGCATTAGCCTTGGCAGAAACCATCAAACAAGTGGTCCAAGGCCAAATTCCCAAACCCCATCCAGACTACATCTTAGCAGAAATCACTGGACTGAAATAGGAGATGATTATGACCTCTATACAGAATCAAACAGATCAGGCTATTCCAGCCTATATCGAGACAACTCTTGCCTTACACCCACACTTAGCCAAGCATCCCAAGCTACCTCTCATTTATCTGAAGGCTCATGACCCTAAACTCATTCCCATTCTATCCGGTGGCGGTTCGGGTCATGAGCCCGCTCATATGGGATATGTGGGAGAAGGCATGCTGACGGGGGCTCTTTACGGACAACTCTTTACTCCCCCCAAAAAAGCAGAAATCCTCAAAGCTATCCGATTTTTAGACCAAGGTCAGGGAGTTTTTCTGATTATTAAAAATTTCCCTGCTGACCTTCTTGAATTTAGGAGTGCCATCCAAGAAGCTCGACAAGCAGGCCACCAGATATCCTACATCCTCTCCCACGATGATATCTCAATTGAAAATAAACAAAAATACCATATCAGGGGTAGGGGACTTGCCGGAACTATTCTTCTTCATAAAATCTTGGGACAGGCCGCACAAGCTGGAGCAAACTTACAAGAGTTGGAAAGTTTAGGATTAACTCTATCCAGCCAAATAGCTACCATTGGCTTTGCCTCCAAAACAAGTACACTCTTTGAAAAGACACGGAATATTTTTACTATACCAAAAAACCATATCTCCTATGGAATTGGTATCCATGGAGAAGAAGGCTACCGACTAGAAGCTTTTGAAAGTTCAGAGCAACTAGCCAACGAAATTCTCAACAAGCTTCGACTACATTTTCATTGGAAAACTGGAGATTCCTATATTCTTCTCATCAATAATCTAGGAACTACCAGTGAATTAGAAATGGGAGTCTTTACCCATGATCTACTCCAACTACTAGATATCCAGGGAATCCGTCCATCCCTCATCAAAAGCGGGCGCTTCATGAGCAGCTTGGATATGGCTGGTATCTCCGTCACCCTCTGTCCAACAAACGACTACCTAGACGCTTTACTAGCACCAACCACTGCCTTTGCTTGGTAAGATTCCTTAATTTTTACAATCGAAATTTATCAAGTCTCCTTGATAAACTCATTGATTATGTGTAGGTCACGCCTCGTTCATAATAGAGGCTGAGCAAAAACTGACAATTTCCGGCTTCGCTTGAAATTTGAATAGATAAAAGCAGCTTAGAATCAACGTTTTTTAATAACGTAATTCTAAGCTGCCTTCTATTTTTTAGACTTGTTACCCAGTCTCCTATCATCGCCTTTCTTCGCCATTTTTTAATTTTTCAAGCATCCCGATTGGAAAGTTCCTTAAGTGTCAGCCTTCTGTTCAAAACCTAATGTCGTAAAAAGGCCGAGACTGAAAACTCGACCTTTTTATTCTTATTCCTTCTCCACTCTTGTAAAGCGATGGCTTTTACCGATTAAGCGGACTTTTTTATCAATATTACCAGTAGCAGCTCGGATAAATTGGTCTTCGGTAACATCATGATACTGATGAATCAGACCACTGACATATTCAACTTCCATAATGCCATTCTCCCAGCCCATGGTTTTGACCATTCGAGTCCCTTTAGCAGGATGCCGTTCCATTCACACACCATCCGCTTAAAGGATATTGTCAAAGCTATCATAGACATCTTGGGGCCAGACACTGGACTGCACTTCTCCAATATGTTTTTTCCGCAAGAGGAACATCGCTAGACGAGACTGACCAATACCACCACCAATCGACAGCGGGAAGAAACCACGAAGCAGGGTTTTATGCCAATCAAATTCTAAGCGGTCTTCATCACCAGTAATGGCCACTTGGCGCTTGAGAGCATCTTCATCTACTCGGATTCCCATGGAAGAAAGCTCAAAGGCAGAACCCAACTGGTCATTCCAGACCAGAATATCCCCATTCAAGCCCTTATAGCCATTCTCGGTCTCAGTTGTCCAATCATCATAATCCGGTGCGCGGCCATCATGCGGTTGACCATCTGCTAGCACACCTCCAATTCCAATCAGAAAAACCGCCCCATATTCCTTAGCGATAGCATTTTCTCTCTCTTTTGGACTTAAGTCGGGATAAAGGTTAACCAACTCCTCTGTATGCACAAAGGTAATCTGTTTTGGCAAAATGGCTTCGATATCGTACCGGGCCTCCACGGCCAACTCTGTTAGACGGATAGCTTTATAGATTTTTTCAACTGTATCCTTCAGATAAGCCAACGTCCGTTGACCATCTGGAATCACCTTCTCCCAGTCCCACTGGTCTACATAAACAGAATGAGTTGGATCCAAGGAATCCTCATCCGGACGTAGAGCCTTCATATGAACAAACAAACCTTCTCCTTCATTGAAGCCAAAACGAGCCAGTGTATGACGTTTCCACTTTGCCAAAGAATGAACGACTTCATAGGTTGCTTCTGGAATTAGCTTCACATGCACCTCTACTGGATGCTCAATCCCAGACAAGTTATCCTGCATTCCATCCCCAACACGAGATAGAATCGGACCTTGCACCTCAACAATTTCTAATTTGTCTTGGAGGTATTGGGTAAAGGTGTTTTTAACAAAGGAAATCTCTTCTTGCTGATGGATAAAGTCTTTTTTCATAGTTACTCCTTCATTCTCAAGTCCTCAGGACCTCTACTAAAGTTAGGTATATGATACACTAAAATTAGAAAAAATCAAGGAGGCTCCATGTCCATTTTTCAAAAAAGTATCAAAGTTATCTTGGTCATCTGGTTAGCTGTCCAACTGGCCACATTTTTCGGACTCAACTATCCGTCATCCGCTGGTATTATCGGCTTACTCAGTTTGTTAGATACACGACGCTCGACACTCCTAACTGCTAAACGTCGAATTTTAAGCATGACCTCAGCCATACTCGCAGCGATTATCTGCTTTAGTTTATTTGGTCTGAATATCTGGGCCTTTGTTCTTAGTATGAGTATCTATATCCCTATGGCCTACAAATACGAGTGGGACATCGGCTTGTCCGTCTCCACTGTTGGCGTATTCCATTTACTGGATGCAGGTAGTTTAACAGTCCCTGTTATTCTAAATGAAATCGGCCTTTTCGTAATCGGAGTTGGCTTTGCTCTCTTAGCCAATATTTATATGCCTTCTTACCAAAAAGATATAATCGCAGCCAAAGATCGCGTAGAACTCCTATTCAAAAGCATCCTTTTACGTTTCCACCATATCCTCTCAACCGGTGAAAGTAGCGATGAAATCTATCGCATCCGACAACTTGAACGTGAAATTCAAGCTGGCCTAGAACTGGTCTACCGTGATCAATCCAACCAACTCTTCCAACGAACGGATTACGAAGTGCATTACTTTGAGATGCGACTCGAACAAAGTCATTACCTCCAACAGATGGTCGAAGACATCAACCACTGCCACTTCTCTGCCGAAGAAAGCCTCATTCTAGCTCAGCTATTCAAGGATATCGCTCAACAACTGGAAGATAAATCAACTCCGATTCATTTAATCCATCGCATTGACCACTACCTCCAAGTCTTCCGCGAGCGCCCTCTTCCAAAAAGCCGTGAAGAATTCGAATCCCGTTCCATGCTTCTCCAAATCTTCCGTGACCTGGAGCGCCTCATCCAATTAAAAGTTCACTTCTATGAACGCTATCCACACGACCAACTAACAGACGAATAAACCGCAACTATAAGTTTCATTTAAGAAAAGAAAGGTATACTGTACTTACAGTTGAGGAAGACCTCAACGACTCCTAAAACTTTTCTTTTTCATAATAATCTCCTATAAGAGCCTCAGAACTACTGAGGCTCTTTACTTTAACCAGAATAGTTGTCAGCCTAATTCAAGAGAAACTTAGAAGAATAGTTTCATTATTTTTTAAATATTTGACTAAAAGTATATACCAGTATATAATAAAACAAAAAAGTATATACCAGTATATAGGAGACAATATGACCCCATTCACGACCATATTTGGTAAATCACCTAAGGTTTTCTTAAATCGAAATCAGGAATTTGAGAACCTATTAAAAAACCTTGATAACCCTTACTCCGATGCGCAATCTACTATCATTACAGGAGTTCGAGGATCAGGAAAAACCACCTTTATCACAAAGTTAGAAAATGAATTACCAGAGCACTGGATTCCTATAACACTGATTAATAGCCCCTCCATTGTATCCGAGTTAATTGCAGAATTAAGCTATAAGGTTGGTAGGGAAATTACTCTAAGCAATTCTATACAGGTTAAAAACTTTAATATATTAGGGCTAACCATTGAAAATGTACAAGCTCAAAAGACCACAAATCAACAACAGCTGATTGAGCTACTAACCATTTGTCAAAAAGCCAATCGCAAAATCATCATTTTAATCGATGAAATTTCCAGTTCTAACGGTATTAGGGAATTATATTCACTGTTTCAGCTTCTTATCCGTAAAGACCTTCCTATTAGTATTGTTTCAACAGGTCTTCCAGAAGATATTAATGAAGTCATTACCGATAAAATTTTAACTTTTCTACTACGTTCAAATATGATTGTACTTTCTCCTCTTACCATCGATGATATTGAAGAGGCTTACCTCAAACATCTATCACTTGATCGTTCTGCTGCTGGTTATGCAGCAGAGAAAACCAGAGGGTATGCCTATGCTTTTCAATTGTTAGGTCAATTAATGTATGAGAAAGAATGTACAACCATTGACGATATCAAAGATATTATTCCAGATTTTCGATATTTACTAGGAAAGAATGCCTATCGACTGATCAAACAACGACTATCAGAGAATGATGAAATCTTCTTGAAAGCTATTAAATCAGAGACGAAAATAGCTGGTATAATTGAAGAAACAAAATGGGATAAAAACCTTGTTAATACCTATAAGTATAGACTTATCGATAAAGGACTTATTTTTCAGCCACAACGTGGATATGTCGATTTAATTTTACCAGAATTTGATAGTTATCTTGAAAACTTCTAAAACGATACTAATCGAGTAATGATGATTTACATTCTAAAGACCCCTAGAACTTTTCACACTATTTCATCCCTATAAACACAAAGCCTCCCATCAGCTAAATAGGAAAAACTGATGGGAGGTTTTAGTCCTTCACATGTTAAAAAGGAAAAAGGGTTATTTCAGCCTTTCCTGCATTTTCTCAACAAAAAGGTAGGCTGCTGGGCATATGAGGGTATTTTGAATGGTTAAATGATTGATTTGATAAATCTTTTTACGGTCCGTATGGGGAAACTCCCGACAAGCTTTAGGCCGAACATCATAAATCGAACAAAGATTGTCATCTCCGATAAAAGGACAGGGCATGGATTGAAAGACCTTATCTCCATCCTCATCCACGCGCAGAAAAGCTTCTTCAAAGGCGGATAATTTCATGCGAAAAGTCTTCGAAATGCGCGTGATATCCGCCTCTGTCAACAAAGGACCTAAATGACGACAACAATTAGCACATTGAATACAATCAATTTCCTCAAACACCTCTGCATGAATTTCCTGACTGAGTTGATCGAGATTTTTAGGAGGCTTCTTCTTCAATCCCGAAAGAAACTTCCGATGCTCTTTTTGCTTCTGCAAAGCCAACTGATGATACCGTTCTAAATCCATTTTTCTTTTCCTTACTCCAATATTTATCAAAATTATAGCATACCTACGAATCCTCTAACAGCCAATCAATGAGCGACTTTTTCTGAATCCCATCATAATTGGCTTCTGGCTGTATCTGATCCAGTGTCAGAAGATATTTAGGGTGCTGGTCATCGATGGCTTGCAACGGACGAAGTTCGCGCTCTAGTGTTTCAGGAGCCAGCGTTGACAGACTCACCTGAAAATATTGATAAGCCCCTGTTTCTGTGACAACAATAAAATCCACCTCATATTTACCGATATTTCCTACATATACTTTGGAAAAACGCCGTCTTAATTCCAAATAAACAATCGTTTCAATCATATGCCCTAAATCTTCTTGATGATCTGGTAACAACAATTGGCGAAAACCGAGATCAACACAGTAAAATTTTTCTAGTCTTTGCAAAAGGGTTCGCCCTTTTACATCGAAACGAGGCACAGCGTAGAACAATAGGGAATCTAGCAAGGCATCTAGGTAGCCTTCCAAGGTGGTATTGGAAACCTTTACCCCTTGACTAATCAAGGTATTCCGAATTTTATTCGTAGAAATTGGACTCCCCATACTACTAAGGAGCGTCCGTACCAAACGCTCTAACAAATCTGGACTAGCTGCACCTGCCCTGGGCAAAACATCATTCAACAAGATCGTTGAATATAGCCCTTGCAAATATTCAATACGCTCTCGATAACTCTCTGTTTGTAACAAATAAGGAAAGGCACTAAACAAATAGGCATTGAATAATTGGCTTGGCGATAAACTATCCTCCTCTCGCCCAGCTACATATTCTGAGAAGGATAGGGGAAGAACTTCTAACTGAACATACCGTCCCGTTAAATTTGTTGCCAAATCACTACTCATAAAATAGGCATTGGAACCTGTCAGATACAGATCAACATTGGGCTTTATAAACAAACTGTCGGCAACCAATTCAAACTGATCCACATGTTGGATTTCATCTAAAAAAATATAGTAGGTCTCCTGCGTTTGGAGTTGCTCCTCTAAATACCTATTTAAAGCCCGAAAGTCTCTCAATTCATAGTAACGGAGATCTTCAAAATTAATCACTAAAATCTGATTTTCTGCCACTCCAGACTGAATCAGTTCTTTCCGAAAAAGCTGAAACAGTACAGACTTACCTGCTCGTCTGACTCCACTGATAACTTTGATAACCTGCCGATTCCGATGCCTGTTTAAAAAAGCTACATACTCCGGTCTATTTATCCATTTCATTGAATCACCTCTCTAACAGTATAACAAAAACGACCATTATTTCCAATCAACTGGAAATAATGGTCGTTTTTGATAGATATTTCCAATCAATTGGAAATAATCTCCTTGGTTTAAAAATTTGAAGAGACAAAGAAACGACAGACTAGCCATCATCCAAAAAGACCATATTACAAAACAAAACGCATCAAATCTACAATCTTTATGATACGTACCGTGTCAAGTAGACAGTTGAAATAAATAAAATGTTTGATACCAGACTGCCTTTAGTTTAGGCGGTTTGGTTTTTCTTATTGGCAATATCTTTCCAAAAATCAATGTATTTTTTAGCTTGCTTAATTGGATAGTGGGTTACGTGTTTTGGATTTGCCTTTGCCTCAGCTCTTACTTGTGCAGGTGTCTTTCCTCCAAATCTCTCCTGTGGATCATGATGATGGTAGTAATCAATTGTCTTTTCATAGGCTTCCTTCATCTCTTCGAAAGTAGCTACATGGGGATATAGCACCTCTCGCATCTCCTTTATTTGTCCTTGCCAACCTTCTAATGGGCCATTATCGATACACCGACCCACCCGAGACATTGACTGACTCATCCCCTGTTTTTCTAACATGTGGGCAAAAGGTTTTCTTGTAAATTGAAATCCTCGATCACTATGGAGTAAGGCCTGACTATCTGGTTCTTCTTTAAGGGCATTCTTAATAGCTGAATTCACTAGTGCCGTGTCATTTCTGTTACCTATTGCATAGCCAACAATATAGCGATCATATAGATCTAAGATTGCACATAGGTATATTTTTCGGTTTGTTCCAGAAACTTTCTCTTCTGTAATATCGATATACCATTTTTCGTTTGGTCGTTTTGAATTAAACTCACGATTGAGAATATTTTCAGCTGTCTGATTAGGTGTTGAAGTGGTATAACGTTTCCGCTTCTTGTATTTTGCTTTGTTGGAATAAATATTGTTCACACACATCAAACGAGCTACAGTCCGTCGGTAGATTGGTTTTTCTCCAGCTTCTAGCTTATTGTTCAACATAAGTGTCATTTTAACTGAACCAAATAAACTATACCCGTTGTGCTAGTTAGTTGTAGAAATAATAAAAAACTTTGCGTATCATAAATTCAAAACCACCACGAATTGAGGACATGATATGCAAAGCCAAGTACATTATCTCGCGAATCCTTCTCAAACAC
>NZ_SPPZ01000062.1 GCF_004570525.1 Streptococcus sp. WM07 | reverse complement strand
CTGTTGGATGACAATCAAATTCAGAAGCTATTTCAGTCAAATAGGCATCAGGATGAGCTTCAAGATAGGCTTTTAGTTTATCTCTATCAACTTTTCTTGGTTTCGTCCCTTTCACCTGATGGTGAAGGTCGCCTGTTTTCTTTTGGAGTTTTATCCATTCATAAATGGTGTTGCGCGAAATTTGGAAAATCTCAGCGGCTTCAGAAATATTACCTGTTTTGTTACAATAGCTGAGAACTTTTTTACGGAAATCTATTGAATAAGCCATAAAGATATTCTATCACAAATGTACGGTTTTTGTTTCATTTTAGTATACTATGCTAAAATGAAACAAAAAGAATATGAACAGACTCTCGTGGAGTCTAGAGAGGGAGTTGCTCTGAATAAGAAAAGTTTTTATGCACTGGATAATTTTCTATCTGAAAAAATTAAAAAAGGGCAGCGATTGAACCATATCATTGCTTCAAATAACTTAGGTGTTTCCCGAGCTACTGTATACCGTTCGACTTTCCTAGAATTGTTAAATTCAAAAAAAGAAAATCTCGACAGTTACCTCCTATACCTACTAAGGTAAGAAAAATAGATCCTATCAAGATTTTCTAAACTTTATACAGGAAAACCACTTGAACTCCTGGCTAGAAATGGACACTGTTATTGGAAAAACGGGTGGTAAAGTCCTCTTAACCTTTAATATCTCCTTCTGTAATTTCATCTTTGCTAGACTTATGGAAAATAAAACCGCTGCGGAAGTTGTCCGACAGATACAAGTCTTAAAAAGAGACTTACATCTAGCCAACATGGAGTTTTCCAAAATTTTTCCTGTTATTCTAACTGACAATGGCGGCGAGTTTACCTATGCGGATGAAATTGAAAAAGACTACTCCACACAACTGCATCTCTTTTTCTGCGACCCTCAAAAACCTTCTCAAAAAGGGAAAATCGAGAAAAATCATACTCTTGTCAGGGATATTATACCAAAAGGAGAATCCTTTGATGACTTGACACAAGAGGATATTAATCTCGTCATGTCTCATGTCAATAGTGTGAGACGCTTCGGGCTAGGAAATAAAACAGCCTATGAGATATTTACATTCACTTTTACTCCAGAACTAGCATCAGTACTTGGAATTGTACACATTCCTGATGACAAAGTTCGGCAATTACCTACCTTACTCAAGAAATAAGCATAATATAAGGCTCAGCTTCTTTAGTTTTCCGGTACCGGAAAACTAAAATTCAATCAAGAAAAATCTCATTCGAAATTCTAGCATACTGGAACTTACTCTAAGACAGACCGGTTTTAGGGTTTTTTGGCGTGCTAAAAATTTTTAGAAAAGAATCGTAAAACTTTTAATTCTCGCTCACATGATTAAAAACAGATTTTAGTCTAAGACTAAAATCTGCATTTGGGGGCTATTTTCTCAGACTAACTTCCTAATCATTCTTTAGTGGAACTTACTTTGAGAAGTTACCCTTTTCTCTTACCTGGGTAAGGTAAACGTTTAGCCTGCTGGCGAGAAATGCGAATCACCCGTCTAGAACCTTGAACGGGTAAGGCAACTACTTTCAAAGGAAAGCTTGCAAGAGATTTTGCAAAACGAACCCGTGGTCTCGGATCCCCCATTCCTTGCCCCTTCAAATAGCCTTTTCGAATCGAAATATCTAAGTAATACTGATAAACCTGGAGACCAAAATTTTCAGCCGAGATTTCAAACAGTTTCTCTTGCCATTTCTTTTCCTTTGGATAAGGCGTTGCCAAAAGAGCTTCTAAAATAGCTCCTCCTAAATCCGTAGGTTCTTGGTACAGAGTCCCAAACATTTTGTCTGAAACCAAATTATCTAGATAGGGATTAGATTGAGCAATAATCGGTGTCCCACTCGCTAGACTTTCCAAAAAGGTTAATCCTTGAGTTTCACTCGTCGAAGCTGAAACAAAAAAATCCGCCATCCGGTAATAGAGCACCGTTTGTTCTGGAGGGACCATACCTACGAAGAGCACCTTGTCCTCGACCCCCATTTCTTGGGCTAAGGACTTGAGATTTTCCAGATAAGGACCATCACCCGCCACGATTAAACGCACTTTATCATTTTCATGTAAAACTTCCGGTAGAGCACGAATAATTGCTTGAATATTTTTTTCATAAGAAACTCTCGATAGACTCAAGAGAATCTTAGTATCAGGAGCCAGAGCCAGGGACTCTCGAAGTTCCTGAATGGCTTCATCTTGCTCTTGTAATCGAATAAAACGATCCAACTCAATACCAGTCGGTATCACCCGTTTCTCTGGCTCCACGCGATAACCCACTAGGAGATTGTAGACAATCTCACTTGGGCAAACCACCCCGTCCACCTCATCTAGGAAAGAGCGCACCATGTACTTAATCATGCCAGGACGAATCAACATTCCCTTGGCAATATAGTGGACATAATCCTCATACTGAGTATGATAGGTATGAATCACAGGAATTTCCAATTCCCGTGCTATCCAAAGTCCCAGAAAACCTAATGCAAACTCGGTTTGAGTATGGATCAAATCCAACCGGTGCTCCTTAGCAAGCCCCAACGCCTTACTAAAACCACGATAGGCAACTCGACGATCCTTAAAAGCAAAAAATGGAACACTCGGGATGCGGATAATTCGATGCTCCGCTGCAGGGTCTACATCCCGATCAGTAGTCGTAAAAATAAAGACATCGTGTCCCTGCTCCTCAAGTTCCTCCCTGAGGGTTCGGATACTCGTTGCCACACCGGATACTTGCGGAAAATAGGTATCCGTGAACAATCCAATTCTCATCTCACATCTCCAATACTTGACGATAGACCTCTACTAACTGCTGGGCAACCTCTTCCATAGATCGACTTTCAGCTACTTGGTAACCTTTTTCACGCTTGTCCTCTTGACCAGCTAGAATAGCTTGAATCCCTGCTACAAAATCCTCATTGCTCTTACCCAAGATAGCAGACTGGTCATCAATCCAGCCCTTGTAAACCGGTATATCCCGTAAGACAACATGTTGATGGCTAGCAAAAGCTTCTAAAACAACAATTCCTTCCGTCTCTTCATAACTTGGGAAGAAAAAGAGACTACTTCCACTCATAGCACCTTGGAAAACAGCTCCCTTAAAATAACCTGGGAATTGAACATTCGCTGGATGATCACCAGACACAACCCGACGAATCTCGCGAGGGATCATCCACTTGTTAATCCCTCCAAACCAGATAAACTGAACTTCTGGCAGCTGCTTAGCTACCTCAATAAAATCCAAAATTCCTTTGCGTTTAAAAAAGAGGCCCGCACAAACAACCACCGGTTGCCCTGCTTCCAAGCCAAAATGGTCATAGAAGACTTGTTCCTTTTTAGGATCAGGCCGGTACTTGCTTAGGTCAATACCATTTGAAATCGCAACGATTGGGGTATCCACCCCGTAGCCACGAATAAGATCTTTTGCATACTCTGTTGGCGTAATTACCAAATTCGCCTGCTGATACATATGCTTTAAATAAGCCCCCACAGCAGGAGCTAAGAGATTCGAACCAATAAAAGAATTGGCAAAATCTTCTCGGGTCGAATGACCATGAACAATAACTTTTTTCCCTTGCCTCTTAGCTTGATGTAAAAGTCTCAGACTCTTAGGGCCATAGGTGTTAATGTGAACCAAATCGTATCCAGTAGATGGATCTGTGGTATAAGGAATCCCTGCTAAATCAAGGGCCCGCATTTGATGCTGAAGAGCACGACCAATCCCCGACTTCTCAAGAACCGCCTTTCCCTCCAAATACAGTAGAACTTTCATACTCATATTATAAACAAAAGCAACCCAAAATAAAAGTCGGAGCTCAAAAAAGGGAACCATTCATGACAGATCACTAATGATTCCCTTAAACTGTTCTATTATTTACTTGAACGAGTCGATTGACGTTCTGTCAAGCCGTGAGCCAATTGTACTTCTCGCTCTTCTACTTCTTCCTTATTCATAATTTTCGTCAACATCCGCATGGAAATCGCTCCAATATCATAGAGAGGTTGATGAATAGAAGTCATATTTGGACGACTATACAGAGTGACTTGCGAATTATCACTGGTAATTAACTCGAAATCCTCTGGAATTCGAATTCCCTTATCACTCAATCCATTCAAAAGACCAACTGCCAATTCATCTCCTGAAACAATAGCAGCCGTCGCACCAGAAGCCATTATTCGCTCAGCCAAAGCATAACCTTCCTCATAATTGTGTTTAGCTTCAAAAATGAGACCCTCACTGTATTGATGTTTGGCTTTTTTGAGACCGTCACGGTAACCTGGTAAGCGCATTTTTCCATTGATATCATCCACCAAAGGTCCTGTTACAAAAGCAATCTTTTGATTGTGTTCTGCTAAATGTTGAACAGCATCAGCTGTTGCTTTGCGATAATCAATGTTCACACTTGGCAATTGCTGTTCAATATCTACGGTTCCAGCTAAAACAACAGGGGTCCGAGAGCGTGAAAATTCTGAACGAATCTTTTCAGTCAAATGGTAACCCATGAAAATAATGCCATCAACCTGCTTAGAAAACAAGGTGTTCACAACAGATACTTCACGGTCATCATCCTCATCGCTACTTGCCAAAACAATATTGTATTTATACATCTCTGCAATATCTTCGATCCCTTTGGCCAAACTAGCAAAATAGGATGAGGTAATATTTGGAATCACAACCCCAACTGTTGTTGTCTTTTTACTAGCCAGACCACGAGCAACCGCATTCGGGCGATAGTCTAGTCGGTCAATCACATCTAAAACTTTTTTTCGAGTATTTTCTTTTACATTTTTGTTTCCATTCACCACTCGGCTGACTGTCGCCATGGAAACTCCAGCTTCACGGGCGACATCATAAATAGTTACAGTATCGTCAGTATGCATAATCAACCTCCCAATTCAATTTTGAAAACTACGCTTTCACCTTGACATAACTATAGTTTATCATTTTTTGTAAACACTTTCAAACGTTTTGAGATTTTTTTCTAAAAAATACAAATGGCGATTCCCCATTGCATAATTTAAAGAATTTTGACACAATAGAGATATCAGATAATGAATATAGGAGGTTAAATATGAAGAGTACTGTTGACTTACTTCGTTTACGAATGCGTGAGCAGGGCATTGATCTGGCTATTATTTCAGATCCAACCAGCATCGCCTATCTAACGAATTTTCAATCGGATCCTCATGAAAGACAATTCTTCTTCTTTCTTCCGCTTGACGGCAGTCCAACCTTGTTTACACCCGAACTTGATCGGGACCGTGCCAAGGCACTCGTTTCTTACAATATTGTGAGTTATCACGATTCAGAAAATCCTTGGCAAAAAATCCAAAGCTTCCTATCTCGTGAACGCTACCGAATTGGCTTAGAGTTTCAACATCTTCGCCTACGACAATATTATGAACTCATGCAAATTTTAACGGGGCAGGTGGTGGATCTTAGTCCCACCATCGAAAACATCCGCCTCTATAAAACACCCGCAGAACTAGAGCTGCTCCGAAAAGCTGGGCAGATGGCTGATTATGCTCTCTCTCTCGGTTTCAAATCCATCTCCAAGGGCAAAACAGAACTTGACATCATCGCTGCCATTGAAGGCCCCCTACGAAGTCAAGATGTCTCTATGAGTTTTGAGACTATGGTCTTAGCCGATAAGCACGCAGCCGATCCACATGGCGTCCCAACTAACCGCCCACTAAAGAACAGATCCCTTCTTTTATTTGATTTGGGAACTTGGCATCAAGGCTATGCTAGTGACGTCAGCCGTACCGTCGCCCTTGGTCAGCCAACAGTCCTTCAAGCTACCATCTATGATATCGTCCTTGAAGCCCAATTAGCAGCTATGGAGGCTATCAAACCTGGTGTTACAGCCGGTGAAATTGATGCAGTAGCCAGAGACATTATCAGTAAAGCAGGTTATGGGGAATACTTCAATCATCGTCTCGGACACGGCATTGGCCGAAGTCTACACGAATACCCCTCTCTAAATCAAGGCAATTCCCTCGTTTTAGAAGAAGGAATGACCTTCTCTGTTGAACCAGGAATCTACCTTCCCAACAAGGTTGGAGTCCGCATTGAAGACTGCGGAGTCGTTACCAAGACAGGGTTCGAAGCCTTCACCCATACTCCTAAAGAATTACTTCAATTTAAACTATAAAAACAGGTGAGCACTCGCTCACCTGTTTTATTTATCCTAGAATACTTCCATTTGGAATCGCATCATCAACCGTAATAACAGACAAACGATCCTCGAATTCAGCTGAGAGAATCATTCCTTGACTAACCAAGCCCATCATTTTACGAGGTTTCAAATTGGCCACAATTTGCAATTTTTTCCCAAGTAAAACTTGTGGATCTGGATAATAGGCCGCAATTCCAGATAGAATTTGGCGATCTTGACCATCACCAGCATCCAAGCGGAATACCAATAACTTCTCACTCCCCTCCACTCGCTGAACTTCTTTAACCTCAGCTACCCGAATTTCCACCCTGTCAAAATCATCAAATTGAATAGCCTTTTTGTTTAGCAACAAATCAACCTTTGTTGGATCCCACTCTTCTTCTTTTTTATCACCTGACATCTGAGATTTAATGTAGGCAATTTCTTCCTCCATGTCCAAGCGAGGGAAGATCGGTTGCCCCTTGGCAACAACCTGGCTCTCCGTTGGGATGTTACCAAAGGCTAAATCTTCTAAAGAGCTAACCTCAGCCAAGCCTAATTGATTCAGAATGGAACGGCTGGTCTCCATCATGAAGGGTTGGAGAAGAGCAGCAACCAATTGTAGACTAGCTACTAGATGGCTCATCACACTTGCCAATAGCTCACGGTCCGCCTCATCCTTAGCCAAAACCCAAGGCTGAGTCTCATCAATATACTTATTGGTCCGCATGATGAACTTCCACACCACCTCCAGAGCACGTGGAAGATTCACTGCTTCCATCTGCTTCTGGAACTCTCGAATTGTTTCCTCCGCTTTGGACTCCAAATCCCTATCAAAGGCCGTAACATCTGTCTTAAATGCAGGCACCTGACCACCAAAATACTTATTCACCATCGCTACGGTTCGATTCAACAAATTACCTAAATCATTGGCTAATTCATAGTTGATACGACCAACATAATCTTCAGGTGTAAAAGTACCATCAGAACCAACAGGAAGTGAGCGCATTAAATAATATCGAAGAGCATCCAAACCGTAACGCTCAACAAGCATCTCAGGATAAACCACGTTCCCCTTGGATTTAGACATTTTTCCATCCTGCATTACAAACCACCCATGAGCAATCAGACGTTTTGGAAGTGGCAAATCAAGCATTTTCAAAATGATTGGCCAATAAATGGAGTGGAAACGAAGAATATCCTTCCCAAGCATATGAATATCCGCAGGCCAGAACTTGACAAAGTTTCCATCCTCATCCTGTCCATAACCCAAAGCTGTAATATAGTTAGCAAGGGCATCAATCCAAACATAAATCACATGCTTAGGATTGGAAGGTACCGGGACTCCCCAAGTAAAGCTAGTCCGTGAAACAGCCAGATCCTCTAAACCAGGTTCAATAAAATTCTTAAGCATCTCATTCATCCGACCATCAGGACTAATAAACTCAGGATGTTCTTTAAAATAGTCTGCTAACCACTGAGAATACTTACTCAAACGTAGGAAGTAAGACTCCTCTGAAACCCATTCTACCTCGTGACCTGAAGGAGCAATCCCGCCAATAACAGTCCCTTCCTCATCCCGGAAGACCTCAGTCAATTGCGTTTCAGTAAAGAACTCTTCATCAGAAACAGAGTACCACCCTGAATATTCCCCCAAATAAATATCATCTTGCGCCAACAGCTTCTCAAAAATCTGAGCAACAACGGCCTCATGATCCGCATCCGTTGTACGAATAAAACGGTCATACGAAATATCTAAAAGTGACCACAACTCTTTAACATCCTTGGCCATACCATCGACATAAGCTTGCGGCTCAAGACCAGCTTCTGCTGCCTTATCTTGAATCTTCTGACCATGTTCATCCAATCCAGTCAAGTAGAAGACATCATAGCCCATCAAACGCTTATAACGTGCTAAAACATCGCTAGCAATTGTTGTATAAGCTGAACCAATATGCAAACGCCCACTTGGATAATAAATAGGCGTACTAATATAAAACGATTTATCAGACATCATTTACTCCTCAAAATTACTCCTCTTATTATACCACGCTCCAAAAGCCACAAGCAAACCAAAATACAGATAATCCAAATAGCCTTAATAGAGAGTCTTTGACCCTATTCCTGAAAAGCAACAGAGTCAAAAACACTTCCCAAAACAGATCCCTTCAACAGTACTCTTCAGCTCCCGCTTCCTCATAACTTTCGAATACCTCGAAAGTTCTACACCATCAAAAAAACAACTAAACAGAATACAACCAAATCTCCTGAGGGAAGACAGGATCTTGTTGCGAAGTTCCTTCGCTTTATTCCCATGCACATCCACTCAATTCCTGAGTGGATGAGCGAGCGACACCTTGGTTCCAAACTTAGAAACAGGAGGCAAATCTTCTTATTTCGGTCTCTGCTTTAAACTTCGCTATTGGACTTGGTTTGGGAAACACAAAAAAGATGACATTTCTGTCATCTTGTCTAGTCGGGAAGACAGGATTCGAACCTGCGACACCTTGGTCCCAAACCAAGTACTCTACCAAGCTGAGCTACTTCCCGTAGATGTAATTTAGGTCTTTACTTCGTATTATAAATTCCTATTTCTATAACAT
>NZ_SPPZ01000061.1 GCF_004570525.1 Streptococcus sp. WM07 | reverse complement strand
TTTATCTAACCTGAACAATTAGATTATATCAGGAAAAAGAAATGGAAGCTCAAAGCCTTGTCAGCCACCAGCATAGCTGGTGGTTTTCTTGTTTTTCTCTTCGAGAAAAACTGGCTAGAAGCCACAACAATCAAGGCTAGGATATCCTAGCCTTTTTTCTTATGATAAATACGTTTTACTGTCAAATTCCCCTTCTTTTACAAATTGATAAGAAGCATTCAAAACAGCACCAATAATGAGAACTCGAGCAATTAAGATAAACCAGAAGATCACTGCAAAAAGAGCAACCGATCCAACCAAGCGATAATCCGTAAAACGTCCCATATAACGGATTAAGTAAAGATTAATAAAACCGTTAAAGAGATAAAGAACGATTGTCACTAATAAAATCCCTGGAAGCGTGTAGCCTATTTTCTTAATAGCAACATTTGGCAAACTATAATACAGAAAGAAGAGCAAGAATACCAAAGGAACCATACTCCAACCACTCAGCCCTTTCAAAAACTCCTCCAACGGAAAGGTGTCCATCTCTAGCCAAATCTTCATCTGCTCCAGAAGATAGGAAGAGAAGAGACTTAGAAAACTAAGGCTTAAAATTACAAGCTGTAACAGAACACCCATGGCTAAACTAAGAATGCGAGAAGCAACATAATTCGTTCGCTTTTCCACGCCATAAACCTTATTAAAACTCTGCTCCACCATCCACATACTGGATGATAAAGTCCAGAAGGCTGATAGAAGGGCGAGGCTCCAAAAACCAGTAGAAGGTTTCGACAAAACTCCTTCTACTAACTGGGAAATGGTCGGATACAGACTCTCCGGTAACCAAACTTCTAGGTAAGACAGGATATCACTGGTACTCACAGGTAAATATGGGAGGAGATTGGCTAGAATCAAGAAAAAGGGAATCAAGGAGAGCATCAAATAATAGGCAATCGCTATGGACATCACCTGACTATCTGCTTGACTATAAAATTTCCCCAAGGCACTCACTAGAGGATTCTTGCTAAATGTAGCTAGTCTCCCTTTTAACTTCTCCATCATCTCCATCCCGTATCCTATTCTCCTTAAACGGCTTTCTTAGTAACTTCCCTCTTCACCCTGACTCGTTAAAATCACAGGTCCATCCTTAGTAATTACAAATTGGTGTTCATACTGACAAGACCAACCACCATCTAAGGTTTTATGAGCCCAACCAGTTTTCATATCGGTATCAATTTCCCAGGTTCCCTGGTTAATCATCGGTTCAATGGTCAAGACCATCCCTTCCCGTAGACGCAAACCACGACCAGCACGTCCATAATGAGGAACCATTGGTTCTTCATGCATAGTTGGTCCAACCCCGTGGCCAACAAGGTCTCGGACAACTCCGTAACCCTTACTTTCTGCATATTCTTGAATAGCAGCCCCAATATCACCTAGACGATTCCCCACTTGGGCTGCCACAATTCCACGATAGAGACATTCCTTGGTTACATCCATTAGTTCTTGAACCTCGGGTGTAACTTCCCCAACGGCATAAGCCCAACAAGAATCAGCTACTCCACCGCGGAAATCTTCAGACAGGCGACGCATAGTTGGCACATCATCAAAATCTAGACTGGACACATCCAACTCAGACTTATCTACCAAGCCAACAACCATATCAACCTTGATCAAGTCCCCATTTTTTAACTTTTTATGACGAGGAAAGGCATGTGCTACTTCGTCATTGATGGAACAGCAGGTCGCATATGGATAATCCATCAAGTGTCCTTCTACCCCAATTTGCAGAGGTAAGGCATTTTCTTCCCTACAACGACGACGCACATATTCTTCGATATCCCACATATCCATTCCCGGCTTAATCAGATCCCGCAAGCCACGATGAACACTCGCTAAAAACTCACCACTTGCCTTCATTAAATCAATTTCTCGTTGAGACTTTAAGGTAATCATGTATTCTCCTTATTGTACTGTAATTTCTATAGTTATTTGAGCAACTGCTTGCTCTTTTTCTTTAAATAATACTTGAAAAACGCGACTAGTACGACTTTGATACAAGAGAGTTCCCTCTACTTGCAAGACCTCTTCCACCTCAATCGATTGAAAAACACGAACCGATGCAGAGGTCAGGTAAAAACCTGAACCTGCTAGCGCAAGTTCAGACTTAGCTAACTGTAAACCTATTTCTACTAAAACCCCTGCTGCCAGATTTCCCTGCTCATCCAAAAGCGAGGGAGCTACTCGCAACTGATGGGAAGTATCTTTTTTTTCCAAGTAAGGGCGTAACTGCTCCGCAAAGGTTGCTGATAAATCTCTTTTTTCCTGAGCCAGATCTTGAATCAAATCCTCCCTGCGCAAGACTCCTAATAGCCGGTTCTCTTCATCAACAACCGGCAGGATTACCATTCCTTGCTCAATCATTTTCCGCTGAGCGACTGCCAAACTCGTATAAGGGGTCATCTGTAAAGTTCCGCTATGTAAAAGTTTCCCTAGATGAACAAAGCTAGCTTGTCCACCTACTTCTTGGAGACTAACTAGACCTTGAAAAAAACCACTCTGATCGACAATTGGAAACGTTGAAGCTTGCTTTTTTTGAACCAAGGCTAAAAAATCACGAACCAGATGGTGAGTCGTTAGACAACCAAATTCATCAATCGGTGTATAACTATCCGCCACTGTTAAAATATGCGACTTCATACGCCGTTGGGAGACAGCCTGAGAGATTTGACTAGCAACTTGATAGGTATCCTCACTACTGGATAAGATGGGAATTGAGAGGCTATTGGCTAAATCTAAAATCTTCTCTGCTACAGAAAAGCCCCCTGTAACTAGGACAGCACAATCATGGTGCAAGGCTAATTCCTGAACCGAGGTTCTATCCCCTACAATCACCAATCCACCATCCTTGAGATGAGTCACTACATTCTGACGGGACATAGCCCCAATACTAAAAGCCGAAAACTCCTTGTCCAAGCCATCTGCTCCCGCCAACACTTTGGCTTGGGTAACTTCAACAATTTCACCGTAAGTTAAAGGAGTTAATCCTTCATCTTTAGTGGACACCCTTACTGTACCACTCCGAGGTCGAGTCTCAACCCATCCACGAACTTGGGCTTCTTTAATGGCACGATAAGCCGTTCCTTCGCTAATGCCTAAGAAGTTTGCGACACTTCGCACACTGACTTTCCGTCCGATTGGCATGGACTCCAAGTAGTCCAAAACTTCTTGGTGTTTACTCATCAGTCCCCTCGCTTTCGTCGGAATTCTACATAATCACGCATTTTACGGGTATAGCGATCACTACCTTTAAACTGCCGATGGAAGCTGAAACCCGCTTTTTCTGCAACCCGTTGACTGGCTATATTTTCCAAGTGTACCTGAAGACTTAGGGCTTTGAATCCTTGAGAAACTAGCAAAATCTGACAGAGGGCCTCCAGTCCTTCAACAACCAAGCCTTGCCCCCAATACCTTTTATCCAGGAAATAACCAACTTCAGCTTCCAAAGCTATCTCTTGAATTTTTTCCAAACGAATAACCCCAATCAAGCGATGCTCTTGAGGATCTTCCAATACCCAAGTCCCAAGAGTTTTTTTTAGAAAGGCATGGGTCCATAAATGAAGACTTTCTTCCAGGTTTTGTTGAGCTGGAAAAATATAACGAACATTTTCTGGATCATGGGCAATGGCGTGAAAACTTTCCAAATCCGTTACTAAAGGCGGGCGTAAATAAAGCCGAGATGTCTGAAGAATAGAATGCTGGGCTAAATGGGTCCAAATAGTCATGACCTCTCCTCTATTGTCAATTATAAAAGAGGAGCCTGCTGCGCAACTCCTCCTAGTTACTAGTCATCAATAAGATCGATGGAGGCTCCCAAGTTCCGTAATTTTTCAATAATGTTTGAATAACCACGTAAGATAAATTCAACATTTGTAATTTCAGTTTGCCCTTGGGCCATCAGACCAGCTGTGACTAGGGCAGCACCTGCCCGTAAATCAGTAGCTTTGACTAGAGCACCATGCAACTGATTGGGACCATCATAACTAATTTGATTCCCAACCGTTGTAATTCCAGCTCCCATTCGAGCTAACTCTGGAACATGATTGACTCGTTTTTCATAGATTGTATCCATGATTAAACCACGTCCCTCCGCTCTCAAGAGTAAAGGAGTGATTGGTTGTTGCAAATCAGTGGCAAATCCTGGATAAGGTGCTGTTTTAATATTAATAGCTTTGAGATTATCCTGTTTTTCCACGAAGACACTATCTTCAGAGATCGTCATCCGAACACCCATTTCCTCCAACTTCGCAATAAAGCCTTCTAGGTGTTCGTAAAGAACATTGGTAATCTTAACCCCTTCTCCAATAGCCGCAGCCATGGCGATATAGGTTCCCGCTTCAATCCGATCTGGAATGACTTGATGACGAGTACCGTGTAGATGCTCAACTCCTTCAATGGTAATCACATCTGTTCCGGCTCCCCGAACATGGGCTCCCATATTGTTAAGCAGAGTCGCTACATCAATAATCTCAGGCTCACGTGCCGCATTTTCAATAACCGTCTTGCCTTTTGCTTTTACAGCCGCCAACATCGTATTAATCGTCGCCCCAACAGACACAGTGTCCATGTAAATCATAGCACCATGAACCCCTTGACCGTCTGTTGTTAAATGCATGGAATTTCCTTCATAAGTCATCCGTGCACCCATAGCCTCAAAAGCTTTCAAATGTAAATCAATGGGACGAGGCCCTAAATCACATCCGCCTGGTAAACCAACTGTTGCTTCGCCAAAACGACCCAATAAGGAACCGTAAAAATAATAGGAAGCTCGTAGGGAGTTGATTTTTCCATATGGCATCGGCATAGATTGAACTCCAGAAGGATCAATTTCGAGACTATCACCATCCCGTTTAACGGTTGCCCCCATGACCTCCATGATATCAATCAAACTTGCTACATCCGAAATATCAGGGACACCGTCAAGCGTTACAATATCATCCGACAAAATGATTGCCGGAATCAAAGCCACAACACTATTTTTGGCACCCGAAACAGCGACCTCTCCCTTGAGAGGGCGCCCACCATTAATGATAATTTTTTTCATTTTTAACAATACTTTCTTGAAACTGATAAAACCATACGGTTTGGCATGATTATACCACATTTCCGTGGAGCTTGCTAGAGTCGGGAACCTCAAAATACTAATATATTCTAGTTTCATTCGCAAAAAAGAAGCAGAATCTTAAGACCCTGCCTCTCACATTTTCCCATATCACTCTCATCAAATCCTATATTTGATGAGCCATCGATGAAAAATACCTGATTCAATCACTACTTGAAAAAAGCTTTCAAAGCGTCTACTTTATCTAATCGTTCCCACGGTAAATCGAGATCTTCTCTACCCATGTGACCATAAGCAGCTGTTTGCTGATAAATTGGCTTCTTCAAATCCAACATCTGAATAATCCCGGCTGGACGGAGATCAAAATGAGCCCGCACTGCTGCTTCCAAAGCAGCTTCTTCTTGGGTACCTGTCCCAAAAGTGTCAATACGAATCGAAACTGGCTGAGCCACACCAATTGCATAGGCTAATTGCACCTCTGCCTTATCTGCCAAACCAGCAGCCACTATATTTTTAGCAATATAGCGAGCAGCATACGAAGCAGAACGGTCGACCTTAGTCGCATCTTTACCAGAGAAAGCTCCACCTCCATGTCGTGCTGCTCCTCCGTAAGTATCCACTATAATCTTCCGACCGGTTAAGCCGGAGTCCCCCTGTGGTCCACCGATAACAAAACGACCGGTTGGATTAATGAAGTAGCGGGTTTCTTCATCCAATAACGTAGCTGGAATAACCTGCTCAATGACTTCTTTTTTAACCATCTTGGTCAATTCCTCATAGGAAACATCTGGATCATGCTGCGTTGAAATCACCACTGTGTCTACTCGATGAGGTTTTCCGGATTCATCATACTCTACTGTAACCTGACTTTTAGCATCTGGGCGAAGGTAAGAGACATGACCCGACTTGCGCAAATCCGCCAAACGCTTCACTAGCTTATGCGATAAAGAAATGGCAAGTGGCATCAATTCAGGAGTCTCATTGACCGCAAAACCAAACATAAGCCCTTGATCTCCAGCACCAATTTGATCTAATGGATCCTCTCCATTCCCTTGACGTGTTTCTAAAGAAGCATCTACTCCTTGAGCAATATCAGGTGACTGCTCCACCAAAGATGGATGAACTCCTACAGTTTCTGCAGAAAAACCATATTCTGTATTGGTATAACCAATCTTGGCAATGGTATCTCGAACAATACGGTTAATATCTACATAAGCCGTTGTAGAAATCTCTCCAAAAACATGGACCGATCCTGTATAAACAGCTGTTTCAGCTGCTACGTGAGCATCCGGATCCTGCTCAAGAATCGCATCTAAGATGGCATCTGAGATTTGATCTGCGATCTTATCTGGATGCCCCTCCGATACCGATTCTGAGGTAAATAATTTACGTTCAGACATGTGTGTCCCCCTTTTAATAGAGATTCGTTAAAAAGTTACAAAGCACTAGCGATACGCTACCTTTTCGGGACTAATTAACTCCTTTAGTCTATCATATGACAACAGGAATGTAAAAGGATTTGGAGTTATTGAAAGAAACTACTTTCTTGAACTGCTTTTTGTACCTGTTCAAGTGGAATCTGTAACAAGGTCACTCCCTTTTGTTGATATAGTTCTTGTGCATAAGCATCTATTCGATAATCGTGAATATAGACAACACGAGAACAACCAACCTGCATCAACTGTTTCGAGCAGTGAAGACAAGGAAAATGAGTCACATAAGCTGTAAACTCCCGTGGTATTCCGCGCTCCGCACCCTGTAAAATAGCGTTGACCTCCGCATGTAAAGTACGGACACAATGGCCTTCGACAATGAGACACCCTTGGTCGATACAATGTTCTGTTCCTGAAATAGACCCATTATAGCCTGTAGAGACCACCTTATGATCATGAACCAATACAGCCCCTACCTGAGCTCGCTGACAAGTCGAGCGGTTCGAAATTAATAAAGCTTGAGCAGCAAAATATTCATCCCAAGCTAATCGTTGATGTGACATAACCTTTCCTCCTAAATACTAGTCAATTATAGCATATTCGCTTTTTCTTTGGATTTTTCGTAAAAATGTGCTATACTATAAATAAGACATAAAACTCAAAAGTGTTCATTTTTTTAAAAAGGAGAATCCTATTGTGAAATGGAAAATTATTGCAGATTCTGCATCTAACTATCGTCAATTGGAGCAGCTTGCTCCACAGACAAGCTTTGAATCCGTGCCTATGTATGTGCAGGTAGGAGATAAAACATTTACCGATAAAGAGAATCTAGATATCGATTTTATGATGGAAGTCATGTATGCAAGCGAGCAGGCTTCCAAATCAGCTTGTCCAAGTCCAGATCAATACCTACAAGCTTTTGGAGATGCCGAGGCTATTTTTGTAGTCACCATTACAGGAGCTTTATCAGGTAGTAACAACGCTGCACGCTTAGCGCGTGAAATCTATTTAGAGAGTCATCCAGATGCTAAAATTCATATTATTGATAGTCTTTCAGCAGGTGGAGAAATGGACCTCTTGGTCTACCAACTCAATGAATACATCAAGCAAGGCCTGACTTATCCTGAGATTGTCGCAGCTATCGAAAACTATCAAAAACAAAGCAAATTGATTTTTATACTAGAAAAAGTAGATAACCTGGTCAAAAACGGCCGTTTGAATAAGATTATCGGAAAAGTCGTTGGGCTCCTCAATATCCGTATGGTCGGTCAAGCCAGCAACAAAGGGGAACTTGAACTACTCCAAAAGGCGCGTGGAAATAAAAAAGCCGTCTCTACTACCTGGTCAGAAATGACAAAAGCAGGCTACGAGGGCGGGCGTATCCATATGTCTCATCGGAATAACCTTGATTTCTGCCAAGATTTAAGCAAACTCATTCGGTCTGAATACCCTCAAGCAGATATCCACATTCTCCCAACTTCAGGAATTTGTAGTTTCTATGCTGAAGAAGGTGGAATTCTTATTGGTTATGAAACTAAATAAGACTGGGCAAAAACGAACAATTTTTGACTTTGCTTAAAGTGTGAATAGATAAAAACAGCTTAGAATCAACGTTTCTAATGACGTAATTCTAAGCTGTTTCCTATTTTTAAGACTTTTTGCTAGCCTCATTTAAAGTAAAATCAAGCTAAGCAAGGTCAAAAATGGAAGACCACCTTGCTTCAAGATGATGGATTTATTACTGGAGAAACCACCGTAAAGGGCTACTACCAAGATATTGATTAAAAATACAAGCGCTACTTCTTTTCCATTGGCACTGAAGAAAGCCGCATACAGTAGACCTAATCCAATAAAACCATTGTAGACCCCTTGATTTTTCATCAAAACATTCAAAGACTTAGATTCAAGATCCGCCTTACTCAGTCCAAAGGTCTGACTCGTTTTATCGGAAGTCGTAGCCAAGGTTTCCAAATAGAAAATAAAGAAAAACAAAGCTGCAGACAAGACTAATAAAATTTGTGAAATAATAGACATTTTGTCCCCTTTCTAAAACTCTTCCAGTCTACCAAATCTAAAAAATACAAGCAAGAACAGAAACTTGAAAAAACGCTTCCCTTTACAGAAAATTTGGTAAGCGCCCAATAACAGAGTATATTGACAAAACTCCAAGATTATAAGCAGATTGCTTTTAATCTTGGAGTTTTCTTTATCTACAATTCTCTTGGATTTTTGGAGCCCATGGTAAATAAGCCTCTAG
>NZ_SPPZ01000060.1 GCF_004570525.1 Streptococcus sp. WM07 | reverse complement strand
TACTGGATGCAGACTCCTGCTGTCCACTCTATCTAAAAATCCCTCCCCTCTAAGGAGGGGAGGAAGAAGATTGTCTTTATTCTACATTGTCAGTTTTCAAGGATTCCACACAACTTGACAAAGAACCAAAAAAGGGAACATACACCGTGTATGTTCCCTTTTTAATGATTGAAATCTTTACAGTTAGGTAAGGATTTCCAATCTTAGACATTCTTTTTTAGGATTTTACTATTAATATCCCCAAGCAGCTAGGCCTTGATTACTGTAAGCATTGTAAGCCGCTTGAATTTGATCATCTACACTAGCAGTTGATCCCCAACCTGGCATAGTCTGGAAAAGTCCGCTTGCACCAGATGCATTGGCTGCATAGATATTCCCATTTGATTCACGAGCAATAATGTTTTCCCACGTTGAAGCGGATACACCTGTCAACTCTGCCATACGGGCTGCAGCATAGATTCCATGCTCCCCAGCAGTATTGCCATTAGCCAATACAGCTGAGCCCGCTACTGTGTTTGAATAATTTCCT
The DNA here is from genome assembly GCF_004570525.1 of Streptococcus sp. WM07. GTDB lineage: Bacteria > Bacillota > Bacilli > Lactobacillales > Streptococcaceae > Streptococcus. The sequence continues at coordinate 8,726 of NZ_SPPZ01000060.1, read as the reverse complement.
TGAGCAGCTGGTAAACTTACAGGCGCTGCATAAGTATACGTTTCTGCAGTATTTGAAAGGGAAATCACTTCAATGGCTTCCTGCCGTGAAGCAGGTGTACTAGCCTGCGCTTGAACACCCATGCCTTCTTCTGTGAATTCAGATAGCTCTCCCACTTTTTCTGTAGTAACCTCGTTGTTTTCTTCTCTAGAAGCTGCTTTTTTATCTGAAAATGTAGATTTTCTTACTGAGCTCGATGAAGCTGCAGTTTCTGTCTTTTTAATAGTTGAAGACGTAGTTTCTTGACTTCCAGTATAGTTTTCTGCCAGTACAGTCCCACCAATTACAAGGGCAGAAGCCGCTGACAGGATTCCAAAATTTCTATACTTTTGTTTTTGATCTTTACGCATTCTTTTCTCCTTTTTTCCTACAACCTATCATACAGGCTGTTTATTACCTTTTCTTATAGAAAAAGTAACGTTTGTTACAAGGAGATGATATTTACACCCTTTTTTTGTAATAAAAGCTAATTTTTAAGGAAAAAGAGAGCCAGTGCTAGACAGACTAGTAAAAGAAGTGACAAGGTATCTCGAAAGTGCCATTGAAGTTTACGATAGCTTGTTCGTGGTAAACCGACCTGATAACCACGGGCTTCCATGGCTGTCGCCAAGGCATCTGCACGTTTAAAACTCGAAGCAAATAATGGAATCAAAATAGGAATAAAGGACTTGGCCTTTTGGACTAAATTCCCTTCTCCAAAGTCAACTCCACGCGCTCGCTGAGCATTCATAACCTTGACCGTATCATCCATCAAGGTTGGAATAAAACGTAAACTCATTGACAACATCAGACCAACTTCCTGGACTGGGAAATGAAATAGGTTTAAAGGCTTTAAGAGAGATTCAATCGCTCTTGCTAGTGTAAGAGGCATTGTTGTCAAGGTTAGAACAGTTGACCAGAGGACAATCGCTAGAAAACGGACAAATATGATTCCGGCTTGAGTCAATCCAGTATCTGTAACTGTCAACCAACCAAACTGAAACAATACTTCTCCTGAATTCAAGGTAAACAACTGGAAACTAATCGTAAAGAAGATGAGGAACCACATCGGTTTTAAGCCATCCCAATAGACTTTAATGGGTAAACCTGACAGTAATAAGAGAAGCCCTGTAACCAATAGAATGACAATATTAGTCATAAAATTATTGGCCCAAAATATCATGAGAACAAAGGCAAACATCCCTAGTAATTTAGCTCTGGGATCTAAGCGATAAATAACGGAATCACCGGGAATATAGCGACCTAAAATAAGCTTATCCATGATAGGACTCCTTAAATTCTGCTAGTGTTGTGGGGAGGAAATCAAACATCATTCCTTTTTCTCTTAATCCTAGAGCAAACTGGGTTACTTTCGGCAGACCTAGATGGAGTTCATTCATTCGCTCCACATCTTGAAAAAGATCTCTAGGCTGTCCTTGTGCTTCAAGTCGCCCATTTGAAAGAAGGTAGGCATAATCAGCATAATTAGCTACGTCGTCCATGAGATGAGTCACTAGGATAATTCCCATCCCTTCTGCATGTAATTTAGCAAATAACTGCATAAACTCTTTCCGCCCTGCGGGATCCAAACCAGCAGTTGGCTCATCAAGAACCAGTATTTCTGGTTCCATAGCTAAAATTCCTGCTAAAGCTACACGACGCATTTGTCCACCAGAAAGTTCAAAAGGACTACGCTCCAATAGTTCTCCATCAATCCCCACTAGAGCTAGTTTTTCTCTAGCTAATTGTTCGGCTGCTTCTTTAGAAACACCAAAATTTTGAGGGCCAAAGGCAACATCTTTTAAGACAGTCTCTTCAAACAACTGGCTTTCTGGAAACTGAAAGGCCATACCAATCCGTTTTCGAACCTGTTTAATGTCCTTTTGTTTTTTTCCAGCCTCTAAAATAAGAGTTCCAACTCGAACCTGTCCATTAGTCGGTAGTAAGAGGCCGTTAAGTAGTTGGAGAAGTGTTGACTTTCCACTTCCTGTATGACCAATAATAGCTGTGTAATTTTTTTCAGCAAGTTCTAGATTAATATCAAACAAGGCTGGTCCCTCGAAAGGTGTTCCAGCTTGATAGCTATAGCTTACTTTGGAAACTGTAATTCCCATAAATAGTCCTGCAATTCTTCTTCTGATAGGTAGCTAGATACATCTAAATCTAGTAGTTCTAGTAATTGGCGTGTAAAAGGAAGATCTAACCCTACATCCTCTAAATCTGGTCGTTGGAAGAGCTCATTAGGTGTTTGAATAGATTCCACTCGCCCTTTCTTCATAACCAAGACCCGATCACTTAGGCTTACTTCTTCCAAATCATGAGTGACGGATAAGACTGTAATATCTTGCTGTCTTCGAATCGCCGCGATAGTCTCCATCAGTTCTTTACGACCTTCTGGATCTAGCATGCTGGTCACTTCATCAAGAATGAGGATTTTAGGCTGTAAGGCTAGGACACCTGCAACGGCTACCCGTTGCTTTTGTCCTCCAGATAAGCGAGCAGGCTCTCGATCTCGAAATTCCCACATATTTACAGTCTTAAGTGCTTCCTCTACTCGCAAGCGCATATTTTCAGGGCTAACTTGATTATTTTCCAAGGCAAAAGCGACATCATCTTCGACTGTCGCACCGACAAACTGATTATCGGGATTTTGGAAAACAATCCCCATTTCTTGCCGTTTTTCCCAAATATTTTCAGGGGTTAATACTTGGTCATCTATCAAGACTTGTCCTTGATCGGCTTCTAATAGCCCATTTAATAGGCGTACCAAGGTAGATTTCCCACTACCATTATGTCCTACGATTGACAACCACTCCCCCTGTTTCACGTGGAACTCTACCTGATCCAGAGTAGGGAGAACATCTTCTTTTTGGTATCGAAAACTAAGATTGCGAACCTCAATACTATTTTTTTTCATTATTGAAACGTATCCTTAAATAAGAAGGAAGCCCCTTTAAAGTAATCATAACCTGAATAAAGGGTAAAGAATAAGGCGATGTAAAGCGTAATGTCAGCTAATAGAGTGAAATGGAATAGATAAAAAATAATGGCAAACATTTGGGAGAAGGTTTTGATTTTACCAGGCATTGCCGCAGCCAAAACCGTTCCTCCCTGCTCAACAAGAAGCAAACGCAAGCCTGTCACAGCTAGCTCCCGGCAAACAATGAGAGCTGCAATCCAAGCTGGAACAAACCCCAGTCCAACCAACAAAATGAAGGCAGACATAACCAAGAGTTTATCAGCCATAGGGTCTGCAAACTTGCCAAAATTCGAAACCACTTGCCACTTACGAGCCAAGTAGCCATCCAAATAATCTGTAAAACTAGCTACTGCAAAAATCAAAGCTGCAATCCAATGTAAATCGGAGCGATTCGGTAGACTAAGAATCAGAATAAAGATAGGAATCATGGCGATTCTTATGAGGGTTAAAAGGTTAGGGATATTTTCTTTTTTCATAAATAACTCACTCTTCTAAGCCCTCATCTTGAAGGCTTGATTCTGTATTAGTTGAAACTTCATCAGATGTGGAACTACTTTCTGATGAACTATCTTCGGATGAATTTTGAATAGCTGTTGAGCTTGTTCGCAAGACGAGTGTGGTTGTTTCCACAGGTAGATTCTCGAGTGAGACTTTTTCTCCATTTAGAGTCATTTCTACTAGGCTCAGATCTCCTAGTCCAATGTAAAATTCGTAATTGGTTACCAACTCCTCTGTGAAGCTTGGATTCGTTGAAGTTAAGGCTATTCCACTTGCAGCTGCCGTTTCAGAAACACTGACCCAAGTATCCGTGTTTTGAGACCGACTAATCTTCAATTCAACAGATTCACTAGCTCCTGCTGCTGTTACATACGTAACCCCAGCATGAGTGGAAACAGAAATGTCTAATTTTTCCTGTTGTTTTTCTTTATCTGCAACCTTCTCTTCCTGACTCGTACTAGAGCTCGTTATCGGGGTTTCAGAAACATGATTGGTCGAGTAATTCCATACAAAGTAACCAACTGACCCAAGAATTCCCAAAGATATAAGAACAAAATAAAATACAGGTAGGTAAGATTTTATCTTACGTCTTTCAATCCGTGTCGTACGTCCATATTCCTCATCTACTTCAATTTCATCATAGGCAACCATCGATCCATTTTCATAAGCCGCAAGTAAAATTTTATCGTCTAAGCCTAGTTCCCAAGCATATTTTTTGATAAACGAACGGGCATAAAATGGACTAGGTAACTGGTCAAAATCATTATTCTCAAGAGCCTCTAGATATTCAACTTGAATATCTGCAGCTTTCTGAATTTGACTCAACTTTTTTCCTTGATGAATACGTTCACGACGCAGTACTTCACCGATTGTCACTTTTCTCATATCAGGGTCCTTCTCTTTCTAGGTATAATTCGGTAAAACAGTAAAATCCATCATGTCGCAGGTTTCAATAAATTCACGTCCAACTTCAAGCACATCGACAAGATGAATATTAGGGAGGATTGCTGGAAGATCAAAAAGATTCAATCCCTCAATCCCAACTAAATAATTGTTAAATATAAAATCATAGTGATCCAATTGTCGGATAAAATCACCATACATCTCATTCTTCAATAAATCAAGGTGTTCTTCCGACAAATCAGCTGATTGTTCAAAACGTTTCACAATAGTCCTCAATTGATGAGAGAAGGAAACAGGTTCATCAGTGTCCAAGAAAAAAAATACATGGTGATAAAGCTCTTGAACTTCGATTTCAAATTGAAAAGAGTAATCAATCTTCCCTGAATCCAGTAAGTCTTGGTAACGTTGCGAAGTCCAACCTAGCAACAAGGAGAAAAACAATTGCAGCTTGACTTTGTAGACAAAGATTTCTTCTTGTTGTAAAGATTGATTCCCCCGTAAGCCAATGGCCAACTTTGCTTTTGAAACGTCCATGCGAATCGATTCTCCAGACTTTACAGATTGATAAGAAAGGGGATTTCGAAGAGGTCTTGAATCCGTCTGATTTGACAACCTCAAAACACTATCCTCCAACAACTCTATCAATTCCACAGGGTCAAAATCACCAATTAAAAACAGTTGCATGTTTTGAGCTTGGTAGTAATCTCTGTAAATTCTTTGTAAATCTGTTAAATTGATTTGTGATATCGACTCCCGACTACCTACAATCTCCATTGCCAATGGCGTATGTGGGTACATTCTAGCCAAGGCCTCGGTATACAAAACTTGATCTGGATCAGCTTTATACATTTCTAACTCTTGAAGGATAATTTCTTTCTCCTTGTCCACTGCTTTCGGAGATGTTGTAAAGCTAGATATCATTTCTAACAACAATCGTGTACTAGCAGAAATCTCCTTACTAGAGGAAAATGTGTAACCCGTATATCCAAAACTTGTAAAGGCATTACTATCAATTGCTGACTCTGTAAACTTGAGTAAAAAATCTTCTCCAGACTCTGTCTCGAAAATTTTGTGTTCTAAAAAATGGGGTAATCCAGCAGGCTCGCTTTCATCCCAATCTAGGCTACCAATATTGACGGTTAGTAAACCAGCTTGTTCTTTGAACTCTTTTTTAGGGAGCATCCGTAATAAAAAACCATTGGAAAAACGATAGGTAAACAAGGTCTCATCAATACTAGAAAAACGTTTTTCTTCGAGTTTTCTCATTCATTACTCCCTTCTAAAAATATCATTGACTGTAACTGTAAACTGCGAGCAACTGTTTGGATATCTTTCGCTGTCACTGTTTCCAAAGCTTTTTGAAATGAACCATCTAACCCATAGGCTGCTCCAAACATAGCCGTTTGATAGGTTCTCTCCACCATAGCCATTGGCGAATCCTCTACCTGGATCATGAGATCCAATAACATCTTTTTACTCATGAGTAATTGTTCTTCGCTAATGAAGCCTCTTCGTATGCGATTCATCTCTTGTCGAATCTGCTTAAAGATGACATTGCGATTCGAAGCCTCAAAACCTACATAAATTCGAAAAAGATGTGAAAATACATGGAGTTGACTCCCCACAGTATAGGCCAAGCCTTCCTCTTCTCGAATTTTTTGGAAAAGAAAGGAATGTGGGAACTGTCCTAACAAAGCATTTAACAAAACTAAAGCCGGGTAAGATTTTTCATCCCGAAAAATTGGCGTAAAATAGGCCAAATCCAAAACTGATTGTTGCCCCATAGCCTTCTGGAATCTCTCTCGTACGATTGAATTGACTGGCTGAAAATGATTAAAAGTGCTCAACTCTTCTCGAGCATTCAAATTCCAGCTCCGAATACGCTCCTTAACCACCTTTTCCGGAAATTCACCGAAAAAGATAAAATCAATCCTGTCCTCTCGCATCATCCGTTTAAATTCTCGGTAAGCAGAGCGAGCCGTTTCAGACTCAAGTAATTCCTTATTCCCATAATTTGACAAGGACAAGTCCGGATGATCATTGTAGAAAACTTTAAAACTTTCATTCCGAGCTTGACTAAAATCGTTTTCCTTCTCTCGCTCCACTACCTCTATTAAATTCTCTTGCTCAGTTTGAAACAAGGATGGAGCAAACGCATCTTCTTCAATTAAGGGAGTAAACAATACGGAGTAAATCAAATCAAAGATTCCCTCAATTAAAAACTGCTTCTTACTCAAAAAACGATCTTTTACAAAAATCAAATCGATGTCAACAACATGTAAATTTCCAATAACATGAACAGAAGTTGACAACTCAGCACCATATAAGGAGGATAGGTATCTCTGTAAATCCTTTAACCGAGGATAGGATTTATTGGCAGTTTCTAAGATTGCAGCCACAATAGCTCTCGCTGAGACAGAGTACCGAGACAAGGTAGATGTAAAGCGAATCTTGATAACATTGCTCTTGAATTTATGACTATTTATGACATGTAAATGTACGCCATTTACTAATTCCATAACCACCTCGAAATTAATTCTATATAGGATATCATTATACCACTAATCCCGTTAAAAACCCACTTTTCATACTAGAAAGCAGGAATAGAATCAGTATGCTATAATAACCCCAGAGGTATATTATGAACTACAAATTATTTGATGATTTTATTACGTTACAGGCACTACTAAAGGATCTTGGAATTATTCAAAGTGGAGGTGCTGTCAAAGCCTTCCTAGCAGAAAAAACAGTCCTCTTAAATGGCCAGGAGGAAAACCGTCGTGGTAAAAAATTATATCTTAACGACCACGTTTCTATTCCAGATTTAGATTTGACAATACAGCTTCAAGCACCAAGTTCTGAGGAACTCCTCGAACATCAGGAAGCCAAAAAAGAAAAAGAACGAATCGCTAAATTAGTAAAAGAACTTAATAAAAAACAGCCTTCCACTAAACCTACTCGGGACAAAAAGAAGCCTGTACGATTCCCAGGTCGCTAACTATGTGGTTAAAAGAACTTGAAATACACCAGTTTCGAAATTACAAGGATGTCAACCTTCAGTTTCAACCAGGACTAAACGTTTTCTTAGGCCAAAACGCTCAGGGAAAAACAAACCTTCTTGAAGCCATCTATTTTCTAGCCCTAACTCGAAGTCATCGAACTCGATTTGACAAGGAATTAACACAATTTAATTCGGATAATTTCCGTTTACAAGGTGTCCTCTCTAAGTTGACAGGGACTCTCCCTTTAGAAGTCTCTTGGACCAGTAAAGGACGAATGACGAAAGTCAACCATCTCCGACAAGCCAAACTTTCAAACTACGTTGGACATATGAATGTTGTCTTATTCGCCCCGGAAGATTTACAATTAATCAAAGGAAGTCCCAATCTCCGTCGTAAATTTATTGATATCGATTTAGGACAAATCAAACCTACTTACTTAGCAGAACTTTCTCACTACCAACATATCCTTAAACAACGAAACTCCTACCTAAAGTCTGCACAGAGCATTGATCCTCATTATTTGGACGTACTAGATGAACAATTGGCCCAATATGGAGCTAGGGTTATCCAGCACCGTCTTCAATTTCTAAATGATTTAGAGACGGTTGCTAAAAAACAACAAGAATATTTGTCTCAAGAAAATGAACATCTCACCATTCAATACGAAAGTTCGATTGATTTACAACTTGATTTACAATTTCTTGTCAAAGAATTGGCAGAAACACTTCTTCAAAAACGGCAAACCGATATCCTTAAAAGAACAACTAGCATCGGGCCCCATCGGGATGATGTTCAATTTGCAATCAATGGCATGGATGCTAAATTTGGAAGTCAAGGACAACAAAGAAGCCTCATCCTATCTTTAAAATTAGCAGAAATTCAACTTATTAAAGAGGTTACTCGAGAAAGCCCAATCCTTCTCCTAGATGATGTCATGAGTGAATTGGACAATCAAAGGCAAACAAAATTATTAGAAGCCATCAGTGGGGATATACAAACATTCTTGACAACTACTTCACTTGATCATTTACAAACTTTACCTATAGATTTACAAATTTTTAACATTCACCAGGGAGAAATTCTACCGGAAACACTATAAAAAGAGGCTGGGCAAAAACTAACTTATAAAATAAAAAAGCGAGCAATTCCAAACTAGAATTGCTCCTTTTCCATTTTATGCTTTATAATTATAATAACCACAAAACAACTAGAAAGACATAAAATGTATAAACAGTATAACACAAATCAACTCAGCCTTGAACTATCTATTGCTTGGGACATCCCTGAAACTCATGAAGCACGTCTCATTAGCCAGTTTGTAGACT
>NZ_SPPZ01000005.1 GCF_004570525.1 Streptococcus sp. WM07 | reverse complement strand
GCTCATAGCCTAGGATCTGCTTCTATCATAGCCCACACTATCCATCAAAAATTCAATTTAAAGGTTCCAAATTATAGACAGGAATCTGATTGGGCCAAACTAGGTCTTCCAATTAGTCGTAAAGAAATAGGGAACTGGCACATCAAGTCTGCCCAATATTACTTCAAACCTCTCTACAGCTTACTTTCAGATATCTTGAAGGAACAGTCTGTTCTTCACGCAGATGAAACCTCCTACAGGGTCTTAGAAAGTGACACAAATCTGACCTATTTTTGGACTTTTCTATCTGGTAAGGACGAGGAGCATGGTATCATACTCTACCATCACAACCAAAGACGTAGTGGACAAGTTGTCGAAGACTTCCTTGGTGATTTTAAGGGTTACCTTCACTGTGATATGTGGTCCGCATATAGGACGTTAAAGGAAGCCAGTCTGGTCGGATGTTGGGCGCATGTTCGTAGGAAGTTCTTTGAAGCAACTCCCAAGAATGCGAACTCCTCTTCACTGGCAAAAAAAGGAAGTAACTATTGCGATAGGATGTTTCTTTTAGAAAGACAGTGGGAGGAGCTAGAATCAGAAATCAGACATCAAAAACGACAAGAAGAGCTCCGTCCCTTGATGGAAGAATTCTTTGATTGGTGTCGGGAGCAGTATGTCTTACCAGAGTCTAAGTTAGGCCGTGCTCTTAAATACAGTTTGGATTATGAGTCCACATTCAAGACTGTATTGGAAGATGGACGTCTAGTTCTCTCTAATAATCTGGCAGAGAGGGCTATTAAATCCTTGGTTATGGGACGTAAGAATTGGCTATTCTCCCAAAGTTTAGAGGGAGCAGAGTCAAGTGCTATTATCATGACTCTGCTTGAGACAGCCAAAGTCCATCAACTTGATAGTGAAAAATATATAGCTTATCTTCTAGAACATTTGCCAAACGAGGAGACTCTCGTAAAAAAAGAGGTTCTAGAGGCTTATTTACCATGGGCTCCAAAAATCCAAGAGAATTGTAGATAAAGAAAACTCCAAGATTAAAAGCAATCTGCTTATAATCTTGGAGTTTTGTCAATATACTCTGTTATTGGGCGCTTACTTTTAAATTTAAAGATACGTCTTGTCTTTAAGTGCCCTACAATTTCTATTTAGAGCTTTCACTCATTATAGAATCGATAGGGCTGATAATTGTATCTCAGTTGCTTCCTTATTTCAAAAAAGAGGTTAAGTCGTGTGTTTTTGCTAGTAACACTTGTGCACCGTTTTCGGTTAGGGAATCAGATGTTCCATAGCCCCATTCCACTCCAACGCATCCGATTTGGAGATCCCGGCCAGCTGCCATATCAAAGCGTGTGTCTCCTATGATAAAGCTTTGTTCTTTAGGTGCTTTTGCGACCTCTAGGCCTCGTTTTAGAACATCGATTTTATCATGGGAATCTGGAAGGGCTCCAAAGACTTCTTGGAAATAAGGTTGGAATTCGAAGTGTTGGACCATAACCTGGGCCATGGGTTGGTTTTTACTAGTGGTAATAGCTAAGTAGTGACCTTGCTCTTTTAACGTTTGTAGAGCTTCCTTTATCCCAGGATAGGGATCGGCTTGGTAAACTCCTTTTTCCTTATAGTAGTTTCGGAAGAGGCGAATAGCTTCTTCAACTTTATCTTCAGGGAGATATAGGGCAAAGGATCGTTCGAGTGGAGGCCCAATTAAGGTATCTAACTCTGAATCATTGGGAACTGTAAGATTCAGTTTTGTGAATGCATATTGAAATGCTGCTCTAATTCCTGGTCCACTATCAACTAGGGTTCCATCTAAATCAAAAAATAAAAACATAAATCCTCCTTTACGATAAGTATACCATAAGGCAAAAGCGCTAGGAATGTAAAGAATCTAACCAATCTCTTTTATATAATTGTAAAACTATCTCATTTCCTGCTATCTTCCCGTAATATTACTGGGATAGAATAAGTACAGATAAGAAAGGAAATCTACATGAAACGAAAGAATTATTATCTATTAACAGGGTTAGCGACTCTTCTTGTTGCAGGTTCTGCAAGTGCTGCGTCAGCAGATACCTACACTGTAAAATCAGGAGATACCCTCTCAAAAATCGCTACAGAAAAACAAACAACTATTGACACCATTGTAAAGCTAAATCATCTTAAAAATCCAAATTTGATTCACATTGGTCAAGTGTTGGAGTTAACAATAGGAACTTCAAATGACTTTAGTGAACAAACAGTTTCGGAAGAAAATTCTGTCAATCAGACGCAAGATTTTGTTGTTATAGAAGCAAGTTCGGAGCAAGAAAAGTCTTCTCAAACCGTTATTCAAAGTTCAGAAGTATTGGAAGAAAAACAAGTAGCTAGCAGTGAAACAGTAAATCTTCCAGAAGTTTCAGATAAGGCTATTTCAGAACAACCGTCTACTCAGGAGACTGAGATGACACCAGCAAGTTCAGAACAGTCTCCAGTCATTACAACTGAGCCAGAAGGGCGGACAGAAGAGTTAACAGCTAGTCAGGAATCTTCTACTTTGACAACAATGTCAAGTTTGTCAAGTGATGAGCAAGCAGCAAAGGAATGGATTGCTCAAAAAGAATCAAGTGGTAGTTACACAGCCCAAAATGGTATTTACTATGGACGATATCAATTGACTCTTTCTTATCTCAATGGAGATCTATCTCCTGAGAATCAAGAGCGGGTAGCGGATGAATACGTAAAAAACCGTTATGGTTCATGGGTTCAAGCCCATCAATTCTGGCTAGCGAATGGCTGGTACTAAGAGTTAAGAGGGTTCTTCACTAAACATGTAGTTTAGTGGAGGATTTTTTTGATTCATGTTATAATAAGCCTTGCTCAAAACGACCTTCAAATCGTTGAAAGCGCGCACGGAAACGTGACAAACGAAAGATGGGAGAAAACTATGAGTGTTCCTTCAAAAACACGAGTTGTCGTGGGCATGAGTGGAGGAGTTGACTCCTCTGTGACAGCTCTTTTACTAAAAGAACAAGGCTATGACGTTGTTGGTATCTTTATGAAAAACTGGGATGATACCGATGAAAATGGCTTTTGTACGGCAACTGAAGATTATAAAGATGTTGCTGCAGTAGCAGATCAAATTGGAATCCCTTATTACTCTGTCAATTTTGAAAAAGAGTATTGGGATAGAGTTTTTGAGTATTTTTTGGCAGAATATAGAGCTGGGCGGACTCCTAATCCAGATGTAATGTGTAATAAGGAAATCAAATTTAAAGCTTTCCTTGACTACGCTATGGAACTAGGAGCTGATTATGTAGCAACAGGTCATTACGCACAAATTGAACGTGATGAAAATGGTCAAGTTCGGATGCTTAGAGGTAAAGATCAGAATAAAGATCAAACTTATTTCCTCAGTCAATTATCACAGGAACAGCTTCAGAAGACAATGTTTCCATTAGGTCACTTGGAGAAGGCAGAAGTTCGTAGAATTGCAGAGGAAGCTGGCTTAGCAACAGCCAAGAAAAAAGATTCAACTGGAATTTGCTTTATTGGCGAGAAAAATTTTAAAGAATTCCTAAGCAACTATTTACCAGCTACACCAGGTCGAATGATGACAATGGAAGGCCGTGATATGGGATCTCATGCTGGACTCATGTATTATACGATTGGACAACGTGGGGGTCTGGGTATTGGGGGACAGGAAGGTGGAGATAATAAGCCTTGGTTTGTAGTTGGAAAGGATCTTGAACAGAATATCCTGTATGTAGGCCAAGGATTTCATCATGAACATTTATTGTCAACCAAATTAACAGCTAGTCAAGTTCACTTTACAAAAGATATGCCAGAATCATTTGAAATGGAATGTACAGCTAAGTTCCGTTATCGTCAACCTGACGCGAATGTGACAGTGTCTGTCAACGGAGACAAGGCGATTGTTAAGTTTGCAGAAGAGCAACGAGCAATTACTCCAGGACAAGCTGTTGTATTCTATGATGGAGATGAGTGCCTGGGAGGTGGCTTGATTGATCAAGCCTATAGTGGAGATCAAATCCGCCAGTACATATAAATTGACAAGTTGTAAAGATATGCTACAATACTAACAAGCAAATACATTGATGGTCAAAGCTCATGGATTTGCAGGCTTTTTTGGCCTGCAATAAATGAAGCCTTGGCCTTTTTTGTGAAAGGAAGAAAGAATGACAAGACAGTTTGCAGAAACTTATGATGTAATTGTTATCGGTGCTGGCCATGCTGGAGTGGAGGCCTCTCTAGCTGCAGCTCGGATGGGGTGTAAAACTCTTTTAGCGACTATTAACATTGAAATGTTGGCTTTTATGCCTTGTAATCCTTCTATTGGAGGATCTGCTAAGGGGATTGTTGTCCGTGAGGTGGATGCTTTAGGTGGTGAGATGGCAAAGAACATTGATAAAACCTATATCCAAATGAAGATGTTGAATACAGGTAAGGGACCTGCTGTAAGGGCCTTACGTGCACAGGCTGATAAAGAACTATACGCTAAGGAAATGCGTAAAACAGTTGAAAATCAGAGTAATTTAACGCTTCGACAAACAATGGTTGATGAGATTTTGGTTGAGGATCATAAAGTCATTGGGGTTCGGACTGCAACCAATCAAGAGTTTGGTGCAAAAACAGTAATCGTAACCACAGGTACAGCTTTGCGTGGAGAAATTATCATTGGTGATCTAAAGTATTCGTCTGGTCCCAACCACAGCATTGCTTCCGTCAAATTAGCCGATAATTTAAAGGCCTTGGGTTTTGAAATTGCTCGCTTTAAAACAGGGACTCCTCCTCGTGTGAAAGCTTCCTCCATTGACTATAGTGAGACGGAAATTCAACCTGGTGATGAAGCACCGAACCATTTCTCTTATCGATCAAAAGATGAAGACTACTTAAAAGATCAAGTTCCTTGTTGGTTAACGTATACGAATAATGAGAGTCATCAAATTATTCAAAACAATCTTCATCGTGCCCCTATGTTTACAGGGGTCGTTGAAGGAGTTGGTCCTCGTTATTGTCCGTCTATCGAAGATAAAATTGTCCGGTTTGCGGATAAAGAACGTCATCAACTTTTCCTAGAACCAGAAGGTCGAGATACGGAAGAAGTCTATATCCAAGGATTATCAACCAGTTTACCAGAGGATGTGCAGCGAGAGTTAGTGCATTCTATTAAAGGATTAGAGAAGGCTGAAATGATGCGGACAGGTTATGCGATTGAGTATGATATGATTCTTCCGCATCAATTGAGAGCTACTTTGGAAACGAAGAAAATATCAGGTCTTTTTACAGCAGGTCAAACGAATGGTACTTCTGGGTATGAGGAAGCTGCTGGACAGGGAATCATGGCAGGAATCAATGCCGCTCTAAAAGTTCTTGGGAAACCCGAACTAATTCTGAAACGGAGTGATGGTTATATTGGTGTTATGATTGATGACCTGGTGACAAAAGGAACGCTAGAACCGTATCGCTTATTGACGAGTCGTGCAGAATATCGCTTGATTTTACGCCATGATAATGCCGATATGCGTTTAACAGAGATTGGCCGCTCTATTGGTCTCGTAGATGATGAGCGCTGGGAAGATTTCAAAACTAAAAAAGCAAGTTTCCAATCAGAAATGGAGCGCTTGGAAGCTCATAAATTGAAACCTACTGCAGAAACTAATAAGCAAGTGATGAATTTTGGCTTCAAACCGTTATCAGATGCCTTAACTGCCAAAGAGTTTCTAAGAAGACCAGAGGTTAGCTATGATGATTTGGCTCACTTTATCGGAGCAGCTCCTTTTGAGGTAGACGATAAGGTCAAGGAATTATTGGAAACTGAGATTAAGTACGAAGGCTATATTCAAAAAGCTCTTGATCAAGTTGACAAGATGAAACGGATGGAGGAAAAGCGGATTCCAGCCGATATTGATTGGGATGACATTGATTCAATTGCAACCGAAGCTCGGCAAAAATTTAAGCAAATTAATCCAGAAACAATTGGTCAAGCGAGCCGAATTTCAGGGGTTAACCCAGCTGACATTTCGATTCTGATGGTTTATTTAGAAGGTAAATCCCGTAGTATTTCTAAGCGTCAAGAACAAGTCAAGATACAGACAAATAAATAGTAAGGTAGAGGTTGGGCTATTTAGCCCACCCTCTATTTTTTTACGAATGGGCCTTGTGTTGAGTAGCTGGGTTTAAAAAGCTATAAGCGATCATGAATGCTCCATACCTAGCAGTAAACATCTGTAAAGATGACTTGTCAAGTTGAACTAGCTAAGTAATGGTGGGATGCGGGTTTTGTTGCATAAAAGTAATTGATTTCAATCAAGTTCGTTTACAAATTATTGACTACAGATTGATAAAGTTAGTCATTGATTTCATTGAAAAGTCGTCTTTTTTTCTGTACTCTATCCCAATTTTAGGGTGAACAGTTGGTGTCAAACTCCCTTTATGGTAAAATATCAAGAAGAGGTTTATGATGAAAAAATTTCCATTATCCCCTTTCCATTACTTTATGATTGGGATCATTTTTCTAGGGATACTCTCTGTCGTCTGGCAGCATTCCATGAACGGCATTCCTATAGCGATTACCATCATTTTAATGGGGGCTTTGATTCTATTACTTTTACTGGACCAAGAAGTGACGGTTGCTAAAGAAGATGAAGAGCATCAACGACAGCTTGAAGATCAAGTTGAAACAAGCTTGACGAACCTGCTCAGTAAAATTCCGATTGGTATTCTTAAATTGGGTGAGGATTCTGGGAAGATTGATTGGTACAATCCGTATGCAGAACTTATTTTTGCCGGTGAAGATGGCTTATTGGAAATGCAAACGGTTGAGTCTGTTCTTGAAGCAGCACAATCAGATCAGGGGCATTATCTGACAATTGGTGAGCGAACCTATGCTGTCCATCTAGACCAATCAGGTCATATGGTCTATTTCTTTGATGCCAGTAATGAATACAGTGCAGCTGAAGAATTAGCGACTACCCGCCCTGTTATTGGTGCGATCTCTCTAGATAATTATGATGACTTTAGAGATGGCTTATCAGATTCTGAAATTAGTAGTACCAATAGTTTTATAGCTGATTTTGTATCTCGATTTGCGGAGGAGCATCAGATATTTTACCGGCGCGTGGATGCCGACCGTTATTACCTTTTTACAGACTATACCGTTTTGGATCGACTAATGGCGGATAAATTTGCTATTATCGATGTTTTCCGTCATGAAGCAAAAGAACGGAATCTTCCCCTAACCCTTAGTATGGGCTTTGCCTTTGGAGTTGGGGATCATGCTTCGATTGGAAAAACAGCCCTCGAGAATTTAAATCTAGCCCTCGTGCGAGGTGGAGATCAGGCGGTTGTTCGTGAAAATCGAGAAAATAAAAATCCGATTTACTTCGGAGGCGGAAGTGTTTCAGCAGTAAAAAGGACTCGTACCCGTACCCGGGCTATGATGACCGCCATCTCAGATAAGATTCGATCAGCAGATCAGGTCTTTATCGTTGGACATCGGAATTTGGATTTAGATGCCCTTGGAGCTTCAATTGGGATGCAAAAATTTGCTGAAAGTTTGACGGGTCAGTCCTATGCAGTTTATGATCCAGAGCAGATGTCTGCAGACATCCAGAGAGCTATCTCGAGTCTACAAGAAGAAGGGAAGACCCAGCTTTTATCGTTGGCAGAGGCTATGCCGCGCGTAACGCGACAGTCTTTGTTAATCATGGTAGACCATTCTAAAGTTAGTTTGACTTTATCGGAGGAATTCTATCAAGAGTTTAGTCAGACAATCGTTATTGACCACCATCGACGGGATGAAAATTTCCCTGAAAATGCAGTTATTACTTACATTGAAAGCGGAGCTAGCAGTGCCTGTGAATTGGTGACGGAATTGATTCAGTTTCAAAACGCTAAGTCAAACCGTCTCAGCAAAATTCAAGCCAGCATTCTGATGGCTGGTATTATGCTGGATACCAAGAATTTTTCTGTCCAGGTAACTAATAGAACCTTTGATGTAGCTAGTTATTTACGAAGTCGAGGCAGTGATAGTACCTTGATTAAGGAAATTATGGCCAATGATTTTGATGAATACAGACGGGTCAATGAATTGATTTTACAAAGTCAACGTCTAAGTCCAACGATTGTTCTTGCGGTTGCCCCAGAAGACCATTTCTATTCGACTGTGGAACTGAGTAAGGCAGCTGATACGATTCTTAATATGTCAGGCATTGAGGCGACCTTTGTTGTGAGTTACCTAGATTCCGAAACTATTGGTATTTCAGCACGTAGTCGTAGTCGAATCAATGTTCAGAGAATGATGGAGGAGATGGGCGGAGGTGGTCACTTTAACCTGGCTGCAGCCCAACTGCGGGGTGCAGATCTTTCCTTGGTGACGACTCGATTAAAAGATGTTATTATAAATGAAACGCAAGAAAAGGAGACTGAAGTATGAAAGTTATTTTCTTAGAAGATGTAAAAGGAAAAGGTAAAAAAGGAGAAATCAAAGAGGTACCAACTGGTTACGCACAGAATTTCCTTATTAAGAAAAACCTAGCTAAAGAGGCAACTGCTCAAGCGATTGGTGAACTCCGTGGGAAACAAAAATCTCAGGAGAAAGCCCATGCTGAGTTGATTGCAGAGGCGGAAGCTGTCAAAGCACAATTAGCAAAAGAAGAAACAGTTGTTCGTTTTACAGAAAAAGTTGGTCCAGATGGCCGGACCTTCGGTTCTATCACTAGCAAGAAAATTGCAGAAGAATTGCAGAAACAGTATGGAATTAAGGTTGACAAGCGGAATATCCATTTAGACCACCAACTTCGTTCGATCGGTTCTGTTGAAGTTCCTGTCAAACTCTATCAAGATGTAGCAGGGGAAATTAAAATTTATATCCAAGAAGCTTAGTGCTAGGATTTAAGGAGGAGAAATGGCCAATCTGGAAGAATTGCGGACACAACCGCAAGACATTTTAGCAGAACAATCTGTTCTAGGGGCTATTTTTTTGGATGAGAGTAAGCTGGTTTTTGTACGTGAGTACATTGAACCAGCTGACTTTTTTAAATATGCGAACCGCCTTATTTTTCAGGCTATGATTGACTTGAATGATCGGGGAGATGTCATTGATGCGACTACCATGAGAGCCATTCTGGAAGCCCAAGGAGATCTGGAAAATATTGGTGGTTTTTCTTATTTAGTTGAAGTTGTTAATGCGGTTCCAACTAGCTCGAATGCTGAGTATTATGCTCAAATTGTGGCCGATATGGCCATGCGTCGCCGTTTTATATCACGCTTAACCGAAACAATCAATCAGGCTTACGAAGGAGCCAAGGGGACTGATGAACTGATTGCAGATGCAGAAAAGACCCTGATTGATTTAAATGAAAATCATAAAAGAAACGGCTTTAGAGCTATCAAGGATATCTTGAACATTAATTTCGAGAATCTGGAAATTCGGTCCCAGCAAACATCTGATGTTACGGGGGTTCCAACAGGATTTATAGAGTTAGATAAGATGACCACAGGACTCCATGAAGATCAATTGATTATTCTTGGTGCTCGACCTGGGGTCGGAAAAACTGCTTTTGCACTGAATATTGCTCAAAATATTAGCACTAAAACGGGATTGACGGTTGCCATCTTTTCTCTAGAGATGGGGGCTGAGAGTATGGTTGATCGAATGCTTTCAGCAGAAGGTCTAATCCATAACCATTCTATTAAGACAGGGAATTTGACGGATGAGGAATGGCGTAAAGTTACCATTGCCCAGGCAAATTTAGCTTCCGCTCCCATCTATATTGATGATACTGCAGGTATCAGAATTACTGAAATACGTTCACGGGCTCGAAAACTGGCTAAGGAAACAAATAACTTAGGACTTATCTTAATCGACTACTTGCAGTTGATTACAGGAACCGGTCGAGAAAATAGACAACAAGAAGTATCAGAAATTTCACGTCAACTAAAAATTCTGGCCAAAGAGTTAAAAGTACCTGTTTTGGCTCTCAGTCAGCTCTCACGGGGACTTGAACAACGTCAAGACAAGCGCCCTGTACTTTCAGATATTCGGGAATCTGGTTCTATTGAGCAGGATGCGGATATCGTAGCCTTCCTCTATCGTGATGACTATTACCGCAGTGAAGGTGAGGAAGAGGTAGAACCTAATAACAAGATTGAAGTCATTATCGAGAAAAACCGGAGTGGGGCGCGTGGAACCGTTGAACTCCTATTTCAAAAAGAATATTTCAAATTTTCAAGCATATCCAAAAGGGAGGAATAACTATGAGTGATGCATTTACAGATGTTGCCAAAATGAAAAAAATTAAAGAAGACATTAAAAACCATGAAGGGAAGATGGTTGAAATGACCCTTGAACACGGCCGTAAACGCCAAAAAACCAAAACCGGCCGTCTCATCGAAGTCTACCCATCTCTTTTTATTGTTGAATACAATAATGTTGGAAGCTTACCTGGTGAAATTACCAACACCTATGTCGAATCCTACACCTATTCTGATATCCTCACTGAAAAAACACTTATTAAATATCTGGATGAGTAAGCGCGCTTGTCCAGAATTGAACCCGATGATGCGGGTTCGTTAGTGGTATTTCTTGCAGTAGATGAAATCTGGAAAATCGGACGGATCGGTCTAGAATCATCAAATAGAATTGTTTATAGAAAAGCCAAACCATCGTCTTGTGTATGCAATTCGATGGTTTTTGCGAACCAGAAAATGACTTAGGTTTTTTCTTTAAAAAAACGATAAAATCCTTTACAGAGCTACTTGGGTATGTTAAAATAGAGAACGTGCGAAATAGCAGCAGAAAAATATGGAGCTCGTCAACAGGAAGTCCCAGTAAGTAACCCTTGCTGTTGGGGCGAAGGTTTCCTGCACGAATCAGGATTTTTCAAGTGACTATTTCCTCAAGCAATATTTTAGAGGAGGACATTTATATGTCACGTTATACAGGACCATCATGGAAAAAATCTCGTCGTCTTGGTTTGTCTCTATCAGGAACTGGTAAAGAACTAGCACGTCGTAACTATGTACCAGGACAACACGGACCAAACAACCGTAGCAAGCTTTCAGAATACGGTTTGCAATTGGCTGAAAAACAAAAACTTCGTTTCATGTACGGAGTTGGTGAAAAACAATTCCGTAACTTGTTCGTACAAGCTACAAAAATCAAAGGTGGAATCCTTGGTTTCAACTTCATGCTTCTTCTTGAGCGTCGTTTGGACAACGTTGTTTACCGCCTAGGTTTGGCTTCAACTCGTCGTCAAGCTCGCCAATTTGTTAACCACGGTCATATCCTTGTTGATGGTAAACGTGTTGACATCCCAAGCTACCGCGTTGAAGTTGGTCAAGTAATCTCAGTTCGTGAAAAATCAGCTAAAGTTCCAGCAATCTTGGAAGCTGTTGAATCAACTCTTGGACGTCCAGCATTCGTATCTTTTGATGCAGAAAAATTGGAAGGTTCATTGACTCGTCTACCAGAACGCGATGAGATCAACCCAGAAATCAATGAAGCACTTGTCGTTGAATTCTACAACAAAATGCTTTAATTTTAAATTTTATTTTGAAAAAGCCCGAATTTATGGGCTTTTTCTTTTTAAATTGTTTCAAGTGACTTTGTCTATAAAGGGTTACCTGTCTCAAATCGGGTATCAACTCCTTTAGAGGTATCAGTTGTCCCTGATTCTATGAGAGGGCCGTAAACGAAAGAGGGTATATATGGAAGTATCAAAGCTTAAAAAGCTTCAGAAGATGGAGGAAGCCTATGCAGCCTTTCTTCCACATTTAGAAGCATTTAGTAGAGAGTTAGAACAGTTTCAAGAGGCTTATCAAGAATATGCACAGCTACGGGAATATTATGGAAGTGAGGATTGGTGGAGTTTATCTGAGGAACTTTCCGAGGACTATAAGTGTGGCGTCCTGAGTCAAGATCGTCTCTACAATTTGATTCAAGATCATGATGAATTGATTGCTGATCTTCTTGAACTCAGTCATCGCATGTATCGAAATCGTTAATTTTTTTCTTTGCTTTCGAATTAAAAGATGAGGGCCCCAAAAAAGAAAGAAAGTGAGGATAGAGAATGGAAAGAATTCAACAGGTAGAAACAGCGAATATAGAGGGAGGTAGCCATACCTGGTGTCCTGGTAAGGTGCTGGTACCAGGTTTTCCTTATCCGTATCCAAGTGGTCCACTGGGACCAGTTCCGACCTGTCCTGAAGGCCAAGTTCTTGATAGCGTAGATCTGCAAGTCATTACTGGAGGAGCGGGGTATATCAGTGAAGCAGGGAGTGCGATTGGTAAAACGTGGGCTATGATTTACAAAACCGGTCGCGACTTTGGTCGTAGCCTTGTTAATGCCTTGATTCCTTAGGAGGTTAATATGCAGAAAGAACTGAAACAAACGGAACTGCAGTCTTTGACAGGAGGAGTCGTTAATCCGCTAGTGGTAGGAGCAGCCTTGATTTCGATTCCCTTTGTATTTGGGGCTATTGCGGGAGCAGCAGATGAATATTCCCGTAAGCACGGACATTCCTAAGTAGAATAATCGCTTGATAAAAGGACTAGTAGGGATTGCTACTAGTCCTTTTATAGAGATTGTATACTCAAATTCCTAGTCATGTTGAAGTATTAGTCTTCAATTCCACTGAACTTCAACATTTTCATTAAAAAACGAGCCATGCTGTGGGAAGTTTCCTTCTTTCCTTGGGCAATCCAAAGTTGGTAAACACCTAGGAAGGCGTTGGAGAGATAGATGGCCGCATATTTCTTTTCCTTATCCTGAAAAAGCTTGTGGCTATATCGGCCTTGCCACTCATTTTCCAACAGTACTTGGAGGCGTTTCCGAATGAATTGCTGGATTTCTTGTGTGCCATTTTCTGACAGAAGGGCCGCAAGGAGAGGTTCTCTTTTGAGAAATTCAAATATTTCTGTAATGGTGGCTTCCAGATGTCCTTCATGTTTATCAAAAATATAATCTAGGGTATGGAAAAGACGGTCTTGATAATGGTCAATCATATCGAATTTGTCTTTATAGTGGGTATAAAAACTGGACCGACTGATATCAGCTTCCTGCGTTAATTTAACGGTTGTGATTTGGTCAAAGGTATGGTCCGATAGAAGCTTAACCATAGCATTTTCGAGGCATTTTTTGGTCTTTTGTCTCTTATTGCTTTCCATCAGTTTATCTCCTTGCATTTAAAATTTGAAGTGGTATAATATAGTATATCAAAAATAGACACTGTGTGCAAAAAATGGAGGCTAAGTTATGTTTAAAGAATGGAAAGCCATTTTTAAACGACCTAAATTTATTATTGTGATGCTAGGAGTTTCCCTGATTCCTTTCCTATATAATGTTATTTTTCTCAGTTCCATGTGGGATCCTTATGGAAAATTGTCTGATTTGCCGGTGGCTGTTGTCAATAAAGATCGCTCAACAGTTCTAAATGGTAAAACTTTAGCTATTGGGGACCAAATGGTTGAGAATATGGAGAAAGGAAAAGCTCTAGATTTTCATGTAGTTGCTCAAAACGTAGCTGATAAGGGTTTAGAAAATGGGGATTATTACATGGTTGTGGAGTTACCAGAAGATCTTTCTGAAAAAGCTGCTTCCATCATGACAACAGATCCTCAACAAATGAAGATTCACTATAAAACCTCTAGTGGACATGGTTTTGTTGCAGGAAAAATGAGTGATTCTGCTATGAACGTGTTGAAACAATCCGTTCAAAAGAATATCATTAACAACTACACCTCTACCCTCTTTAGTAGTATGAAAAAACTCCAGACAGGCATGGGAACTGCTAGTGCTGGAAGTGGTCAGTTGGTAGATGGAGGAAAAAAACTTCAGTCTGGAACAGATCAACTCAATGCTGGCTTACAACGCTTGGCGAGTTCAACTCTTGTTTTCTCAAATGGAGCTAATCAATTAGCAACTGGTCTTGGACAATATACAGCTGGGGTTCATCAGCTAGCTGGCGGGGTCGGTCTGTTAGCAACTGGTGTGAATCAGTATACAGGAGGTGTTGCACAGGTTTCAGCTGGAGCAGATCAATTGGATGCAGCTTCTGCGGAATTACAAGCGGGTGTTCAAGCACTTCAAGATGCGGCGCGTGGTGGTGATTTGAATGCTCTGGTGGATGGTTCAAACCAGGTAGCCATTGGAATGGGACAATTGGCAAATCAGTTAGCAGGAATGACCATTTCTTCAGAACAAACTGAAACAATCAACCAAGCTGTTTCACTTTTAACCAATCTTCAAAGTAAATTGGGGCAAGGGCAGGATCCAACGGCCGGTATTAAAGCAGGGTTGAGTCAGCTAGAAACGGATTTATCGGCCTTGATTGCTGCAGGGGGTGCTGGTACGTCGACTGGTGTGGACGCTGCAAGTGCAGTAGCGGCAACAGCAGCTTTTCAAAAATTGGATGCGGCAGAGCAGGCTGAAATTTTAGCAGCTTTGCCAGCTACTCCATCAACTACCGCTACTGATACGAGCCATTTACAGGTCTTATTGGGAGGTGTGCAAGCTCTCTATCTTGCACTTGATCAAAATGGTGCAGGTTTGGGGCAAGAACTAGCGCCATTGGTAGATCAGGCCTTGGCAGATTTACAAACCCTTCAGGTTGGAATTGGTCAATTTGGTCAGTTACAAGCTGCAACGCAGACTTTGGCACAGGGATCTTCTGATGTAGCAGCTGGTTTAGGTCAATTACAAGGTCAGCTTCAAACGGGTGCTGATGGCCTGGTTAGTGGTATCTCTGCTTATACATCGGGTGTTGCAGAATTGGCACAAGGTGCTCGGACTTTGAATGAGAATTCTGGTCAATTGCAAGCAGGTGTTGCCCAATTGCAAGACGGTGCCAATCAATTAGATGCTAATTCAGGTGCTCTCTTAGATGGAGCTGGGCAGTTGGCTTCAGGAGCCAGTCAATTACAAGAGGGTTCACAGACACTGGCTCAAGGGGGAGATCAGCTTGGTACAGGGATGACATCGTTAGTAGATGGATTGGCGAGTCTTCAAACTGGTTTGGATAAGGCTAATCAACAATTGCAACAAGCCAATGTAGAAGAAAGTAATGCCAATACCTTGTCTGAACCGATTGCTTTGGAGAAAACAGAGCAGGATCAAGTTAAGGTCAATGGAGTTGGAATGGCTCCGTATATGATTTCTGTGGCACTTTTCGTTGCCGCGATTGCAACCAATACCATTTTCCAAACCCTTCCTTCAGGTAGACAACCATCCACTCGTTGGTCTTGGTTAAAGGCTCGTTTAGAGGTGAATGGAGTGATTGCTTTGGTAGCAGGTTTTCTGGTTTATGGTGGTATTCACTTGATTGGTCTTACTGCTAATCATGAGATGGCAACACTTGGCGTTATCTTACTGACTAGTGCAGCATTTATGGCTTTGGTAACGACCTTGGTGACCTTAGACAATAAGGTGGGAGCTTTCTTGGCTCTGATTCTTCTATTACTTCAATTAGGAGCTAGTGCAGGAACTTATCCAATTCAATTGTCTAATTCCTTCTTTGAAGCCCTTCACCCTTGGTTACCTATGTCTTACTCAGTATCTGCTTTACGAGAGACCATCTCAATGACAGGCCAAATTGGTAGTCAGGTGGCCTTCCTCAGCATGACTCTGGTTCTCTCCATTCTTGCTGGATACTTTAGTTATAGACCTAAAAAATAGAAATCTTAGAAAGTAACATCATAAAAAGGGCTCTATAACTTCTATAGTGGGTGAAAATCCAAAATAGAAGTTATAGGGCTTTTTGGGTACAAAAAAAGTCCCATATGACCTATAATGTAAAGCGACTAAACTAACACTAGGAGAATCATATGGAACTTACTAAGAATACCACAGAATTGCTTGGTTTAACAGATAGAAACATCAAAATTCTTTTCGCTTTCAAAGAAAAAAACTTTCAGGTGCTTCGAGCTAAATTAGACTACACTCCTTTTCCTTGCCCCCCATTGCCAAGGAAATATGATTAAATATGACTTTCAACGCGAGTCTAAGATTCCTCTACTAGAAGTCCAAGGACTTCCTACTGTCTTATTTCTAAAGAAGAGAAGATTTCAATGCAAAACCTGTCGAAAAGTAGTTGTATCCGAAACACCTATCGTTAAGGGAAAGCACTTACACCGTGCTCTCCCGTGTTCAATTATCAAATTCTACAGCTACTGACTAGCACTAAACAGATTCTAAAAGAATCCTTATCTGTGGTGGAATCATCCGCATAAGATGCGGATGACGGAAACTTTGAGACCAAGGCTCAAAGTTTAGTGATGAGACTCCGAAGGAGTCTGCTTACGTCCGCACCACTCTCATAAGGATTCCTAAGAATCTGGATGATGACTAGACTAAAAAATTAAATATAGTCGCTAACGATACCCTATTCACCCATTACAGTTGACAAAGAGCCATAAAAAGACTGGGAATTCAACTCCAGTCTTTTTATGATTTTTCCAATAAGTTATGGTCGACAATTTTTTGATAGGCAGTTTGCTGCTCTTTTTTGTGGTCTTGGATAATTTGAAGAAGCGTTTCAACACATTCTTGTCCTAATTCCAAGGCCTGAATATCGATATAGGCTGTAACATCGTAGGTAGGTGGGAGTGATGTGAAGCTCAGGCAAGGTAGATGAAGGTGGTGATCTTGGAGGTAACTAGCCACACCTTCGGCCAATAGACTATCGGTGACAATAATGGCATCCAGTGGAATTTGTTTTTCGAGCATATTTTCCATCACCTGATAGCCTTCATGGAAGAGCAAGTCCTTGGCAAAGTAGAGGAGACGTTTGTCCATTTTGACTCCCTTTTCTTCAAGAGCTTCTTGATAGCCTTGGAAGCGGTCTTGATTGACAAAGTAATCCATACTTCCAGCTAAAAAAGCGATACGCTTGTAGCCTTTGGCGAGCAGGAAATGGGTAGCATCCGCTCCTGCCTGTCGGTTATCATTATCGACTAGCGATGTGAAGGGATCTGTTGACTTCCCTAAAATTAGGAAGGGGAAGTGCTGTTCGCGAACGAATTGTACCAGAGGATCTTGGGGTTTGGCATAGAGAAAGATTAAACCATCCACCCGTCGTCCCCGAACCATCTGGGAAATCGATTCAAGACGCTCAGCCTCTGTTCGACCAGTTGATAATAAAATAGCATAGTGGTATTCGGAACTGATTTGGCTGATTCCCCGTAATACAGTCGGGAAAAAGGAGTTTTGGTAAAAGGCATCCGAATCGTCCGGTAGGACTAATCCTAATACCTTCGTTTCACTACTAACCAAACTCCGAGCATTGAGGTTGGGATGGTAGTCCAATTCCTTCATAATGCGGCGCACTCGTTCCTTGGTCGCTTGACTGATGGTCGGTTTATCCTGAATGACGCGCGTGACGGTAGAGGGAGAAACCCCTGCTCGTTCCGCAACATCCTTAATAGTGACACGCATGATGAACCTCCTTAGTGATCACGGAATTGTGTTTGGTAAAAAACCAAAGCGAGGGTGAGTAAGAAAAGACTATTTTGAACCAAAACGGAGGTGGCCAGATCTAGACCCAGTAAGCCTAGTAAACAGGTTACCAACGTTGGAATTCCTAGGGAATATAGAATGATATGAAGGGACTCTTTGAAGCCTTTCAGAGAGTTAAAGCGCGATTTGCTGACCAAGTATAGGAGTGCGGCACTCCCTAGGGTTAGTAAGAAGAAGTTCAAACTAAGCAATCCCCAGGAAAGTAGCAATATAAAAAGACTGATGACCAAGCGATTATGATTAAACCAAGCTTTATTTAGAGACTGGATCCAAGTATCCGAACGGCTTAAAGCCTTGGTCTCTAGTCCTCCATAAGAAAAACGTGCAACTTCTTGATTTGACTGCATTAACCGTGCCATGTCTTCCTGAAATTCCCAGACAAAGCCCGAACTTTGTGGAACCTTTTCCCCAATAATAATCCAATCTTCTCCTACCTTCCAGGAGGTTTTCTGACTAATCCGAGCCTGTCTCTGGTCAAAGGTGATTCCTGTAGCAGCGATTCTATCCACTTGTTCTTGATCAAAGGCTCGATAGGCTTGAGGAACCAGTTGCTCCAAAGGGTAGGAAGTTCGTTGTAAGTTTACCCAACTGACAGGGATACATGTAAGAGCTAAGAGGAAAATCCAGGTAAAGAGGAGCTGCGGCCAGGTTAGGCATTGACGCTTCTCAAAGGCTCGGCGAAAGGGGAAAAGATTTTGGAAATAACTAAAGGGGTAGGGCAAGGTGGTGTCCTTTCTAATGAGTGAAAAAGGTGGGACAAGCTTATCCCTTGTCACCACCACTCGTTAAACCAGAAACAAAGTTCTTTTGTAGGAAGAAGAACAAAATACAGATTGGCAAGGCTGTTAACACGGCTCCGGCAGCGAAGAAAGAGATCTTTAGATTTTTAGGATCGCTGACAAAGGTACGGAGCCCAACTGCTACGGTATAGTATTCTTTTTCCCGTAAAAGAAAGCTAGAGAGGATGTAGTCTCCAAAAGGTCCCATAAAGGCCCAAAGAGCTTGAACTGCAACCATAGGACGAACGAGGGGAAGAACAATCTGCCAAAAGCGGCGGAAGTGTCCAGCGCCATCAATCTTAGCGGACTCATCCAAAGAAATTGGTACCGTATCAAAGTAGCCTTTCATCAACCAAGCATTCATTGGAATACCACCTCCGACATAGAGGAAGATGAGGAACCAGCTTTGGTTTAGTGCATTGAGCATCAAGGCCATAACGAAGAAGGCAGTGAGAGCTGCAATAGTAGGTACCATTTGAATAATGAGGAAGAATACCAAACTTTGTTTACGAGCAATAAAATTGTAGCGGCTATAGGCATAACCAGCTAATACTACAATAGAGGTTTGAATCAACATTGTCAATACAGCAATTAGTAAAGTATTGGTGTACCACGTTCCAAAGAGAGTATCGGTAAAGAGACCGCTAAAGTTGTCTAAGGAAAGTTGGATATTGCTGTCTAATTTAAAGGCAACCACGTTCCCAGATTTGAAAGCTGAGGAAATGGTGATGGCCAAAGGATACAAAATAATGACTGATAGGAGGCCCAAGTAAAGATAAGTTAATCCTTGATTGAGGCGTCTTTTAAAGGTAATGGAACGTTGCATTATACATCCTCCATATCAAAAGCGTGCAATTTCTTGAAGGCAATCATAGAGATACCGATTACGATAATGGAGATAATAAGGGTAACGGCAGCCGCCATCGAGTATTGCGGAGCAGTACCAGTAGTAAGTCGGTAAATCCAGGAAATCAAGATGTCTGTAGAACCGGCACCTCCCCCCACACTTCCAGGTCCCCCTTCATTGAAGAGGTAGATAATCGAGAAGTTGTTGAAGTTGAAGGTATATTGACTAATCAAAGTTGGAGCAGCAACGGCCAAAATCATTGGAAAGGTAATCTTGGTAAATTTTTGCCAGCTATTAGCTCCATCAATATAGGCTGCCTCATATAAGTCATGTGGAATAGATTGTAGGATACCTAGAGTGAGGACATAGATATATGGGAAGCCTAACCAGCCCTGCATCAGAATCAGGGCTACCTTGCTCCAGAAAGGATCGGTTTTCCAAGGAATGAGAACGCCATCTAAGAAAGGTACTACCTTGGAAATAGCTGGGATAACTTGGGTATTGATAGCTCCAATGGAATCATTGAACATGTTGGAGAAGGTCATGATCGTAATGAAGGCAGGAACCGCCCAAGGGAGAAGGAAAATAACCCCAAAAATTCGTTTTCCTTTGATAAACGGTTGATTGGAAATAATGGCGGTAAAAATGCCAAGGGTAATTTGTAACGTAGATGCCGCCAAAGCCCAAATAATGGTCCAGCTCAAGACAGAACCAAAGGCTGATCTGAACGTAGATAGTTGCCAAATATTCATGAAGTTGGTCAAACCTACCCATTCCAAGAGCTTTGCTGGGGGCAAATGCTTGAAATCATAGTTGGTAAAGGCGATTAAAATTGTCACCAAGACCGGAAAAACAATGGCGAAAATCATAGCCACATAGGAAGGGACAATTAATAAATAAGGGAATCCATTTTCATAAATAGAACGACTCATTTCATGCCAAGTTGTAGCAACAGGTAGCCCCTGGTTCCAACGATTGGCAGTCTTGTGAGCATCCCATAGATTAAAGCCATAAAAAACAAAATAGGCAAGAACAAAAATGAGATGGAAGGTCCCTTGAATTAGTAAGAAGAGGGAATTATCTCTTCCTCGCATAGATCCCAGTGTGACCAAGCCTTGTAATTGAAAGAGCGCTGTTGTAAAGAAATAAATTAAGAATACAAGTGTAATCCCTAAGAAAATTCCTCCTTTAACCTTTTGGCGATTATACATCTGCCCTAGTCCGGGAATAAGGGATAAGAGAAGTGCTTTTTTTGCGTTTTGTTGTTCCATAAATCAGTCCTCGTTGAGATAGGATTGCATTGGGATAAAGAGCGATCGTTTTCAAAAATCAAAATCCTTGTTGTCAGCTTCACCGTGTCCGACCAAGTGATCTTCTTCGGTAGATTTCGACTGCTAGTGAGCCTCCATCATGATGACGAATCTTTGTCAAAGCAAGTTCTAAAATAACAGAGAGGCTAAGACTTAGAGTCCCAGCCTGCTCTCGCTAACAGATAAGGGTTTTGAGAAAAGATCTCTTTTCACCCGGTATAGAGAGATGGGTTACTCTCCGAATTTTTGATCAATGCTATCTTTGATGAGTTTCACCGCATCATTGGCAGCTGCTTTTGGTTCTTTTTTACCACTTACGGCTTCAAAAAGCATAGTTGCTGCTGGATCCCAAACAGTAGACATTTCAGAGATGCTTGGCATTGGCTGAGCAGAATCGAATTGTTTTACAACGGCATTTGCCAGCTCATCCTTGCTATCGATCGCATATTTACGAGCTTCAGTGTTGGCAGGAACTTCATGGTTCTTGTCATAGAAAGCTTTTTGCTGATCGGTTGAAGTCAAGAAGTTTAGGAATTCTTGAGCTCCATCGATGTTCTTAGAAGCTACAGGAATAACCCAAGCTTTACCACCAGCAAAGGCTTCGTAATCCATTCCACCAGGAAGAGTTGGGATTGTTGCAACACCATAGTTGATACCTGCATCTTTATAAGCTGCAGCTTTCCAAGGTCCGTCGATAACAGCTGCTGTTTTCTTTTCTTGGAATTGAGATTCAATTAAGTTGGCTGCACCTTTTTGGTCCTGCATTCCTTTAGGCCATTTTGCATACCATGTTTTAGCGTATTCCAATCCTTTGATGGAGCCGTCATTGGCAAGACCGATATCTTTGGCATTGGTACCGTCTTTACCAAAGACATAACCTCCATTACCGCCTAGGAGTCCATAAGCATAGTAGAAGTTGACCCAGTCAGCAAGGAAGGCCGTATTTTTACCTTCTTCCCCCTCAAAGTTATAGGCTGGATCTTCCGCTAATTTTTCGACTTCTTCAAAGGTCTTAGGCGCTTCTGAAATCAGATCTTTGTTATAGTAGAGCACCAAGGTTTCAATAACAGCAGGTGCACCGTAAACATGACCATCAGCAGCTGTTACCAATTTTTTAGTAGTATCGTCGGTTTTGCTCTCTTCAGATAAGGTTACTTCTGCCAATTGCCCATCATTTCCAAGACTTCCCACACGGTCGTATGGCGCCATCATGACATCCACAACCTCACCAGATTGGTTATCTAGAGAAAGGTTATCTAAGCCAGTCAATTGGTCTCCAGTTTTAATGCTGACTTTTGTTCCACTTTCTTTTTCAAAAGCTTGAGCAGCCTCTTCAATATATGATTTATATTGTTCTTCAACATAAACTGTTAGTTCTTTACTACCGGAATCAGAATTTTGTGAACTATTGCTGCAGGCTACCAAAACACCAGCAAAAGCAATCGTTGAAAGAAGTGCGGTTGTTTTAAGAATTCTCTTCTTCATGATGGGTGTCTCCTTTATCTAGCTCATTAGAGCAAACGTTTTCTTTTAACAAAGAAATTATATCAAAAAATGCAAGCGGTTGCAAGCGGTGAGGAAAAATTTTTTATGATAAAATAAAACAAGGGAAAACTTCTTTATATAAAGGTATTTCCAAGTCAACCCCAGGTGGTTTTTTCAAGAAATTTTCAATCAAAAATGAAAGTGAAAAATTGCCTAAATTTATCTTGCTTTTGGCAGGTAAAAGGGATATAATAGCTGTGCAAACGTTTTCGCAAATTGTGCGTAAACGAAATGGAAAAACAGGTGAGGTATACTTATGAAGCAACGTCAAAGTGGTGTATTGATGCACATCTCTTCCCTACCTGGGAAATACGGGATTGGATCTTTTGGTCAATCAGCCTATGACTTTGTGGACTTCTTGGTCCGTACAAAACAACGCTATTGGCAGATTCTTCCATTGGGAACAACGAGCTATGGAGATTCTCCCTACCAATCTTTCTCTGCTTTTGCAGGAAATACCCATTTCATTGATTTGGATTTGTTGATTCAAGATGGTTTGTTAACAGAAACGGATCTTGAAGGTGTTGATTTTGGTCAAGATCCAGAAAAAGTAGATTACGAAAAGATTTTTTATAACCGTCGTCCTATTTTGGAGAAGGCTGTAGTTAATTTTATGGCTAAAGGTTACAACTCTGACTATCAACATTTCTTGGTAGATGCTGCTGGTTGGTTGGATACTTTTGCCGAATATATGGCCATCAAAGAACATTTTGATCAAAAATCATGGTTAGATTGGCCGGATGAAGCCGCTAAGAGCCGTGAGCCACGAGCAATTGCAGAGTATCGTGAAAAATTGGCTCCTGCCCTCAATTATCATCGTGTAACCCAGTATTTCTTCTTTAAACAGTGGTTGGCTCTTAAAGCGTATGCTAATGAGAATTACATTGAGATTGTTGGGGATATGCCAATTTATGTGGCAGCTGACTCCTCTGAAATGTGGTCACAACCGCATTACTTCAAAACGGATGAAGAAGGTCGTCCGTCTTGGATTGCCGGAGTACCACCAGATGCCTTTACAGCGGAAGGTCAACTTTGGGGAAATCCAATCTATGATTGGGATGCCATGAAAGCAGACAACTATGCTTGGTGGATTAAGCGTTTAGAAGAAAGTTTCAAAGTTTATGATGTGGTTCGGATTGACCACTTCCGTGGTTTTGAATCTTACTGGGAAGTTCCAGCTGGAGCTGAGAATGCTATCGGTGGTCGTTGGGTTAAAGGTCCTGACTATGATCTCTTCAAGACCGTTAAAGAAAAATTGGGTGATTTGAACATTATCGCGGAAGATCTTGGTTACATGACTCAAGAAGTCTATGATTTTCGTGAGAAGACAGGTTTCCCTGGCATGAAGATTTTGGAATTTGCTTTTGATCCAGAAGGTGATAGCCAAGACATGCCGCATCATGCTAAGAACAACTCTGTTATGTATACAGGAACCCATGATAACGATACGGTTGTGGGATGGTATGAGAATGAAGCGGATGAAGCTACACGTCACTTTATGGAATTATATACCAACAAGCGAGCGGACGAATCAGTTCCAGCTGCAATGTTGCGGACAGTATACTCTTCAGTCAGCTTTATGGCTATCGCAACCATGCAAGACCTTTTAGGTTTGGGAAGTGAAGCACGGATGAATACCCCTTCTACACTTGGTCAAAACTGGGTATGGCGCATGACAGAAGAGCAATTGAGCCAAGAGGTTGAGGCTCTTCTCACTTATCTCACAATGACCTATCGTCGTTCTAACGAGAACCTATCGAACTAAGAAAGGTAAGGACATTTCCTATGGCAACTTTATCCCTTAAAAACATTTTTAAACGTTATGACAATGGGTATGAAGCCGTTAAGGACTTTAATTTGGAAGTGGTTGACAAGGAGTTTATTGCTCTTGTTGGCCCATCCGGATGTGGAAAATCTACAACCCTCCGTATGATTGCTGGTTTGGAAGATATCACCCAAGGTGAGTTTTACATTGATCAAGACTTGGTGAATGATGTAGAACCTAAAGATCGTGATATTGCCATGGTTTTCCAATCTTATGCTCTTTATCCCCACATGACGGTCTTTGAAAACATGGCTTTTGCTTTGAATTTACGCAAAGAACCTAAAGAAGAAATCAAGAAAAAAGTGGAGGAAGCGGCTGAAATCTTAGGCCTCAGCCATCTTTTAGATCGCCTACCGAAAGCCTTGTCTGGTGGACAACGGCAACGGGTTGCTTTGGGGCGGGCCATTGTCCGAGCTCCAAAAGTTTTCTTGATGGATGAGCCACTTTCAAACTTGGATGCTAAGTTACGGGGTGATATGCGGGCTGAAATCATCCGTATTACGCAACGCCTTGGAGCAACGACTATTTATGTAACCCATGACCAGACGGAAGCCATGACAATGGCAGACCGCATTGTGGTTATGAATATTGGTGAAGTGCAACAAATTGGAACCCCAAAAGAAATTTATGAAAACCCACGCAATTTGTTTGTGGCTGGTTTCGTAGGAGCTCCAACGATGAATTTTATCAGTGGGCGTATTCAAGGAGATCATTTCATTGCCGAAAATGGAACAGATTTCAAATTGGCTCAAGGGCAATATGCTCAACTCAAAGCCAAAGGCTATGATGGTAAGGAAGTCATCTTGGGAATTCGTCCAGAAAATATTTCCAATGATCCGCTTGTCTTGGAAACCTATCCGCAATCGCAATTTAAAGCCGATGTGGATTTTGCGGAATTGTTAGGTGCTGAGTACATTGTACATACGCACTTAGGGAATACCAATCTGAAAGCGATTGTTCACAGCCGACAAGATGTCCATATGGGTCAAAAAATGGCTCTGGCTCTTGATATGAACCGTGCACACTTTTTTGACAAAGAAAACGAAGAAAATATTTTACATTAACGTATAGAAAATCAACATTTAGGAGAATAGAAAATTATCATGCTAGATTTTAAAGACTATGTAAGTCAAGTCCAAAATAAAAATTTGGCTGACTGTTCAAATGAAGAGATTTATGTGGCTCTTTTGAACTATACCAAAGAGTTCTCTGCAGAACTACCTTACAATGATGCTAAGAAAAAACTCTACTACATCTCAGCTGAGTTTTTGATTGGTAAACTATTGTCTAACAACTTGATTAACCTTGGTTTGTATGAAACGGTTAAGGATGAGTTGGCT
The DNA here is from genome assembly GCF_004570525.1 of Streptococcus sp. WM07. Classification (GTDB taxonomy): domain Bacteria; phylum Bacillota; class Bacilli; order Lactobacillales; family Streptococcaceae; genus Streptococcus. Next base: position 15,485 of record NZ_SPPZ01000005.1, on the reverse strand, counting down.
GCTGCAGGTAAGAGCTTGGCAGAAGTGGAAGATGTTGAATTGGAACCATCCTTGGGTAACGGAGGATTGGGACGTTTGGCAGCCTGCTTCCTAGATTCCATCGCAACTCTGAATTTGAATGGTGACGGTGTTGGTCTAAACTACCACTACGGTCTTTTCCAACAAGTCTTGAAAAATAATGAGCAAACAACAATCCCAAATCACTGGATTGAAGATCAAAACTGGTTGATTCGTTCAGAACGTACTTATAATGTGCCATTTGCTCACTTTAGCCTTCGTTCAACCCTTTATGATATCGATGTGCCAGGTTATAAAACTGGCAAGAGAAATCGTCTACGTCTCTTTGATTTAGATACAGTTGACGGTGCTATTATTCATGACGGTATTCAGTTTGATAAGACGGATATCTTGAAAAACTTGACCCTTTTCTTGTACCCAGATGACTCTAACCGTCAAGGTGAATTGCTTCGTATTTTCCAACAATACTTCATGGTCAGCAATGCAGCTCAGTTGATTTTGGATGAGGCAGTTGAAAAAGGAAGTAACTTGTATGACCTTCCAGACTATGCTGTAATCCAAATTAATGATACTCACCCATCCTTGGTTATTCCAGAAATGATTCGTTTATTGCAAGAACGTGGATTGAGCTTTACAGATGCTGTAGCGATTGTGAAACGTATGACTGCTTATACAAACCACACCATTCTTGCAGAAGCTTTGGAAAAATGGCCATTAGAATTCCTTGAAGAAGTAGTTCCACATCTTGTTCCAATCATCAAACAATTGGATGCGGATGTGAAAGCCAATTATAAGGATGAATCCGTTGCGATTATCGACAAGGATAATCGTGTGCATATGGCTCATATGGATATCCACTACGGATACTCTGTTAACGGGGTGGCAGCTCTTCACACAGATATCTTGAAAGATACTGAGTTGAATAACTTCTACAAGTTGTACCCAGAGAAATTCAACAACAAGACAAACGGAATCACTTTCCGTCGTTGGTTGATGCATGTAAACCCAGAGTTGACCAAATTGATTGATCAAGAAATTGGTCGTGACTGGCATCATGATGCAGAGCTCTTGCAAGGTCTTCTAGATGTTGAAAATCGTGCTGCTGTGAAAGAACGTTTAGAAACGATTAAACGTGAAAATAAAGAGAAATTGGCAAAACACTTGAAGGAAAAACAAGGAATTGAATTGAATACCAATGCCATTTTTGATACTCAAATCAAACGCCTTCATGAGTACAAACGCCAACAAATGAACGCTCTTTATGTGGTTTACAAGTATTTAGACATCAAAGCTGGAAATATTCCGGCTCGTCCTGTAACAATGCTCTTTGGTGGTAAAGCGGCGCCTGCCTATACCATTGCTCAAGATATCATCCACATGATTATGACACTTTCTGAAATTATCAAAAACGATCCAGAAGTGGCACCACACTTGCAAGTAGTTATGGTGGAAAACTATAACGTTACAGAAGCAAGCTACCTCATTCCTGCAACTGATATTTCTGAACAAATTTCTCTTGCTTCTAAAGAAGCATCTGGTACTGGTAATATGAAATTCATGTTGAACGGTGCTCTTACCTTGGGGACATCAGATGGAGCGAATGTGGAAATTCATGAATTGGTTGGCAATGATAATATCTTTATCTTCGGTCAAGATAGCCAAACTGTTATCGACCTTTACGAAACACATGGCTACGATTCTTATCACTATTATGAAAAAGAAGCAATCCGTCCATTAGTAGACTTCATTGTTAGCGATCAAATGCGAGAAACTGGACATCCAGAACGCTTGGAGCGTCTCCACAATGAGTTGATGAATAAAGACTGGTTTATGACCCTTCTTGACTTGGAAGATTATATCCAAGTTAAAGAGGCAACCTTGGCTGCTTACGAAGACCGTGATAGTTGGTTGGATAAAGTCTTGGTAAACATCGCCATGGCAGGATTCTTCTCATCTGACCGTACTATCGCTCAATACAATGAGCAAGTTTGGCATTTGGAACCAACGAAATAATGTGAGAGAAAAAGAAAAAGGTTTGAAAACGACGTTTTCAAACCTTTTTCAAAATAGGACTCTGCCTTTACAAATAACTAGGCAAGGGTTAAAATAGTAATAGAAAGTCTACTAGGAGATTTCACATGCGAACACGATTCTTTTTGTTCTTAGCTAGCTTATTATTTATTCTCACTGCTTGCGGGACTAAGCCTGCATCTGAGTCAAAAGAGAGCTCGTCTACCAGTTCAAGACAAGAAGCTTCAAGTAGTTCGAAGACCTCTTCAAGTGAAACACCGAGCTCCAATGAAATCCAGGAATCCACTATCAATCTCCAAGGAATTTTAGAAGGTGATTATTCCAGTTTGGTAGGGACTTGGGTGAATGATAAAGGGGAGGCTCTCCGTATTGAAGCAGACGGCAGTAGTGATCGTTTTGATGCTTCAATTTTTAACGGACTAGAGGAGAAGGAGGGAAGCCTGGTATCTGATCATTATAAGATTGGCGGGGCTTTATCTGCTATTACCATCGTTCCAGCAGGGCAAAAACTGCCCTTTCATGACCAAGTTGCTACGGCAGATAGCTTGGTTATCGGGACGAGCTCAGAGGCAGCCCAGCATGCTTTTAAACGAGCACAGTAACTATTGTCATATTTAAAGAGGCTGGATCCTACAATCCCGCCTCTTTCTTGCTATTTAGAAAGAGGATTTGTTGTGACAGAAATTCTTGAATTACCAGAGGTCCTAGCCAACCAAATTGCTGCTGGAGAAGTAGTTGAACGTCCCAGTAGTGTGGTTAAGGAACTCTTAGAAAACGCCATTGATGCAGGCAGCCAGTCGATTGAAATTCGTTTGCAGGAAGCTGGGCTTAAACTAATTGAAATCCGAGATGATGGTCGTGGGATTGCCTTTGGAGAGTTAGCACTAGCCCTGAAGCGTCATGCAACCAGCAAAATTAAACGTCAGGCTGATCTGTTTCGAATTCGGACCTTGGGTTTTCGAGGGGAAGCTCTCCCTTCCATCGCATCCGTCAGTCGTCTAACCCTGGAAAGTTTGGAAGCTGGAGCTAAGAAAGGCCAGAGATTGGTGACACAGGCAGGTGAAATTTTGGAAGAGGAGACCATCAGTCGTGCTCAAGGAACAACTGTCCGAGTGGCTGATCTTTTTTATAACACTCCAGCTCGCCTCAAATATATGCGTAGTCCCCAGTCGGAGCTTTCCCATGTTGTGGATGTGGTCAATCGTCTCAGTCTGGCCCATCCAAGGATCTCGTTTACCCTGATTCATGAGGATAAGCAGCTCCTCCAAACCAGTGGTCAGGGCGATCTACGTCAGGTGTTAGCAGCCATTTATGGCTTAACAACTGCACGTAAGATGGTCGAAGTGGAGGCCCATGACCTAGATATTTCCGTTCATGGTTATGTGAGTTTGCCAGAATTAACCCGTGCCAATCGTTCCTATATTACCCTGCTTGTCAATGGCCGCTATATCAAAAATTTCTTGCTCAATCGGGCGATTCTCGAAGGTTATGGCAGTAAGCTTATGATTGGCCGCTTCCCCTTAGTTGTTTTAGACATTGAATTGGATCCTTTTCTAGCGGATGTGAACGTCCATCCAACTAAGCAAGAATTGCGTTTGTCAAAAGAAAAAGAGGTCATGGACCTGATTCGCCAGGCTATTCAAGAGGCCCTAAAAGAGCAGGATCTGATTCCCGATGCTTTGGAAAATTTAGCCAAATCCGCTGTTCAGAAAGTCGATAAGCCGGTACAAACCAGCCTAGTTTTGGAAGAGAATCCGGTCTATTTCCAACCGAGCCCCAAAGAGGAACCTGACTCCTCCGCTCCTCTTGCAGTAGTAGAAGAGTCTGTTGCGACTAGTTCGGTTCACTTTGCTCAACGACAAGATGCAGATTACGGTGATTTGGACCACCCTGAGTTGGATTTGGCAAGTCTGGAAAAAGCTTACGGCAAGCTAGATGGTGAGGAAACCGCAACCTTCCCCCAACTAGAGTACTTTGGGCAAATGCACGGAACCTATCTTTTTGCTCAGGGGAAAGAGGGGCTTTATATCGTGGACCAGCATGCAGCTCAGGAAAGAGTCAAATATGAGGAGTACCGTCAATCCATTGGTGAAGTTTCGGGGGATCAGCAACAATTATTGGTACCCTATATCTTCGAATTTTCAGCAGGGGATGCCCTTCGTGTGAAAGAGCAACTGCCTATTTTAAGGGAGGTTGGTATTCACTTGTCTGATTATGGGAACAATCAGTTCATCTTGCGGGAACATCCTATTTGGTTTAAGGAAGAGGAGATTGAAGCGGGTGTTTACGAGATGTGTGATATGCTGCTACTGACCAAGGAGGTCTCAATCCATAAGTATCGAGCTGAATTGGCCATTATGATGAGTTGCAAACGGTCGATTAAGGCCAATCATGCCTTGGATGAGCAGTCTGCTCGTCATCTCCTCTACCAATTGAGTCTTTGCCAAAATCCTTATAATTGTCCTCATGGACGACCTGTTTTAGTGCATTTTACGAATAGAGATATGGAGAAGATGTTTCGACGTATTCAGGAGAATCACAAGAGTCTCCGAGAATTTGGGAAATACGAATAGAAAGTAAGAAAATCATGTTTGAATATATGAAAGGTCAGCTGACCAAGATTCGCACCAATGCTCTTGTTTTAGAGGTTTCGGGGATTGGTTATTTAATCCATGTGGCAAATCCGTATGCCTATAGCGGGCAGGTCAACCAAGAGTTGACCCTCTATCTCTACCAAGCGGTTCGAGAAGACGCCCATACCTTGTATGGTTTTCGAGATGAGGCGGAGAAGGAACTCTTTTTACACCTGATTTCGGTTTCGGGGATTGGACCTACTTCAGCCCTAGCTATTATTGCGGCTGATGATCATGAAGGTCTTGTTCAGGCCATTAGCGAAAAAAATAGCACCTATTTAACTAAATTCCCTAAAATTGGAAAAAAGACAGCCCAACAGATGATTTTGGATTTAGAAGGCAAGTTGCAAGCGAGTGAGTCTCAGCCACTCAAAACTACAGTAGCTGCTGCTAATCAAGCTTTGGACGAGGCTATGGAAGCCTTGCAAGCCTTGGGATATAAGGCTGCGGAATTGAAAAAAATTCGTAAATTCTTTGATGGAACTACGGATACGGCTGAAAATTATATGAAATCAGCTTTGAAAATGTTGGTGAAATAAAGGAGACGGTCATGAAGGCAGAGATCATTGCAGTAGGGACGGAGCTTTTAATGGGGCAAATTGCCAATACCAATGCCCAATTTCTTTCTCAAGAATTAGCAGGTTTGGGAATTGGAGTCTACTACCATACGGTTGTAGGGGATAATGTGGAACGCTTGACAGAGGTGTTGACTATTGCACAAAAGCGGGCGGATTGGGTGATTCTTTCTGGAGGTTTGGGGCCAACAGAGGATGATTTAACCAAACAAACCTTGGCTGCTTTTTTGGAACGGGAGTTAAGACCTGATCCAGCAGCTATGGCCAAGCTAGATGCCTTCTTTGCTAGCAATCCTAAGCGAATCCGGACAGCTAACAATGATCGCCAGGCTGATATGATTGAAGGAGCGCGTGCCCTGCCCAACCGAACAGGTTTGGCTGTAGGGAGTTTGATTGAGGACCAGGGTGTTACATATGTAGTCCTACCTGGTCCACCGAGCGAACTCAAGCCCATGTTCTTGGAACAGGTAGCCCCTCTGTTGAAACAGGAACAAGCCCTTTATTCGAGAGTTCTCCGTTTCTTTGGGATTGGTGAAAGTCAATTGGTGACCCATCTTGTAGATTTAATCGCCAATCAGACAAATCCGACTCTGGCTCCCTATGCTAAGGTAGGAGAAGTGACCTTACGGTTGACTGCTCAAGCTGCTACTCCAGAAGCAGGAGGAGAACTTTTAGACCGTTTAGAACAAGCGATTCTTCAAGAGGGAAATTTGAAAGACTATCTCTATGCTTATGGAGATGATCAAAGTCTAGCTCGGACAGTCCTTGATTTGTTGAAGGAAAATCGCCTGACCTTGACAGCAGCGGAAAGTTTGACGGCCGGTTTGTTGCAAGCCGAGTTAGCACAATTACCGGGGGCTTCTGCGGTCTTTCCGGGTGGTTTTGTGACCTACAGTCTAGAGCAAAAAAGCCAGATGTTGGGAATCCCTCAAGAAGAATTACAGGTGGCTGGTGTTGTTTCAGCCTGGACTGCTGAAAGGATGGCTGAAGGTGCCCGCGCCCGTACGGGAGCAGATTTAGCCATTAGCCTGACTGGGGTTGCGGGTCCAGACCAGCTGGAAGGACAAGAAGTAGGGACAGTTTGGCTAGGTCTGGCTGGCCCTACAGGGACCAATAGCCATCGTCTTTATTTAGGGGGGCGAGACCGCAACACCATCCGCCAGCTTGCAGTTTTAGAAGCTTTTAATTTAATACGGGAAACTTTAATCAAGTAAGAGATTTTGCTATAATGGAGGAAGTGTCTTGTGCTTGAAATAAGGAGAAAAAATGGCAAAAAAACAAAAAAAATTACCTGAAATCACCAAAAAATTTGGTGATGAACGGAAAAAAGCCCTTGAAGACGCGATGAAAGTCATCGAAAAGGATTTCGGTAAGGGATCCATTATGCGTCTGGGAGAACGGATGGATCAGAAGGTTCAGGTCATGAGTTCAGGAAGCTTGGCTTTGGACATTGCTTTGGGAGCTGGTGGTTACCCTAAAGGCCGGATTATCGAGATTTATGGACCGGAGAGTTCTGGTAAAACAACAGTAGCTCTGCATGCGGTAGCCCAAGCTCAGAAAGAAGGGGGGATTGCAGCCTTTATTGATGCTGAGCATGCTTTGGATCCGGCCTATGCCCAAGCACTTGGAGTCAATATTGATGAGCTTCTACTCTCTCAACCAGACTCTGGGGAGCAAGGATTAGAGATTGCTGGAAAATTGATTGATTCTGGTGCGATTGACTTAGTGGTTATCGATTCGGTTGCAGCCTTGGTTCCACGAGCTGAAATCGATGGGGATATTGGTGACAATCACGTTGGTTTGCAGGCTCGGATGATGAGTCAGGCTATGCGAAAATTGGGATCTTCCATCAATAAAACCAAGACGGTGGCTATCTTTATCAACCAGCTTCGGGAAAAGGTCGGGGTTATGTTTGGAAGTCCTGAAACTACACCGGGTGGTCGTGCCCTTAAATTTTATGCCTCTGTTCGTTTAGATGTTCGTGGAAATTCCCAAATTAAGGGGACTGGCGACCAGAAGGATGAGAACATTGGTAAGGAAACCAAGATTAAGGTTGTAAAGAACAAGATTGCACCACCATTTAAAGAGGCTGTTGTTGAAATCATCTATGGAGAGGGGATTTCTGCAGCTGGTGAGCTGGTTAAGATTGCCAGTGATTTGGATATTATTAAAAAATCGGGAGCTTGGTATTCTTATGGAGATGATAAGATTGGTCAGGGTTCTGAGAATGCTAAGAAGTTTCTTAAGGAAAATCCAGCTATTTTTGAAGAAGTTGATCGCAAGGTCCGTCAACACTTTGGCCTACCAGTAGCAGAATTGCCAGAAGGAGAGGTTGTAGACAATTCCTCACAACCAGAGATAGATGAGAAGGTTTTAGAAGAGGCTGCGGATATGGCTCAAGATTTACCTTTAGATTTAGAAGCGATTGAAATCGAAGAATAAATGTCTATCTAATTGGAAAATCAGAATACACGTAAAATTTCAAACAGGACTGGTCTGAAAGGCTTGGGGCACCGTTGAATATGCTGCTTTTAGAACTAAAATTCCTGCTAGGGGATTGATAAAGTCAGATTTTGACAGTTATGAGTGTGAAAAGTCGGTCTAGGGACCGATGGCCTATTGCCCAAAATTCGTTAAACTAACAGTAGTGTAGCGAAAGGAGGATTTTGTATGATCAAAATTTACACAGTTTCAAGTTGCACAAGCTGTAAAAAAGCAAAAACCTGGTTAACTCAACATCAACTAAGCTATAAAGAAAACAATATTGGAAAAGATGGTATCACAAGGGAAGAGCTTATGGCAATTCTCGCTAAGACCGATAACGGTATTGCTAGCATTGTCTCTTCTAAAAATCGCTATGCCAAGAGCCTAGGGATTGATTTAGACGAGCTACCACTTAGCGAAGTCGTAGATATTATTTTGGAGAATCCACGGATTTTGAAGAGTCCCATTATGCTAGATAACAAACGTCTTCAAGTAGGCTACAAAGAGGATGATATCCGAGCTTTTCTTCCACGATCGGTTCGTAATGTGGAGAATGCAGAAGCCCGTTTGCGTGCGGCTCTTTAATTCCCAAAAGCTGGTGCTGTTTCGCACCAGCTTTTTTGTCAGTAGAAAGACAGTATGATAAAATAGAGGCTGAGAGGAGACTCAAATCATGAAAAAACTTTTAATAACAGCTACGGCTAGTTTGTTGGTGCTAGCTGGGTGTGGCCAAGCTAAAAAAGCCAGTAAGCCCGGAGAGGAAACGGTGAAAATTACGTCGACCCTTCCCATTCTAACTGAGAAAGTTGATGAGAATGCTGTTCAGAAAAAACGTTTGGAATTCCCAACAGCTGAGGATGGCACTACGACAGTCCAAACCTTAACTTACCAAGGAGATCAGTATCTAACCTTTGAAGTCGAAGTTATTAGTCCACTAACCGATGAACTAAAACAGTCTGTCGAAGAAGTTGGGGTAGAAGAAACCAACAATCGTCTGAAAACAAGTTTGGAAGAAGATGAGAAATATAAATCGGCTACAGCTGTCCGAGGATTTACCAGTACTATAGAGATTCTTGAAGATCAACGCTTGAAGAATTTATCAACTTATAATTTCCAAGATTTAGACTTGGAAGGAATTCGAAACAACACATATTTCCAAGGAAGTGGGATTATTGAGATGAGTGAGGTGAAACCAAGTAAATTCTTGGAAATTCGCCAATCCAATGGAGCTGTTGTAACCGACGCTCCCTAAGCTTTGATTGTGTTCCCTCTTTGAGTATGATATAATGAGGAAATACTAGATGAGAAAGAAGGTGTAATAGTGAGTTTTACAGATGAAACAGTCCGTTTTAATCTTGATGATTCGAATAAAAAGGAAATCAGCGAGACTTTGACCCATGTTTACACGTCCCTAAGCGAAAAAGGCTACAATCCCATCAACCAAATCGTTGGGTATGTTCTAAGCGGGGACCCAGCTTATGTGCCCCGTTACAATGATGCTCGCAATCAAATCCGTAAATACGAACGCGACGAGATTGTTGAAGAACTGGTCCGCTATTACTTGAAAGGACAAGGAGTCGATTTCGAATGAGAATTATGGGCCTTGATGTAGGCTCCAAAACGGTTGGAGTCGCTATCTCAGATCCCTTGGGCTTTACCGCTCAGGGATTAGAGATCATTCCCATTGATGAAGAAAAAGGTGAGTTTGGTTTTGAACGCCTCTCTCAACTTGTCCAAGAATATAAAGTAGACCAATTTGTGATTGGTCTACCCAAAAATATGAATAATACGAGCGGACCTCGCGTTGAAGCGAGTCAAGCTTACGGGGCAAAATTAGAGTCGGAGTTTGGCAAGCCTGTCGCCTATCAGGATGAACGTTTAACAACTGTTGCGGCAGAACGTATGTTGATTGAGCAGGCGGATGTCAGTCGTTCCAAACGTAAGAAAGTTATTGATAAATTAGCGGCTCAATTGATTTTGCAAAATTACTTAGACCGCCATTTTTAGGAGGAAACCATGTCACATTCACATGAAGAACACGAACGCGATGTTATTACCCTGGTAGATGATGCTGGGAATGAGAGCTTGTTTGAGATTATCTTGACCATTGACGGACGCGAAGAATTTGGAAAGAACTATGTTCTATTAATGCCTGTCGGTGCAGAAGAAGATGAAGAAGGTCAAATCGAAATCCAAGCCTATTCATACACTGAAAATGAAGACGGTACAGAAGGCGATCTCCAACCAATCCCAGAAGACTCAAACGCAGAATGGGACATGATTGAAGAAGTCTTTAACAGTTTCATGACAGAGGAGTAAAAAGGTCCAGTGGACCTTTTTAGCAGCTGACGAGAAATAGAGACTCGGCTAGGTCCAGTGGACCTTTTTAGCAGCTGACGAGAAATAGAGACTCAGCTAGGTCCAGTGGCTCCTGCCCGAATTGAAATGGGCTGTTAGCTTTCAGAGTTGTCGTTAGAAAATAGTTAAATAAGGAGGAAGTCAAGGCGGGTACTGATGGTATGTGCCGGGGCTTTTTCTTTTTTTATTCGGTTTAGGATAGTGGAGGAACAATGAATCAGAAGGAATTAGAAGCGTGGTTTGAGAGCCGTATCGGTTTAAATTTCCCCAAAGGACAGGAGCGATTTTTACAAGCACTGGACTTACTGGGGCATCCTGAGCGGGATTTTGCCAGTATTCAAATTGGAGGAACGAATGGCAAGGGCTCGACTCAGGCGTTTTTGAGTCAGTTGCTTCAAGATCAAGGATTGAAAGTTGGAGCTTTTACGTCCCCTCATTTAGAGGATATGCGGGAGCGGGTTCGTCTAAATGGAACTTTGATTCCCTTGGCGAGTTTATGGGAAATTGTGCAGCAAATTCAGACGGTAGAGGCTCAAATGGATGCCGGCCCCTTATCCTATTTTGAACTGTGGACTTGTGTGGCTTTTATGTATTTTTCCAGAGAAGCGGTGGATGTTGCACTGCTGGAGGTGGGGATTGGTGGACGTCAGGATGTTACCAATCTAGTGGAAAGCGATTTGGCACTGATCACCTCAATTGGTTTGGATCATCAAGAGGTTTTGGGGAATAGCCTGGAAGCTATTGCTAGGGAGAAAGCTGGTATTATCAATCGTACCCAACGTCTACTTTTGGGGCCTGTGTCCGCAAGTTTACTTCCTATTTTTGAGGAGGAGGCCAGTCTGTATGGGAATCCTATTTATCAGTATGGTCGAGATTTTGTCTGGCAGGATCAGTTTTTTTTGGCGGGTGATATTTGTTTGGAGGGGTTGCAACTGGGTCTTTTGGGAGCCTTCCAACAGGAAAATGCAGCTTTAGCCTTGATGGCAGTATTTTGTTGGGCTGATATCAAGGGATTAGAGCTTGACCAGGCTCAGATGCGGGTTTCGCTGGGGCGCGTGAACTGGCCTGGTCGCCTGGAAGAACTTGAGGCAGGGGTTTATTTGGATGGGGCTCATAATGTACCTGCCATGGAGCGTTTACTCCAGTTTGTTGAGAGCCATGTGTGGGAAGCGCCGATTTTTCTTTTAGGTTTTTTACCGAGAAAAAATTATACAGATATGCTGGTCTATTTACGGGAACACTTGCCACAAGCCGAATTTTATCTAGTGCCGTTTGAGGGTGGATTAGAGGATGGAACATCCTTGGGGTTAGAGCGTCTGGACAGGGATTTGGTCTCTTTTATTCGAAATGAGAAAAAACGTCCGATTTTCATTACAGGTTCATTACATTTTGTCGGTCAGGTGCGAAAAGGTTGGATAAGTGAGTAAAAAACCTAACATTTTGATAAAAATGGTGTATACTAGATGGGAAAAAGTAGTTTAGGAGTAGCAAAATGTCCAAGAAATGGCTGACCATAGGGATGGTTTTACTTCTTGCCCTAGGATTGACAGCCTGCTCGACAAAATCGAAGCAAGAGCAACCTGTAGAAGAAGAAACAGTTTTAGCGATTCCAGAGAATTTAGATGGTACTTATATGTCATCAGCTGAGGAAGAAAATTATCACTTGACCATGAAAGATGGGCAAGGGACCTTAATCTCAGATGATATGAATGGCAATAAAATTGTTCAACATGTGGAAATTATTGATTCGGAAGGTATGATGGTTGACGAGGAATATATGCTCTATCGTGTGGAGAATCACCAATTATATATTACAGATACTGAATACGATTATGACGGAGAGTTGGAGCCTGAGAAGGTTTTTAAACGAACTGGATAAGTAAGAGGGAAAACTGTGCGTAAATTACGATTAATCATGTGGAAATATGGCTTTAGTATTGCAATTATGTTGGCAGAATTAACTCTGGTTTTTACTGCCTTCTTTTATTTTGGCAGCATGTTTCCCTATGTTTGGTTAGGATTTATTGTATTGATCACGCTTGCCACCGTTATTTCAATCTTTAATCGAAATATGGCACCGGATAGTAAGGTGACTTGGCTATTGGTGGCCATGATACCCGTCTTAGGCCCTTTACTTTACATTATGTTTGGTGAAAGACGGCTCTCCAAAAAAGAAATCCAACAGTTGGAGGCTATTGGCAAATATGATTTTTTCGTTCCTTCCTCTCAGTCCAAGCTGGAGGAGATTCGGGAAGACAATCAATCTGTTGCTGGCATTATGCAAGCCCTGCTTAAAACGGATACGAATGCTGCTATCTATACGGGAACTCAATCAGAGTATTTTGCTTTAGGGGAAGAGTATTTCCACTCGCTTTTACAGGACTTAGAAGCTGCCCAGAAATTCATCTTTTTGGAATATTACATTGTTGAGCCCGGTTTGATGTGGGACCAAATATTGGAAATCCTTAAATGTAAGGCAGCTCAAGGGGTAGAGGTTAAATTTCTTTACGATGATATCGGTTGTATGGCTACCCTGCCAGGAGATTATGTTCGGCAATTACGAGCGATGGGCATTGAAGCCCATCGCTTCAACAAAGTAGTTCCACGAATGACCGTTGTTTATAATAACCGCGACCATCGTAAAATTTTGGTTATAGATGGAGAAGTTGGGTATACTGGCGGTGTGAATTTAGCTGATGAGTACATTAACCAACGCTTACGCTTTGGACATTGGAAAGACGGTGGTATTCGTTTAGAAGGGCAAGCTGTACAGGCTCTTGTTCGGCTCTTTTTGATTAACTGGTATATCAACCAAGGTCAGTTGGAAGCGATTGATCGTTACCACTTTTTGGAAGAAAAAAAAGAAGGGCAAGGTTATTACATTCCCTATGGTTCTGGGCCAAAGCCTATGTATAGAGATCCTGTTGGGAAAAAGGTTTATCAGAATTTAATTACACAGGCTCAAGATTATGTTTATATCACGACCCCTTATCTGATCATGGATTATGACTTGACCGAGGATATCAAAAATGCAGCTTTAAGAGGAGTGGATGTTCGTATCGTGACCCCTTATATCCCTGATAAAAAGGTGATTCAGCTGGTCACTCGTGGAGCCTATCTTGATTTATTGAGTGCCGGCGTTCGTATTTTTGAATATGAACCGGGCTTTGTGCATTCGAAAAATGTTTTGGTTGATGATCACTTGGGTGTGGTAGGAACCATCAATTTTGATTACCGTAGTCTAGTCCATCACTATGAAAATGCTGTGCTCATGTATAAAACGAATAGTTTAGAAGACATGGGCAAGGATTTTCAATCCATTTTTGACCAATCTATTGAAGTGACGGATCAGACCTTTAAACCGGTTTGGTATCAGCGCTTGATTAAGGAAGTGGTCCAGATTTTTGCGCCACTCCTCTAGTGAAAAGATGGGCAAGGAATTTTGATTGGAAGTTCCGAGTGCCCTTCTTTTTTGGTATACTAGAAAGGAATGAAAAAAGGAGTGTGCTATGATGGAACAACATGCGAAATCTCGTTGGGAACGTCGGTCCAAACATCGAATCTCACACGATGATTTGAAGGAAGATATTCACCTTCCCTTTGTCAGCCCCTTGATTTGGAGTTTTTTGCTGGCCTTTTTCAGTGTGGCGAATCCCTTTCTTATAAATGTTGCAACGAATCTACAGGAACAGATCCTTTATGCGGCTTGGGCCTTGCAGCAGGGGCAACTGCCTTATGCGGACTTTTATGGTACAGCTGGGATTTTATTTTATGGATTGATCTGGTTGGGTTCCTCTTACCAGGGAACTATTCTTTTGATTGGTCTCCAGTTTCTTGTTTTGTATGTGAGTGGGCGTAAGGCCTTTGCCTTGGCTCATCGCTTATCAGGCAAGGCAGAGGTAGCTGGAGCATCGACCCATTTCTTTTATTTTTTAATCCTCATTTTAGGGTTTGGAGGTCTCTATCCTCTTCTCTTTACGCTTCCTTTTTTGTTACTTGCATGTAATTTGTTATTAGATTTGAGCCAGGACGAAGAAGCAAACAAGGGATTCTTTAAATATGGAGCACTTGCTGCTGTAGTGGTAATGATTGATCCTTTTACGGGTCTCTTCTTTTACGGGGTTAATTTCCTCTATCTTTTCTATCGTAATCTTCGAGCTAAAAAATCTGCTAGAGGTCTGTCACAATTATTAGCCGCTTTAATCGGTTTTTCGCTTGTATTTTATCCATTAGGTTACATCACTGTCTGGAATGGGACCTTTGGCCAGGCCTTGAATCAGACTTCTTATATGTGGCAGAGCTTGCGGTTTGAGGGGCTTAGTCAATTACAGCCGGCTCTCTTTTATTTCCTTGTAGTGCTAGGCCTCGGTTTACCTATGGGATTGATTGGGTTAAGTCAAGCCCCTCGTACGGAGAAAGGTCTTTTCTTCTTACCCTTGGGAATCTTGGGAAGTTTGGGGATCTGGCTTGTTGCGAGCACCCAGGGGGAATTTGCTTTTCATCAATTATTGCCAGGTATTCCTTACTTCTGGTTGCTACAGGTATTCATTTTTGATCGCATACAGAGTGGTGTTCAATATGGTCGACATCAGAAGATGCGGAAGGAGACTTCTCTTTTCCGGAGATATGTGACCAATCTGTTTTACCTACCGTTACTGTTAGGGGCTGTTTTGGTTTTTCTTCCTTTAGGAGTAAGAGTGATTGGGGAGAGAGCACTGAATGCAGAGCGTCAAAATGTGTTAGCCTATTTACAACAAGAATCCAACAGATCGGATATTATTTATGCTTGGGATAGTCGAGCTAACTGGTACCAAGCCTCTGGTAAATGGTCAGCATCAGCTCTTCTCAGTCCAGCCTATTACTTATATTTACCAGAAAATCAACTACGTTTGGCGAATGATTTAGAAAGTGTTCGTCCGCGTTATATGGTAGTGAATTCTAATCAACCTCTCCTAGAAGATGTGGAGAAGGAATTGGCAACGACTTACACGGAGTTGGAGACAGAACTTCAAACTCTCAAGCTTTATGAAAGAAAGTAAGATTATGGGAAAATATCAACTAGATGATAAGGGGAAAGCCCAGGTACGACGCTTCCATGAGAAAAACGCTCGTAAACAAGGTGCGTTGAAAAATAGTAAGACAAATCTTTTGGAAAAAATGAAAAAAATTCAAGAATCACAGAAAATGCCTTAGAATATTTTCTTAAATTTCTATGTTTCCACTATAAGTAGAGTCCGTAAGGGCTCTTTTTTCGGTCTTATACTTAACAAAAAACAAAAATAGCTGTATACTATAAAGTATGAAAGTCGAACTAAATGAATATCAAATTAACGAATTGAAGCAAGCTCTGAAAGATAAAAAGAATGCACAACACCATAGGAAAATC
>NZ_SPPZ01000059.1 GCF_004570525.1 Streptococcus sp. WM07 | reverse complement strand
TAAGGAGTGCCTCTAAACCTCCTTCTAGATAACGGTTCAATAAGTTTCGTACAGTTTGATGAACAAAACCTACTGATTTAGCTACTGCTGTTAAATTCTGACATTCAGAGTAGAGAATGAGAGCTTGAATTTTCCTATGGTGCTGTGCATTCTTTTTATCTTTCAGGGCTTGCTTCAATTCGCTAATTTGATATTCATTTAGTTCGACTTTCATACCTTATAGTATACAGCTATTTTTGTTTTTTGTTAAGTATAACAAAGATTAAAAAGATAGAGAAAGCTCATGCTAGATTTCCAATTCTAGCGTGGGCTTTCTCTATCTTGGTTGTGCATATCTTATGAGCTATTTCGTTTGCTCTAATTGTTTAAGGTCTACAGGTAAGTTTACGATAAAGCAACTGCCTTGTTCGACTTGGGATTCCACCTGAATCTGACCTTGATGTTGGTGGACAATTTGGCGGACCAGGGAGAGGCCGAGGCCGATTCCTTGGTCTTGATTTTTATTGCGGTCTTGAGAGATCTGGTAGAATTTTTCCCAAATGTGGTCGAGTTGATCGGTTGGTATTCCAGATCCATTGTCGCTGATACGCAGGCTTGCCATTTTTTCATCGGCCTTTAATTGAATGTAGATCCAATCTGATGTGAATTTTCGGGCATTGGAGAGGAGATTATCCAGCAAGCGTTGTAGTTGGGTCGCATGCCCTTGCAATTGAATGTTAGACTGGATATCAATGTCGACTGTGATGCCCTCTGTTTCCAACATTCGTCGAAAATCAGAAGCTTTTTCCTTCACTAAGAGAGAAAAGTCGAGTAGTTGGGTTTCCACTGGATGTCCTTCCTCCAGACGTGCTAGCTCGAGGATTTGCTCTACTAAATTTTTCATGTGTAGAGCTTGACGGTGAATAATACCGTTAGATTCCTGTGCTTCTTCAAGTGTCTGCGCGTAATCTCGTCCGTATTGGCTTTCTGAGAGAATGACGGTTAGCGGGGTGCGTAGTTCGTGAGAGACATCATTGGTGAGCTGCTGCTCCCGTTTGAAAGTGCTCTCGACTGTCTCTAGCATATGATTAATGGTTGCCGCTAATTGTGTGAGTTCGTTATTTTGTTGGCTTTGAGGGATTCTTTGGGAAAAATCTTGGCTGAGTCGAATGCGATTGGCTGTTTGACCAATTGCCTCAACAGGCCGAAAGGCGGTTTTTAAGATGCGATAACCTCCCCAACTGACGATAGCAATCAAAAACGGTGCAATTCCGGCAAGGGTAAGGAGAAACAACTGCAATTCTGGATTACTATTACCTTGACTTGTGACTGCTCGGAGCCAGTGATTGGATTCGGGGATTTTTGTGTCAACGTAATAGTAGTTATGCTGGTTACCTCTGCTTTCTAGTACTTGTCCATTCGAGTAGGGAAGGCTACTGTCAAAGTCGCTAGGAAAAAAAGATTGTAGGGACTGATTTCTGTCATTGTAGATGGAATAGTAGATCCCGTCGTCAAAGCCCTCGAGGTCGTCTTCATCTTCTGCCAAGTTTTGAGCTGTTTCAATCGCTTCTTCTTGTAAGAAGGACTGGTCAACAGATGTAGCGAACGAGCTCGTAAGGAGCAGGGCCAGTCCGAAAAAGCCAAGGAGAATGAGGAGAATAAAGCCAGAGTACCAGGCATTAACCCTGCGAATAATAGAGGTATTAGACCGTTTGAACGGGGACTTAAAGAATGACATAACCGAGCCCTCTTTTGGTTTGAATGAAGGAATTCTTGGAGGATTCTTGGAGTTTGCGGCGGATATTCTTAATCAGCACTTCAATATTATTGGAATCACCTTCATAGTCGAAATCCCAAACGTGTTCGCGGATCCGGTCGCGTGAGAGGATTTGTCCTCGGTGACTCATCAGGTAAGCTAGAATTTCGTATTCTTTAGCAGTGAGGGGAATTAGTTGGTCAGCCTTCCAGACTTGTTGGCTGGTCAAATCGAGGGAGATGGGGCCGATTTGAATGAGAGAGGAGGTGACGTTTGTTTGTTCACGACGTGTGATCGCTCGCAGACGAGCTAGAAGTTCAGGAAATTCGAAGGGTTTGACTAGGTAATCATCTGCTCCTAAGTCCAGCCCTCGAACTTTATCCTCTAGGCTATCCTTGGCGGTTAGAAAGAGTACGGGAGTTTGCTTACCCTGCTGGCGGAGAGTTTGAATAAGAGTAAAACCGTCCATTCGAGGCATCATGACGTCCACTACTAAAGCATCATAATTCGTTGTTGCTAAGTAATCCAAAGCTTCTTCTCCGTCATATGCTGCATCAACACTGTAGGCCTGGGTCTTGAGTAGTTTAACTAAGCTACGATTTAAATCTAATTCATCCTCGACGATTAATAGTTTCATTCTGATCTCTTTTCTTTTTTCTCCAGTATAACAGAAGGGGGGCGAAAAACTCTTTCACGAATGTTTGTTCGTGAAAGAGTTTTTATTTCAAGCTATCCTCGCTCTTTTATCAGGCTTGCGTGCAGGGATTAGTAATCGCTGGGAGCTTCAGTTATGCTCAGATTTTTGGAATCTACTAAAATTTCCTGGAAGGTATCGCCATCTAGGATTTCGACTTGATAGGTAACAGATTTGCTAGTGTTTTCAAGGCTGATATCCAAGATTTTTGCGGAAGGATATTCCTTTAGAAGAGCTTTTTCGACATCGGCGATGCTTTTTTCAGGTTTGGCTTTAAGTTTATCCTCGGCTTCTAAGGGCTCTTCTGATTTACGAATAATTTTTCCACTATCAGCATTAAGTTCTAATTCAATTTCTTGATTCTTACTTTCGATGCGAACTTCATAAATGACTTGGTTTTTTTCACGGTCTAGACTAATGTCGGTCACGGTTCCAGAACCGGCTGCTTTGAGTGCTGCCTTGGCTGCTGCTTCAAAGTTGAGTTTGGGATTTAATTTCATGATTTGCTGAAGAACTTGGTCTCGGTTGTCTCCCTGATCCCAATCATCATCATCTTCCCAGTCCCAATCAAATTGATCATCCATCGCTTGAACCGTTTCAATGACTCTAGGGGCATTTCCTGTAGCATAGATGGTAGCAGCTCCTACAGCTCCACTTCCAAGAACCAGTGCAGAAGTCAGAAGTAACCATTTGTTTTTTAAAATTGTTTTCATAAAGTGAATTCCTCTTTTCATTTGGTATGCTTTTAGTATAAAAGAGAAAAATGAAGAGAAGATGAAGAGAGGCTCATAAATGAAAAAAATTAAAAATCATAAAGAGCCATGTGTTTTAAAAAATCTCGAAATCGAGGAAGGGTCATTTCTAGATAGCCTCTTTTACTTGGATGAACAACCCCTTTTCGAATAAGTCTCTCCCTGTAGACAGAAAATTTATTGGCAGAGAATTCGAGTTGATCACGGAGTTGACTTACAGGTACTTCATTTTTGGGACTATCTAGAAATGCTTTAAGAACGTTTCTATCTAAGTCTGATAGTTCGGACCAGATTTTATTGTAGACATATTCTTGGAGATAGTCATCGAAAGCGTCTAGTAAATCAATAAGAGGTTTTTCCTTCTCATTCCATTTTAGATATCCCAATACTTGGAAGGCAAAGGGGAAGCCTCTGGTTAGCCTGCTCATTTCGATAGCTTCTTCATCCGATAACTCAAAGATTTCTTTATAAGACTTTGTAATGAATAGATAATTTAAAGGAGACAGGTATTCCTTTTTTGATCGATGCAGAAATGTGAGACTGGAATCATCCTGAAGAAGCGAGATGTTTTCGTATAATCCAGTCATGAGCAGAAATACAGGCAGATCATCACTGATCCAAAGTTGAAATGAGGAAACAAAGGCCTTTAGATTATCCGTTTTTGTAACCTCATCAACAGCTATGAGAAGTTTTTTGTTATTCTCCTTTAGCTGTAAGAGCATTTTTTCAAGAGCAACCTCTATGCTGACAACTGGTGGGACATTTTCTACATCAACACCTAAACCAAAAATCGAGAGGTTTAGCTTTGCCTTATGAAATAAAGCACTGATTTCTGGAATTTCGTATAATTTTGCGGCTAAGCTTTCGAAAAGAGGTCTATTTGGATTTAGCTTGATGGTGATCCAATCAGATTTCTGATTCAGGAGACGGACAATTTCGTTCATCATAACTGTTTTACCAACTCCTCTAACACCTGTAAGAATATAGGATTGAGAGGAAGGATTGGCTGAGGTTAAATCTTCTATAATCGTTGTTGTTTGGGCTGTTCGGTCGATATAGGTCAATGGTTTTTTTCCAAATCCAAGTGTAAATGGGTTTGCCATGCGTGCTACCTCACTCTTTTATATTCTTTTATAATCCTAAATTTATTTTATAATGTTTTATATTCTGGCGCAACTTTTATATTTATTTATAAACTTTTATAGTTTAGCCATCTCCTACTTTGAAAGTGTTTTTTTAGAAAAAATTCTGAAAAAGGGCTTGACACCTTTTTCAAAATAGTTTATTATACCCTTAACCTTAAAAATGGAGAAAGGAAAACTATGGTATGTTGAGAACTAGCCAAGCAACAGCAGTGAATCATACATATTTCTACAGCTACTTTTAGATAGTGTTTGTAGCCTGGTTTCATGGATACAAACACGACAACGTTTCGTTTGTATCTATGTAGCTGTGGTAGTTTTGACTGTACCTGCATAGATGATATATCTAGGTGGCAGGTCAAATCAGTCTGTTTCTTCATACAGTTGAATTGAAAAGGGGCCGTTTAGATAGCAGAAACGGTCCCATTTTTTGTATCCAAACTCTGATTTAAGGAAAAGAAAAAAAGAGGAGAACATTTATGCGATTTAAGAAGTTTTTGGTAGGCTCGGTAGTCTTTTTGTCCACAGTAGCCCTAGCAGCTTGTTCAACATCAAGTAGCAATAACGGAGAGACAAAAGTCGGAATTATTCAATACGCTGAGCATGATGCCCTAACGGCAACGCGTGAAGGCTTTATGGAAGCTCTTGAAAAAGCAGGATACAAAGAAGGGGATAATTTAGCTGTAGATTTGCAAAATTCTCAAGGAGATCAAGCGAATCTCCAGACGATGGTTGAACAGCTTGCAGGAAAAAATGATGTTAACTTTGCGATTGCGACACCAGCAGCTCAATCCCTTTTGAGTGTTGACACTGAAACACCATCTGTCTTTACAGCTGTGACGGATCCTGTATCTGCAGGTTTGGTAGATTCGATGGAAAAACCTGGTGGAAATATGACAGGTTCTGTTGATGCGAGTGACGTTAAAGGTCAATTGGATATGTTACTCAAAGTAGTTCCAGATGCTAAAACTGTAGGAATTTTTTACAATTCCAGCGAGGTCAACTCAGAAGTTCAAGCTAAGGAAGCTGAAAAGATCTTGAAAGAGAAAGGCATTAAGGTTGTGATCAAGACTGTGACTACAACTAACGATGTACAACAGGCTGTGACCTCTTTAGCGGGTCAAGTGGATGCGATTTACTTCCCATTGGATAACACAGTTGCTTCAACAGCTAGCACTATTGGAGATGTTTTGAAAGAAGCAAAAGTTCCTGCCATGGGTAGTGACAACGCTGTTATCGAAGCAGCCCTCTTTACGTACGGTGTTGATTACCATGCGATTGGTGTTCAAGCAGGTGAATTAGCTGTTGACATTCTTAAAGGAGAAAAACCAGCAGATTTGGCTGTGAAAACACCTGAAAAAGCAAGTATTGCAGTTAACGAAGAGATGGCGAAGGTTCTTGGAATTGATCCTGGAACCATCAAAGCATTAGAGAAATAGAAGGAATATAGATATTGATGAAAGAAATCGGAAAGTATTTACTGACCACCTCATTACTTGGTCTAGCGGTTTTGGGCTTGGCGGCTTGTTCGAGCACTCAGAGTCAGTCTGGAAATGCTAATGGCGTTAAAGTTGGAATCCTCCAGTACATGGAACACGATTCCCTTACAGCAGCTCGTGAAGGGTTCGAAGCCGAATTGGCAGATAATGATTACAAAGCAGGTGATCAGCTAACCTTAGATTACCAAAATGCTCAAGGGGATCAAGCGAATCTACAGACGATTTCGGAACAACTCATTAACAATAACGATCTAGTTCTTGCTATTGCGACACCAGCAGCACAAAGTTTGGCGACGGCTTCTACAGACACACCTGTCCTTTTCACTGCTGTTACGGACCCGCTTTCTGCAGATTTGGTGGAATCGATTAAAAAACCAGGTGGCATGTTAACAGGGACTAGTGACCAGGCTCCAATTGACAAACAGGTGGAGCTATTAGGGCAAGCCGTACCAGAAGCAAAAACAGTTGGTATTCTTTATAACACGAGTGAGCGAAATTCTGAAGTGCAGGTCGAAACAGCTCAACCACTTCTTGAAAAAGCAGGATATAAAGTGGTCTTGAAAGGTATTTCCAATACTAATGATGTTCAAGATGCGGTGACAAGCTTGATGAAGGATGTCGATGCTGTCTTCATTCCGACTGACAATACTGTGGCTTCAACGATGACCATGATTGGAGAACTTTCCGTAGCTAATAAGGTGCCTGTTATCGGTGGATCTACTGATATGGTGGATGAGGGAGGACTTCTCACTTATGGAACCAACTATGAGGCTCTTGGTCGTCAGACAGCTAAGATGGCTTTGAAGATTTTGGATGGAGCGTCACCAGCTGATACAGCAGTTGAGTATCCTGAAACGGTCAGTCTTCATGTCAATGAAGAGATGGCTAAGAAATTGGGAATTGATACTAGTAAGCTAGCTGTAAAAGACTAATTGAAATGATTAGAGAAGTGGGATTGTTGTCCCAACCTCTTTAAAAGGAGTAGAACGTGGATCTTATTTTATCAAGTGTATCACAAGGTCTCCTTTGGTCGATCATGGCCATTGGAGTCTACGTGACTTATCGGATTTTGGATATTGCAGATTTGACAGCTGAAGGGGCCTATCCTCTTGGTGCAGCTGTAGCTGCAACTAGTATCGTGGGAGGGATGAACCCTCTGCTTGCGACCCTTTTGGCATTTGTAGCAGGAATGGGAGCCGGTTTGGTATCTGGGCTTCTCCACACCAAGATGAAAATTCCAGCTCTTTTGACAGGGATTGTTACCTTAACAGGTTTGTATTCTATTAATTTAAAAATATTAGGAAAAGCCAATGTGGCGCTTCTTCGCCAGGAGACTCTAGTGACTCAATTGCAGGGGTTGGGCTTGAGTAAAACAACAGCTGTTCTGATTATTGGTAGTCTCTTTGTCGCAGTTGTGATTCTCTTGTTGACTCTGTTGATGAATACTCAAATTGGATTGGCATTGCGATCTACAGGGGATAACATTCCTATGAGTGAGGCTAATGGTATCAATGTAAATCGCATGAAAATCTATGGTTACATGCTCTCCAATGGTTTGATTGCTCTTTCTGGTGCTCTCTTGACACAAAACAATGGTTTTGCAGATTTGAACTCAGGGACTGGTACCATTGTTATTGGATTGGCCTCTGTTATCATTGCAGAAGTGATCCTCCGCAATTTGCGTATTGGTTGGCGTCTTCTCTCTGTGGTTTTGGGGTCTATTATTTACCGACTCATTATCTTGGCGATTTTGGAAATTCCAGGTATGGATGCTGATTTGGTGAAACTCTTCTCGGCGACTCTCTTGGCAGTAGTACTCTTTGTGCCGGAAATTCAAAAGAAGTTGCGCGTGCGTAAGATTAATGTGACAGACAAAACGGCATAGGAAGGAAGCAAGATGACAAGTATTTTATCGATTCAAGATATTCACAAAACCTTCGAAGCTGGTACTATCAATGAAAACCATGTTCTCCGAGGGATGAATCTGGAAGTGCAAGAAGGTGATTTCATTTCGATTATCGGAGGAAATGGGGCAGGGAAATCAACTCTTATGAATACCTTAGCAGGGACTTTGCTGGTCGATTCTGGAGATATCCTCTTGGAAGGTAAATCTATTAAAACGATTCCAGCAGCTAAGCGCGCAGTTGATATCAGCCGTGTTTTCCAAGATCCCAAAATGGGAACGGCATCTCGCTTGACCATTGAAGAAAACATGGCAGTTGCTTATCGTCGCGGTCAAAAACGTGGCCTTAGCTGGGGAGTCAAGGATTCCGAACGTCAAATTTTTAAAGAAGCTCTTAAAGAATTAGGCTTAGGACTTGAAAATCGAATGAAGGTCGATACTCAATTCCTATCTGGGGGTCAACGCCAAGCCTTGACACTTCTCATGGCTTCCTTGGTTAAACCCAAGGTTCTCCTTTTGGATGAACATACGGCTGCCCTAGATCCGAAAACCAGTGATATGGTTATGGATTTGACGAAAAAAATTGTTGAAAAAGATAAACTGACGGCTTTGATGATTACCCATAATATGGAAAATGCCATTGAATACGGAAACCGTTTGGTCATGCTTCACCAAGGACGAATTGTTGTTGATGTTAAGGGTGAAGAAAAAGCTAATTTGACCGTTCAAAACCTACTTGACCTCTTCCATAAAAACAGTGGTCATGCCTTGGTTGATGATGAAATGATGCTGTAATTCCATTAAAACTCTGTTATCGATTGTTCCTTCGGTTATTATCACTGACTTGTTGTCGAGTCTGATGGTAGATTTGCTGGAGGAGCAACAAGAAGACCTGAATCGTTTAAAAGCGATTCAGGTCTTTTTTTTCTTTCCCGAAGAAAAAGGGTGGGGTATATTGACTGAGAATTTGGAAGGTTTCTTGTGCTTTGTCATGGTCTTCGCAGATGATAAGGCAGACATCATCTCCACAGACGGTGGCGACTATTTGAGTGATAGCCATGTTGTCTAATACTTAACAAAAAACAAAAATAGCTGTATACTATAAGGTATGAAAGTCGAACTAAATGAATATCAAATTAGCGAATTGAAGCAAGCCCTGAAAGATAAAAAGAATGCACAGCACCATAGGAAAATTCAAGCTCTCATTCTCTACTCTGAATGTCAGAATTTAACAGCAGTAGCTAAATCAGTAGGTTTTGTTCATCAAACTGTACGAAACTTATTGAACCGTTATCTAGAAGGAGGTTTAGAGGCACTCCTTACTGAAAACCGTGGAGGACGCCGCCACTTTTATTTAACACATGAAGAGGAAGAGGAATTTCTTGAAGAACAGGCTTCTTCCGCTATGAATGGAGAATTTGTCACTGTTGACACACTCTTTGAAGCCTATCAAAAAAGAGTAGGACGTAAAACAAGCCGCGAAGGTTTTTATGCACTTCTGAAACGTCATGGCTGGCGCAAGGTCAGTCCACGCCCTCAACATCCAAAGAAAGCAGATGCTAAGACAATTTTAGCGTCAAAAAATAAAATCACAATTTGAGGAAAAATCAAGTAAGCGCTTTATCTGTGGTAAATCTTACCAAAAAGTTCGGCTTATGTATCAAGATGAGGCTGGCTTTGGACGTATTAGTAAACTAGGAGCTTGTTGGTCTAAAAAAG
>NZ_SPPZ01000058.1 GCF_004570525.1 Streptococcus sp. WM07 | reverse complement strand
CTCGCTCATTCGAAGGCCAGTTGAGTTTTCCATTCTCAAACCTTTTGTACAGTAACCAGAAGCCCTGTCCATCCCAATAAAGGGCTTTGAAGCGATCTTTTCTTCCACCACAGAAAAGAAAGACTTGGCCTGAGAAGGGGTCTAATTCAAATTCCTGTTTCACTAAGTAAGCCAAGGAATCAATTCCTTGCCTCATATCTGTTTTACCAGTTATCAAATGAACCCGACCTAAATCGCATAAATTTATCCTAGTGAACGAGCGAGAATCTACCATATCAATCTCCATCCTGATGATTTATAAGATTAGTATAGCTAGATTTCTAGTTCGGTTAAAGATACCTTGTTATTGGGCGCTTACGTTTGATCCATAATCCAGCTGATTTTTCTCGTAATCGGGAACTATCTCTCGATAAAACGGTGAATTTAATCCTTGGTATGTCCGGGAAATCCATTTCTAAAGAATTGTTAGATGCAGATATTTGGATCGCGGAATCTGCTTTTGTACAAGCTCGCTACAAAATCAAATCAAACGCTTTCTATAAAGTATTCAAAGAATTCACCTCAAAAATTCCTATAGATGATTCGATACCTATTCTAGCTGCAGATGGAAGTGACGTGAATATTCCTAGAAATCCAGCAGATGAGCGACAAGCGGTTATTGAAATGATGGAGGTCTCTCCCTTTTGAAACAGCTCTTGTAGTTATGGATAGGGGATATGAAAGTTACAACCTTATGGCACATTTTGAGGAAAAAGGTTGGCAATATATTATTCGTGTTAAGAGTGGCAAGGAGTCTCTTGCCTCAAGTTTTCATTTACCTGATACTTCGATTGAAAAAATGGTTAATATTAAATTGTCTAGGAATCAAACAAGTTGAAGAATCTCTATAAGCATGATTCAGAACATTATCGATTTGTACCACATAGTGATAGATTTGATTTCTTACCCGATGCTAGTAAATATGGGAGCAGTCCTCAATTTTATGAACTCTATTTTCGTGTTTTAAAAATCCAGATAGGGGAAGGAAAATATGAGGTCCTCGTTACAAATTCAGACTTGCCTTTTGAGGGGATAAAAAAACTCTACGCCCGTAGATGGGGCATAGA
Source organism: Streptococcus sp. WM07 (assembly GCF_004570525.1). GTDB lineage: Bacteria > Bacillota > Bacilli > Lactobacillales > Streptococcaceae > Streptococcus. Next base: position 8,643 of record NZ_SPPZ01000058.1, on the reverse strand, counting down.
GACAAGTTTTAGAGACCTAAAGTATAGGATTGGTTAATTTTCATGCAAAGAAGAAGGAAGGTGTTCTTCAAGAAATCTATGCACGTTTTACAGAGTTTAACTTCTGTAGATGGATCACAATGAAAACTAGTGATACAATGCCTAGCTTAGAAAACTACCAAATCTGCTTTTCTGATGCTGTTTATGCCTGCAAACAATTCCTGAAAAACAGGCTCACCTCTTCTAAGTTGAAAACTTACATAGAGAGACATTTATCAATCATCCGTCCAGGTCGGACGTTTGAAAGGCGACTGAAAAATTAATCAGTAGTAAGCTTCACCTATAGATTATCATAATTTTTAAAAAAGGTCATAAAAACCTTTATTTTAAATTCTAGGTCTTAACTTAATGACATTGGGGTTTCTCCCGACTTCTTTTTTAGATTGAATCTCCATATTTGATTGCATATAAGGGAATTTATAACAAAAAAACGTTCGTCTTTTATATGATTCTTTGAAAATTTGCGGAAAAATTTTCAGTTTTTCACGAATGAACCTAGCCAAAATGAGCTTTCTATGCTATACTGCTATTCGTATGCAAAAAATGGAGGTTAGCGCTTTGAAGAAGAAGCCTATGCTTGCGGTTGCAGGACTTACAGTGGCGACACTGGGATTAGTTGCTTGCGGTCAGCGAGGAAATACAGAAAATTCAGAAGCTAAGGTTAAGGCTAGTCTTGTAACTAGTGTTGGTGGTGTTGATGATAAATCTTTCAACCAGTCTGCTTGGGAAGGGTTGGAAGAATGGGGCAAGGCTCAAGGGCTTAGCCAAGGTAATGGTTATGACTATTATCAATCTGATTCGGAGTCGGATTACACCAATAATTTTGAACAAGCTGCTTCAAGTGGAAGCAACTTGATTATTGGTATTGGTTACATTGTTAAAAACGCAGTTGAGCAGGCAGCCAAAGATCATTCGGAAATCAATTATGTGATTTTGGATGAGGTTATTGAAGGTCAGGATAATGTAACAAGTGCAACATTTGCGGATCAAGAAGCTGCTTACCTAGCAGGTGTAGCAGCAGCGAAGACGAGCCAAACAAAAAAAGTTGGTTTTATTGGCGGTATTGAATCCGAGGTTGTCAAACGGTTTGAAAAAGGATTTGAAGCTGGTATCCAATCTGTGGACCCAGATATCAAAGTTCAGGTAGATTACGCAGGCTCTTTTACCGATGCGTCTAAAGGTAAATCTTTAGCGCAGGCACAATATGCCGGTGGTGCTGACGTTATTTATCAAGCAGCAGGTGGAAGTGGAGCAGGAGTCTTCAAAGAAGCAAAAGATTTGAACGAGACACGAGATGAAGCTGACAAGGTTTGGGTCATCGGTGTGGATCAGGATCAATCAGCTGATGGAGGATACACTTCTAAAGATGGAAAAAAAGCAAACTTTGTTTTGACTTCAACGATTAAAGAAGTTGGAGCAGCTTTAAAAGATATTGCAGAAAAGACAAGTCAAGGAAACTTCCCTGGGAATCAAACAACGGTTTATGGTTTGAAAGTGGGTGGTGTTAACTTTGTAACGGGTCAACTTTCCTCAGACGCTAAGGCAGCCGTTTCAACAGCCAAGGAAGATATTATTGCGGGACGAATTACAGTTCCTCAAAAATAATCTTATGGTATGAAAGAAGGTTTCTTTGAAACCGAATTCGCTGTTTCTTTAGTTATTAGAGGTTGAATCTTTTCAACCTCTTTTTTTATAAAATTTTCAGTGGAAAAACTTGAAGGGAGGTGGTCAATGTTCTTTAAAAAATGATAGAATAGAGATAGTGTAATGTAAACGAATACCATGGCAAATGAATAGGAGAAAAACCATGAAACTTAACAAATATATTGATCATACACTACTCAAAGCAGATGCTCAAAAAGCAGCGATTCTACAGTTAATTGAGGAAGCTAAGGAATACGATTTTGCGAGTGTTTGCTTGAATCCAAGCTGGGTAGCATTGGCTGCGAAGGAATTAGCTGCTACAGATGTGAAAGTTTGTACGGTTATTGGTTTCCCTTTAGGAGCAACAACTTCTGCAACGAAGGCGTTTGAAACAGCAGAGGCTGTCAAAAACGGAGCTAGCGAGGTGGATATGGTCATCAATATTGCAGCTCTTAAAGATGGGGACGATCAGACTGTTTTAGAGGATATCCAAGCAGTTGTTGAAGCTAGTGGAGATGCAGTTGTTAAGGTTATCATTGAAACAGCCTTGTTAACAGATGAAGAGAAGGAACGTGCTTCTCGTTTGACTGTAGAGGCTGGTGCAGATTTTGTGAAGACATCGACTGGATTTTCAACTAGTGGGGCAAATGTTCTTGATTTGGAATTGATGCGTCAAGTAGTTGGACCAGATTTTGGTGTCAAAGCAGCAGGTGGAGCTCGTTCTTACGAAGATGCCGTAGCCTTTGTAGAGGCTGGTGCAACACGCATCGGAACTTCTGCTGGTGTTGCTATCATGAAAGGTGAGGTTGTTGATGGAGGCTATTGATCCAATTCAATTAGCTATGGAAATGGCTGAAAAAGCTTATGTTCCTTATTCTCATTTTCCAATTGGAGCTGTTTTAGTAGCCAAAGATGGTCGCTATTATACCGGAGTTAACATTGAAAATGCGAGCTTTGGTTTAACCAATTGTGGGGAGAGAACTGCTATTTTTAAGGCAGTCTCAGAGGGGGTTACTGAATTCTCAGCTCTTTATATTTATGGAGAAACAAATGAGCCTGTTTCACCTTGTGGGGCTTGTCGTCAGGTAATGGCAGAGTTTTTTGAAGCTGAGTTACCGATTACGTTAATTGCCAAGGATGGAGCGACGAAAACCATGTCTATGGCAGAGTTGTTACCTTATTCTTTTAAAGATTTAACTTAAGTTATTAAATAAAAAGAGGAGATTGTAATGAAATCAAATAAAATTGTAGCACTTGGAGCAGCATCGCTTGCAGTAGTTGCGTTGGCAGCTTGTTCAAACCGTAGTGGTGATCGTTCTGAGGCAGCTTCAGACTCTATCCGTGTCGCTTATGTGACCGATACAGGTGGGGTTGATGACCACTCCTTCAACGAATCTGCTTGGACAGGTTTGAAAGCTTGGGGTGAAGAAAACAATTTAGAACAAAATCAAGGCTATACTTACTACCAGTCTGAAAATGAATCTGATTTCACCAACAATTTCCAACAAGCCATCACTGAAGGCTATAACATGGTTGCAGGTGCAGGTTTTGCCCTTGCAACATCATTGGAAGAAGTCGCAAAAAACAATCCAGATACAAAATTTGTGATGGTGGATAGCGTGATTGATTTGGACAACGTTGCGTCAGCAACCTTTGCGGATCAAGAAGCTGCATACTTGGCTGGTGTTGCTGCGGCTAAGAATACGAAAACCAAGCAAGTTGGTTTCATCGGTGGGGTTGAAAGTGAAGTCATCACTCGTTTTGAAAAAGGTTTTGAAGCAGGTGTGAAATCTATTGACTCTTCTATTAAAGTTCAAGTAGACTACGCAGGGTCCTTTAATGATGCAGCTAAAGGTAAAACAATTGCTGCAGCTCAATACGCGGCTGGGGCAGATGTCATCTTCCACGCGTCTGGTAAAACAGGTGACGGACTTTTGAATGAAGCCATCACTCGTAATGAAAAATTAGCTGCTAATTCAGATGAAAAAGTCTGGGTTATCGGTGTGGATAGTGACCAAGCACCTCAAGGTGGTTACAAGGACAAAGACGGAAAAGAATCCAACGTTGTCTTGACTTCAACCTTGAAAGAAGTTGGGAATACTATCAAAGATATGGCGACTAAACTACAAGAAGATAAATTCCCAGGAGGAACTACAACTGCCTATGATTTGAAATCTGGTGGTGTAGAAGTTACTTACGATAATTTAAACGAAGAGACTAAAAAAGCTGTTGAAGAAGCCAAACAAGCAATCATCGACGGTAAAGTAACAGTTCCTGAAAAATAATAAGCGGAGACGTTGGAAAGGACGAATGGAATATGGCGAATGAACATGTCATCGAGATGCGCGACATCACCAAAAAATTTGGGGATTTCGTTGCCAACGACCATATTAATCTTCAACTCCGGAAGGGCGAGATTCACGCCCTTCTCGGAGAAAATGGGGCAGGGAAATCCACGTTAATGAACATGCTGGCTGGCTTGCTAGAGCCAACTAGTGGTGAAATCGTGGTCAATGGCCAAATTGTTCAGTTGGATTCTCCATCAAAAGCAGCTTCCCTTGGAATCGGGATGGTTCATCAACATTTCATGTTGGTTGAAGCTTTCACGGTTGCGGAAAATATTATTTTAGGAAGTGAAGTGACGAAAAATGGTGTCTTGGATATCAAGGAAGCTACCAAGGAAATCGAAGAATTATCAAAACGTTATGGTCTTGCAGTAGATCCAGCGGCCAAGGTAGAAGATATCTCAGTGGGGATGCAACAACGGGTTGAGATTTTAAAAACCCTCTATCGTGGTGCAGATATTCTTATTTTTGATGAGCCAACAGCGGTTTTAACTCCTTCTGAAATTGAAGAGTTGGTTGAAATCATGAAGAGTCTGGTTAAAGAAGGAAAATCTTTGATCTTGATTACTCATAAATTGGATGAAATCCGAGCTGTTGCAGATCGTGTTACTGTTATTCGCCGTGGTAAGAGTATTGAAACGGTTGAAATTGTTGGTGCTACCAACCAAGATTTAGCTGAAATGATGGTGGGACGTTCTGTTTCCTTCAAAACAGAAAAGGTTAAAGCTCAACCTAAAGAAACAGTTCTTTCAATCAAGGATCTTGTGGTCTTAGAAAACCGTGGAGTTCCAGCGGTGAAAAATCTCAATCTCGATGTTCGAGCAGGTGAGATTGTCGGAATCGCTGGAATTGATGGAAACGGTCAATCAGAATTGATTCAAGCCATTACGGGACTTCGTAAGGTCAAATCTGGAACAATGATCCTTAAAGGTAAGAATATTGTTGGAGCAAGCCCACGGACGATTACGGAAATGCAGGTTGGACATGTTCCAGAAGACCGCCATCGTGATGGTCTTGTCTTGCAACTATCCATTTCTGAAAATATTGCTCTTCAAACTTATTACAAGGAGCCGATGAGTTCCAAGGGAATTTTGAACTACGGTAACATTTATGAACATGCTCGTAAATTGATGAAAGAGTTTGATGTTCGTGCTGCTAGCGAGTATGTTCCGGCTAAGGCACTTTCTGGTGGTAACCAACAGAAAGCCATTATTGCACGGGAAGTGGACAGGGATCCAGATTTGCTTATCGTTAGCCAACCAACTCGAGGTTTGGATGTTGGTGCGATTGAATACATCCACAAACGCTTGATTGAAGAGCGTGATAAAGGGAAAGCTATTTTGGTTGTTTCCTTTGAGTTGGATGAAATTCTAAATGTCTCAGACCGAATTGCCGTTATCCATGACGGACAGATTCAGGGTGAGTTGGATCCTGCAACTACCAATAAGCAAGAGCTTGGTATCTTGATGGCAGGTGGAGAATTGAAGAAGGAGGAAGGAAATGTCTAAGAAAATTCAAGATGCAGCTGTTCCCCTAATTTCAGTTCTCTTGGGGATCGTCCTTGGAGCCATTATCATGTTGATTTTTGGCTATGATGCTATTTGGGGATATGAAGCACTCTTTGCAACAGCCTTTGGCTCTCTGCGTTCTATCGGAGAGATCTTCCGAGCTATGGGGCCTTTGACCTTGATTGGTTTAGGTTTTGCAGTGGCTAGTCGTGCGGGCTTCTTTAACGTTGGTCTTCCTGGTCAAGCCTTGGCGGGGTGGATTGCTGCAGCCTCATTTGCCTTACTTAATCCAGACCTTCCACGTTTAGTCATGATTCCTGCAACGATTGTGATTGCTATGTTGGCAGGGGGAATCATTGGTTCGATTCCTGGAATGCTTCGAGCCTACCTTGGCACGAGTGAGGTTATCGTAACCATCATGATGAACTATATCGTGCTTTATGTGGGAAATGCCTTGATTCATCAATTACCTCAGGCGGTCATGCAAAGTACAGACTCCAGTAAGCCTGTAGGAATGAATGCTAGCTATCAAACAGAATGGTTGCGGGCCCTTACCAGTAACTCACGGATGAACATCGGTATTTTCTTCGCTTTGCTAGCAGTTTTTGCCATTTGGTTCTTGTTGAAGAAAACAACCCTTGGTTTTGAAATTCGTTCGGTTGGACTCAATCCTCATGCCAGTGAGTATGCCGGTATGTCTTCGAAACGGATAATCATTATTTCCATGATTATCTCTGGTGCTCTTGCTGGTCTTGGCGGAGCAGTAGAAGGACTGGGGACTTTCCAAAATGTTTATATTCAAGGTTCCTCTTTGTCTATCGGATTTAACGGGATGGCGGTAGCCTTGTTGGCTAATAATTCACCAGTTGGAATCCCATTTGCAGCCTTTCTCTTCGCGGTTCTTCAGGTTGGAGCGCCGGGAATGAATGCCGCTTCTATTCCACCAGAATTGGTAAACATCGTGACTGCATCTATTATCTTCTTCGTTGGAATTCACTATGTGATTGAAAAATTCCTTGAGTCAAAAGCAAAAAAGGAGGGGCAAGCTAAATGAATCTCGAAACCCTATTAGCCTTATTAGTGTCTTCCATGCTGATCTATTCAGCCCCTCTCATTTTCACTTCCATTGGTGGAAGTTTCTCTGAGCATTCCGGGATTGTTAATGTCGGTTTGGAAGGAATCATGGTTGTTGGTGCTTTCTCAGCAGTTGTTTTCAACCTTTCAACAGCTTCAGTTTTGGGTGAAGCAACTCCTTGGTTGGCTCTTCTTGTGGGGGGATTAGCTGGTGTTCTATTTTCCCTTCTCCATGCTGTAGCGACTGTTCATTTCCGTGCGGATCATGTTGTCAGTGGTACAGTACTTAACTTGATGGCTCCAGCTTTGACCGTTTTCTTGGTTAAAGTGCTTTATAATAAGGGTCAGACAGATAACATTCAAGAGTCCTTTGGACGCTTTGATTTCCCAATCTTGTCGGATATTCCTTTCATTGGAGACATTTTCTTCAAGAATACTTCGATTATGGGGTATGTGGCCATTGCAACGTCGTTCCTTGCTTGGTTTATTATGTTTAAAACGAAGTTTGGACTACGTCTTCGCTCAGTCGGTGAGCATCCACAGGCAGCAGATACACTGGGAATTAATGTGTATTTGATGCGCTATGCAGGTGTCCTCATTTCTGGTTTCCTTGGGGGAGTCGGTGGTGCAGTCTATGCCCAATCTATTTCTGTAAACTTCTCCATTTCAACCATTGTTGGACCTGGCTTTATTGCTCTTGCCGCGATGATTTTCGGGAAGTGGAATCCTGTTGGTGCCATGTTCTCCAGCCTCTTCTTTGGTTTGTCTCAAAGTTTGGCGGTTATTGGTAGCCAATTGCCACTCTTTGATAAGGTGCCAGCTGTTTATCTACAGATTGCTCCTTACGTCTTGACCATCGTTGTCCTTGCAGCCTTCTTCGGAAAAGCTGTTGCACCGAAGGCAGTCGGAGTTAATTATATTAAATCGAAATAAATGCTTAAAGGTTCCTGGCATAGCGCCAGGAACCTTTTTTCAAAAAAGGAGTATACTGTTACATAGAGGTGAATAAGAATGAAAAAAGTATTATTTGTAACCGGTGCCTCAAAAGGAATTGGTTTGGAAGTGGCTGTTGTAGCTTTGGAAAAAGGCTATCGTGTTGTTGCTACTTCGAGAAATACTGAGACACTGACTGAAAAGATATTGGCTCGGGTACCTGCGGCGGGAAGTGATTTTCTAGCCTTAGAAATGCTCTTTACAGAGGAGAGTATTCAGGCGGCTGTCGCTCAGGTCCTTGATCACTTTGGACGTATCGACGTTTTAGTGAACAATGCAGGCTATGGTATTTTTGGGGCTTTAGAGGAATTTTCGTTGGATGAGATTCGGAAGAACTTTGATGTCAATGTATTTGGACTGTTAGCTCTGACGCAGGCGGTATTGCCAGGGATGCGGCAACAAAAATCTGGACATATTATCAACCTAGCTTCCATTTCGGGTTCGGTGACGGGACCTGTACAAGGGGTTTATTCAGCAACCAAGGCTTCTGTGATTATGATGAGTGAAGCCTTGCAAGCGGAAGTTGAGCCCTTTGGCATCCAGGTAACGGCAGTTAATCCGACTGGAATTCGGACAGATTTCTTGGATAGCTCCTCGATGCGACGTCCTGAAAAAGAAATTAAAGATTATGAGGTGGTACAAGCTACGATGTCTGGTTTGGCTCGCTTAAATCATAATCAGGGTGGAGATCCAACTTTCCTAGCCCAAGCGATTCTTGATATTGCTGAAATGAAGAAGACTCCGAACCGTTTTTATGCCGGATCTGGAGCATTAGCTGCTATGCAATATAAAATCAATGAAGTGGTGACCGAGATTAACGAATTTGCAGATCTCAGTCAAAGCGTGGATCGAAAGGACTAGAATAGATGAAAATTGAAATTTGGTCTGATGTCTATTGTCCCTTTTGCTACATTAGACTTCCTGCGAAACGTTTATAGCCTTTCAAAATTGATAATACCAGCAATCAAGTTCATTCTTAAACCAAATCGTTTCTTACGATTGCGGTAAGTTGTTGAAAAGATGTTAAACACTTTGAACTT
>NZ_SPPZ01000057.1 GCF_004570525.1 Streptococcus sp. WM07 | reverse complement strand
TCACAGACATTGAGGATTCCTGCAAATATAGAATTTTCGTTTATCCCACCTTATACTCCTGAAATGAATCCCATTGAACAAGTTTGGGCAGAAATTCGCAAATTAGGATTTAAGAATAAGGTGTTTAAAACATTGGATGATGTCATTGATCAGCTTCAAGAAGTCATTCAAAATCTATCAACTAGTCAATTACAATCTATTGTCCGTAGAGAATGGATATCTGCTAATTTTGATTCTGAACGAGTATTAATCTATTTTGTGAGTGCTTACTTACTGTAATAGTTAACTACCTGTTTTAGATTTGCTTTCGACCTAGCTTTCACTTGTTCTGATTTTTCCTTTAAACAGAGTATAGGTGTTTTCACTGTCGATGAACTAGCTCATAGCTAGAAGCTTCACTACTACAGCCTCTAGAAACAAATTTTAGTTTATCTTCAAAACGCGTATCTTTTTTCTAGACATCGTAAAAACCCTACTTTCATAAACAATACTTAGTTGGATTGTCTACTTAAGTAGGACTATATCAGAGGACAAAGAACTTTTTAGTCTTCAAAAAAGTCACTGTCCAACTTCTTTAAATGGAAGATATTTTCAGTTGAAACACCAAGATCATGGTCAATCATAAACTGAGCTAAAGAAGAACCATCTACAAGAACAATTTTAGCATTCAGATTTTTTTCCGCAAATTCCCGAGCACCCTTAGTGAAGCTAGAGGTAGTCATAAAAAGCCCTTTTGAAGCTCCGTGACCAGCCAAGGCTCCCACAAAACGCTGTAGTTCTGGTCTTCCAACCGTATTTCCTTCTTGATAACGTTTTGCCTGAATGTAAATAGCTTCAAAACCGAGAGGGTCTGCGTTTACAATCCCATCAATACCCTCATCCCCTGAGGACTTCTGCCAATTCCCACTTGGAGCTGGTAATCCATAACCCATTTTAACCAAAAGATTGACGACTAATTGTTCAAATCGATAGGGATCCATTCGATACAGTTCTGTTAAAAGCTCTTCTTTTAAAGTTTGATTATATTCTCTATAAGCTTGCTCTAAGACCTCTCGTGGAGAATTATCCTCAATCACATCTCCTGTTTCCAGAATCTTTCCTTTGGAAGGACGATTTTGTTTAAAAGCTTTAAATTCAGGGAAGGACAACAAAACCAACTCATTGATCTCATTAAATTTTTCTAATAAGTTCATCCCTCTTTGCGTGATTTGAAACTGAGCACGTTTGGGACTAGAAATAACAAGTGCTTTCTTGAGGTAAGTGGTTGCCCAGCCAACCCTAGAATCCAATAGCGTCTGACTTCCACTTGCTAGCAAAGCTTGTTGAGATTTCGCATCTAGCTTAAATTCTTGGATAACAGCCTGTTTCAGTTCCTTTTTCGAGTGGATTTGTCCATCGTTTAAAGTTTTTAAAATAATAGTATAAAGTTCGGAATATTTAGGTATTTCCATCATATCACTCCTCTTGACTTGCTTTAAACATGTTACATTTTCATTTGAAAATTCACTGAACTTCCCTTTTCTTCCTGCTTTTTCATAGAAGAAGCCAGCTAGTCTCTGATGACTAGTCATTAAGTCTCATTTCCTACAATCTTTGCCATAGAGTAACCCAATTTCAGTAACCAGTTAGGTTTCAAAAACGACTTTAACCAATGAACAGACTTTCTGATTCAGCTGTCTCTATTTGTCCAAATATTTTTGGTTAACTCCTGATTTTTCTTTCTCACACAGTATGTTTAATCGTTTCAAAAATCAATTCCAAAATAATCCTCAACTTCTTTTTGCGTCCCTCTTTGTTGATGATAGGAAGCCAAATAATCTGGATCATTGCTGAGACGAATGCCTGTTTTCATCAACTGTTGATAAAAATCAAAATAAGGAATGGGAGCATCTAAAGCTCGCTTGATTTCCAAATCAACATCGTAAGCAACCTTACGAAAATCTATTTGAGCAAGACCGGAGTCATCAATCTCGAGCAAGAGATATTGAGCCCGTAAATCTTGACGCAAGGTATCCCATGGAAAATAGGGTTGTCCAACGGAACCCGGATTCAAAACTAATTGACCTTTCTCCGTGTAGAGAAGTCCCTGTACATGACTATGGGCAAAAATAGCCACATCTGCCTCATCTTGTGCAAACAAAACATTTAAATCCGCTTGTTCAAAAGGTGGTACTAAATCACGTCCCCAGTTCTTTTGAGGTAAATGGTGCGAAAGATTGAAACGTAAGGGTCCTACTTTTCGATGTAAATAGAGAGGTCTGGCTTGTATTTCTTGACGATGGGAATCATTCAAAAAGCCATCCAGATGTTGACTTTGACGATAAACAAATAAATCTAAAGAGCTCTTACGAGGATAGATACCAGCTCTGGCTTTAAGATAGGAATCCTCCCAGTTTCCCCGTAAACGAACGGTGTAGGGCAGGCTATCAAGCTGGTCAAGAATCTGCACATGCGATGGTCCTGGCATCAACTCATCGCCCATAAGCCAGTATTCTTCAACGCCAGCCTCTTGAGCATCCGCCACTACTGCTTCTAAACCAGTCAGATTCCCATGGATATCTCCTAAAACAGCAACTTTCACTCAGGTATCTCCTCTGCAATCTTATTAAGCTTGCGCAATCGATGGTTCAATCCACTTTTAGTAAGGGGGGTAGGAAGACTGTCCGCTAATTCCTGGAGAGAGTAATCTGGATGAGCAATCCGAAAACGAGCAACTTCTTGCAGCTCAGGACTCAAACTCTCCAGACCGATATGGTCTATGATTTTACTAATATTATTAATGGTTTTCATACTAGCCTTAACAGTTCGAGCGATATTCGCAGTTTCTGCATTGGTTGCTCGATTCAGATCATTTCGAGTTTCCCGCATTAGTTTAATCTGACCCAGTTGTTCCATAGCTTCCAAAGCCCCAATAATAATGAGAAAATCCATTAGGTCTTCCGCACGCTGGATATAGGTGATCGCCCCTCTTTTTCTTTCTAAAACCTTAGCATCCAATAGAAAGTCCTGCATCAGTTGCCGCAAATCTTGAGCATGATCCATATAGACGGAAGCTATCTCCAATTGGTATTGACCAGAATCAGGATCCCGCATGCTGCCACTAGCAAGGAAAGCACCACGCAAATAGGCACGAGCTGCATCATCATGGTCCATAATGGACACAGGCAGGCCGGTCTCTTGCTCAAAAAAGGCCGGCGATAGCCCAAGGATATCTAATAAGTCTTTGACTCCATGGTCCATAAATACAGTATAAACACGATTTTTACGGAGATTCGTCTTCTGATGGTGGCGAATATCCGACTTAATATCAAACCACTCCAAGAGAAATTCATAAATAAAGCGTGCCACTTTAGCATTTTCAGTTGTTACGGAGAGCGTTAGCCCCTCCCGACTCAAACCTAGACTCCCAGAGAGTTTAATGAGGGCTGCTAATTCAGCCGGATGGCGCTCAGGGAGGACCAGAATTTCTTCTTTGATATTACTGGTAAAACTCATGAAAATGCCCTCCCTTCTCTAATGCTTGTGACTGGTAATTTTCATAATTTCTTCCACAACCAAATCACCATCGTGGAAAGCTCCGTCTTTTTCTAAAAGAAGAAAATTGGAAGAAATAACCCGAGGAACTTGGCTAGCCAAGTCCGCAAAATCATGTTCGACTTGAACCAGGTACTCGTCAAATTCGTGGTCATTCATGTAGTCTTGAGGAACCTGGTCTACATTAACCAAAACTGTATCAATAAAGGCTTGACCCAAATGCTTGTGCAAAACTCGTACATGCTGAGCATCTGTAAAATGCTCCGTCTCCCCTTTTTGAGTCATAATATTACAGATATAGACAATCTCAGCTTGGGTATCTTTTAATGCCTGACCAATTTCTTCAATCATAATATTCGGTAAAATCGAAGTAAAGAGAGAACCTGGGCCTAAAATAATCATATCACTTTCCAAAATGGCTTGAACTACATTTCGACTAGCCTGAGGTTTCGTATCCTCATAGGTATTGGTCACATAGACATGGTCAATCATACCACCATGCTTGGCAATATGACTCTCACCAGCAACTTCTGTTCCATCTTCAAAAACAGCATGTAAGGTCAGAGCCCGTTCGCTCGAAGGATAAATCTTTCCGGTTGTGTGCAGTAACTTTGTCAACAGCTGCATGGCATGGTAAGTCGACCCCTGCATTTCTGCAATACCTGCAATAATTAAATTCCCTAAAGGATGGCCCGCAAAAGGACCGTCGTCTTCCGCAAAGCGATACTGAAAAATTTTTTCGTAAAGCTTGGGCATGTCCGACATTGCCAATAGAACATTGCGTAAATCACCTGGAGGGGTAAGCTGCATATCCTCACGTAGTTTCCCAGAACTCCCCCCATCATCGGCCACCGTAACCACAGCCGTTATATCCACATCCTGTTTTCGGAGGCTATTCAGAATAACCGAGATTCCAGTACCACCACCGATCACTGTAATTCGCTTCTTCCTCATGAACGGTTAACCGTTTCCTTTCTTCTGTCCTTGTCCCGATGGCTAACCCGGACATTCCAATTTTTAGCCAAATCATCCGCTAAACGACGAGCAAAGGCAACACTACGGTGCTGTCCACCGGTACAGCCGACTGCAATTGTTAGTACAGACTTACCTTCCTTCTGGTAACCTGGTAAAATCGGATCTAAAAGATTGAAGAGATTCTGATAAAAATCTCCCGACTCTGCTTGCTCCATGACATAATTATAGACAGGTTGGTCTAATCCTGTTTGATCGCGTAAATCGACTTGGTAATAAGGATTTGGTAAGAAACGAACATCAAAAGCCAAATCAGCATCCATTGGAAGTCCATATTTAAAACCAAAACTCATGATCTCAATCCGAAAGGCTTGTTCAAAGTCTTGATCTGCAAAATGTTGAGCCAACAACTTACGTAGTTCACGTGGCGTTAATTCTGTTGTATCCACGACATTCTGACTCATACTCTTAAGGGGAACCAATAGCTCACGTTCCCGCTTAATACCATCCATAATACGCCCGTCAGCCGCTAGTGGATGACTTCGACGTGTTTCCTTATAACGAGCGACCAATTCCTTATCGGCCGCATCTAAGAATAAGATTTTAAAATCTAAATCATCTCGATTTTCCAGTTCATCCAACACTTCTTGGATATCCTTGAAAAAAGACCGACTTCGCATATCAATGACCAATGCCATACGTTTTTGCTCAGCAGAACCATCAACCAAGGTCAATAATTTCGGCAATAAGGCTGGGGGCATGTTGTCAATCGTAAAATACCCCAAATCTTCAAAAGATTGAATAGCCACAGTTTTCCCTGCTCCACTCATCCCCGTCACAACAACCAATTGCAGTTTCTCTTTCATCGAACAATCTCCTATTTAGAAAAATGAGGCATGGACCTTAGTCCAGCCTCCTCAATTGTAATCATCTTATGGATGCAAACGATGAAGCATCCGTGGGAATGGAATGGCTTCACGGATATGTTTGGTACCGGCTACGAAGGTAACCATTCGTTCAATTCCTATACCAAATCCACCATGAGGAACAGAACCATACTTCCGAAGGTCTAAATAGAATTCGTATTCTGATTTATCCATTCCCAACTCATCCATTTTCGCAACAAGGGCATCGTAATCGTCCTCACGAAGGGAACCACCAATAATTTCCCCATACCCTTCTGGAGCCAACAAATCTGCACACAGTACACGTTCTGGATTGCCCGGAACAGGTTTCATGTAGAAAGCTTTAATGGCTGCTGGATAATTTGTTACAAAGGTAGGCACACCGAAGTGATTTGAAATCCAGGTTTCATGAGGAGAACCAAAGTCATCTCCATGCTCCAAATGCTCGTAATCTGTGTCTTCATCTTGCTCATGCGCTTGAAGCAAGTCAATCGCTTCATCATAGCTAACCCGTTTAAAAGGTTCAGCAATGTAACGTTTTAAAAGCTCGACATCCCGTTCCAAAATTTCCAATGCCTGTGGAGCACGGTCCAATACACCTTGAATCAAGGCTTTCACATAGGCTTCTTGCAAATCAAGAGACTCATCATGAGAAAGGAAAGAATACTCAGCATCCATCATCCAAAATTCTGTCAAATGACGACGAGTTTTAGATTTTTCCGCTCGGAAAACAGGACCAAAGTCAAAGACACGACCCAAAGCCATAGCACCAGCCTCGAGATAAAGCTGACCAGATTGGCTCAAATAAGCTGTATTGCCAAAGTAGTCGGTTTCAAACAACTCTGTAGAGTCTTCCGCTGCATTTCCCGACAAAATTGGGCTATCGAACTTGATAAAACCATTTTGATCAAAAAATTCATACGTTGCATAAATAATGGCATTCCGAATTTGCATGATCGCCATCTGCTTACGAGACCGTAACCAGAGATGACGATGATCCATCAAGAAATCTGTTCCGTGTTCTTTTGGTGTGATGGGATAATCAACGGATTGACCAATCACTTTGAGATCTGTAATATCTAGCTCATAGCCAAATTTAGAACGTTCATCTTCTTTAACAATACCTTTTACTTCAACAGAAGTTTCCTGACTGAGTTTTTTGATGGTATCGAATTTAGCAGCACCTTCTTCTTCACCAAATGTTTCAAGGAAATTTGGTTTAAAGGCAACAGCTTGAAAATAAGCCCTACCGTCCCGTAATTGCAAAAAGGCTATCTTCCCTTTACCAGATTTGTTAGCAACCCAAGCACCAATAGTAACTTCTTGACCTACATGGTCTTTGACATCACGAATAGACACATACTTTTTAGACATACTTTTTCCTTTACACATTCATATACTGTTCTAAGCGAGTAATCGCTTCTTTCAAGGTATCCAAATCCGTCGCATAACTCAAGCGAACATGATTGGGACTACCGAAGGCATCCCCCGATACCAAAGCTACTCCGACCGTTTCCAAAAGATCATTGGTGAAATCTGAAACCTTAGAAAACCCTTTTAGTTTCATAGCTTCCTCAACGTTTGGAAATAGATAGAAGGCTCCCTGGGATTTGGTCACATGGAAACCTGGAACCTGATTTAAAAGCGGATAAATGGTATTGAGGCGCTCTTCAAAGGCTAAACGCATCTTCTCAGCTTCCTCTTGCCCCCCTTTTAAGGCTGCAATGGCCGCATATTGGGCAACAGTCGCAGGGTTAGAAGTCAACTGACTAGTTAGCTTCCCCATAGCCTGAATAATTTCTTGAGGACCAACTGCAAATCCGATCCGCCATCCAGTCATGGCGTACGTTTTAGAAACACCTGTTATCACAACTGTTTGCTTACGAATTTCGGGCGAAAGACTTGCAATAGATACAAACTCAGCTTGATTATAAACCAGACGTCCGTAAATATCATCTGCCAAAATCAACACTTTACGCTGGATGGCCCAATTCGCAATAGCCTCTAATTCCTCTTCTGTATAAAGATTCCCTGTAGGATTAGAGGGGTTATTCAAGAGTAAAACCTTGACACGCTCGTTCCAAAGCTCTTCGAGTTGACGGACCTCGATTTTAAAATTCCGCTCTTCCTTCCCCTCTACAAACACCGCTTGACCTTGTGCTAATATCACCTGTTCTACATAAGAAACCCAATAAGGAGTTGGAAGCAGAACCTGATCTCCTTGGTTCAAAACTGAGAGGAAGAAAGCTGCTAAAGCCATCTTGGCTCCTGTTGTCACCAACACTTGTGAGGTTTGAACAGGATAACCATAGTACTGAGACATATAGTCCTGAACCGCTTCTTTTAAGGCAGGTAAACCAGATGGTGGAGTGTAAAACGAAGCCTTTCCTGAATCTATGGACTCCTTGGCCGCTTTAGTAATAGCTTCCGGAGTCGTAAAATCAGGCTCTCCTAAGGTCAAAGAAATGATATCTCTCCCTGCTGCTGCTAATTCTCTAGCCTTCGCAGCGGCAGCTAAGGTCGCACTTTCCTCCATGTATTTGACACGATCAGCTAACATTAAGCTCCCTCCTTCCGTATTAGTTTCTTTTCTTGAAAATCAATTAGGTAATAAGCTGTTCCCGACCGAACTTCCCAAACAACTTTTCCTTGATCATAGCCCAAGCGACTGGCTTGAATAGGATCCGCACCAGCTTCACTCGCCAACTGTTCTGCTTCACTACGACTCACACCTTGGTTTAAATCAACCAGAGCAACTTGTTCCTGGTTGGAATTCAAAATAATCGCCTGGTCTTGCCCAACTGTATTTTTTCCGAAAACTGTTGTATACGATTCCTGTCCATTAAACACTTCCACCGATTCAATTTCCCTAAATCCTGCCAATTCTTGAGCACGAATCTGGGCATTGGACATCCTGACATCCTGGGTCTTAGTCCCCAAATCAATCAGGTAAAGACTCGAAAAACAAATAATGGATAAGATAGCAAAAATTCCAAGGAAAAACTGCCCTTTGGGAAAATAGGGCTCTAAATAGACTATTTTTTTCACCTTTCTATTATACAGTTTTTTAGTGTAGATTGCTATAGGCTAAGCATCTGCTTTTAATTGTACTAGTTAGTTCTTTTTGATACAATAAGAAACATGAAGGAACTATTTGAAAAAGAAGCTTTGGATTTAAAAACTATGATTGTCTTTCGAAATGCAGATCGCTCCATTCGATGTTTGGAGCAGAAAGCAGCTCGTGACCATAGTTTAACACCCAGTCAATTCTCAGTCTTAGATACTCTTTACGCTAAGGGCAAAATGCGGATTCAAGATTTGACCGACCGAATGCTAGCAACCTCAGGAAACATGACCGTGATCATTCGTAATATGGAACGGGATGGTCTCATCACGCGCGTCTGCGATCCATCGGATCGCAGAGCTTTTCTGATTGAATTAACTCCCATGGGCAGGGATCAAATTGAAGCCATTTATCCTGAACACATCGCTCATGTCAAGGAGGCTCTCTCAGTTTTAACTCAAGAAGATAAAGAAGATTTAATTCGGATTTTGAAAAAATTTAAAAACTTGAGTTAAAATTCTTGCTAATTAGTAATAAATAATTTATACTATCAGTTGTAAAGAAAAGGAGAACAAGTGATGAAAAACATTTTATTTATCGTCGGATCTCTACGTGAAGGATCTTTTAACAAACAAATGGCTGAAACAGCTGAAAAAGTACTAGAAGGCAAAGCCAACGTTAGCTACTTAGATTGGAAAGATGTTCCTGTCTTCTCTCAAGAGCTAGAAGTTCCAACACCAGCTCCAGTTGCAGCTGTTCGTAAAGCTATCATGGCTGCAGATGCTATCTGGATTTTCTCTCCAGTCTACAACTTCTCTATCCCTGGTTCTGTAAAAAATCTTTTGGACTGGGCAAGTCGTGCTCTAGACCTTTCAGATACAAGAGGACCTTCTGCACTCCAAGATAAGGTCTCTACTGTCTCTTTGGTAGCTAGTGCTGGACACGAGCAAGCCGCGGCTATTTACCGTGATTTACTACCATTTATCCGTACAAAATTTGTAGACCAAATCACAACTTCACCAGTCAATGACTCTGCTTGGGCTGATGGAAAATTTGTTGCTTCTGAAGAAGTCATCGCTGATTTGAACAAACAAGCGGATGCCCTTCTTGCTGCCCTTAACGAAGCTTAAACAATCCACATTGAAATAAAGGTAAATCCCTTTGCTAACCATGAAGCAAAGGGATTTTTTCGTTGATACTCAAAACAATTTGAAATAGACTTCCTGCGAAACGTTTATAGCCTTTCAAAATTGATAATACCAGCAATCAAGTTCATTCTTAAACCAAATCGTTTCTTACGATTGCGGTAAGTTGTTGAAAAGATGTTAAACACTTTGAACTTTGCAAAAATATTCTCAACCTTAATTC
>NZ_SPPZ01000056.1 GCF_004570525.1 Streptococcus sp. WM07 | reverse complement strand
CACTAAGTAAGCCAAGGAATCAATTCCTTGCCTCATATCTGTTTTACCAGTTATCAAATGAACCCGACCTAAATCACATAAATTTATCCTAGTGAACGAGCGAGAATCTACCATATCAATCTCCATCTTGATGATTTATAAGATTAGTATAGCTAGATTTCTAGTTCGGTTAAAGATACCTTGTTATTGGGCGCTTACATAATTTCCTTCCTAATTCAGCAAATTATAAAAACTGACCTTTACAGATCAGTTTTCAATTCCTTGTATTTTTTCTTGACTGGTAGCTAAAAGATCAGCTAAGGTTTTCCCTTTGAGCCTCTCTTCCATAGCTAATTGGACTTCCTCCAGATGCTCATCAAGAACCTGATGAATCGTTCGTCCTACGTCACAATTCGGATTGGGTTGTTCATGGTAACGGAAAAGCTTATCGGCACCAATCCCTCCAGTTGCTTGATAGATATCATAGAGACGAATATTTTGGGGAGCTTTCGTGAGTTCAACTCCAGCAATTCCTCGTCTTGTTTGGATCAGTTGCGAATTCTTCAGTTGTGACATGACTTTGCGAACAATCACAGGATTGACACCAATGCTACCAGCTAAATCTTCACTCGATAAGATTTCCTGTTCTTCTTGTCTTGCAACAAGAACCAAAATATGAACCCCGATACTAAAACGATTGGATATTTGCATCTCCTACCTCCTAGCGACGATTGAAACTCTTCATTTGTCGATCAATATCTCGATTTTGCTCACGGCGTTTAATTGATTCACGCTTATCGTAATCTTTTTTACCTTTAGCAAGTCCCAATAGTAATTTAGCGTAACCGTCTTTTAAGTACACCTTGAGAGGGACTAGCGTCATTCCTGTTCCCTTGGTCTCCTGTTCCAACTTCTGAATTTGTTTTTTATGGAGGAGGAGCTTACGACGGCGTTCCGGATCCTGATTCCAGATATTGCCTTCTTCATAAGGGGCAATGTGAACATTGCTTAGCCAAACTTCACCGTTTTTAATCTGCGCAAAGCCATCCTTGAGTGTAATCCGAGCCGCACGAATGCTTTTAATTTCCGTTCCAGTCAGAACCATCCCAGCTTCGATGGTATCAACGATAGTATAGTCGTGACGTGCTTTCTTATTTTGAGCGACGACCTTTCCCTCTCCTTTGGCCATGACGACCTCCTTTTTTTACTTGTTTTTTGTAAAATGGTTGGGACTGTTCCCGTTTCTTCTTGCGCTCGCGCTGCGAGCGCTTAGAACGGGAGGACTTCTTCTCCACCTCGCCACCAGCTAGATAGGCAAAATCGATTTCTCCAGTCTCTTTATCGGCCCGTTCAACCCGAATGCGAATCGGCTGTCCGACTCTAAAAGTTGTACCAGTACGTTCACCACGCAGGGATAGAGTTCGTTCATCGAAATGGTAAAACTCAGGTAGGTTGGTAACATGGATCAATCCTTCAACCGTATTGGAAAGTTCTACAAAAATCCCAAATTTCACCACTGAAGCAATGACACCATCAAACTCCTGCCCCACAAAGTCTGACATAAACTCCGCTTTCTTCATGGATTCCACAAAACGCTCCGCATCAATCGCTCGACGTTCCCGATTGGAAGACTGACTAGCAATCGCCGGTAATACTTCTTGGAAATGACCCGCTTTTTCTGTACTCTTCCGATAATCCCGCATCATCCGGTGCACCATTAAATCTGGATAGCGCCGAATCGGACTTGTGAAGTGGGTGTAGAAGGGAGCAGCCAAGCCATAATGTCCATCATGGTTATGCTCCGAATAACGAGCCTGCTGCATACTCCGTAAGAGCATCATTGCTAAAACCTCTTCATAGACCTGTCCCTTGGCAGCTGCCATAATATCCTGAAGAGATGCTTGGGTCATCTTAGAGGCTGTACCATAAATCCGTAAGCCAAAGCTAGCTGTAAAATCAATAAATTTTTGCAATTTCTCAGCCTTAGGATCTTCGTGAATACGATAGATAAACGGTAAATCCTTACGGTAGAAATGCTCCGCAACAGTCTCATTGGCCACTAGCATAAAGGACTCAATCATTCGCTCCGCCAAGCCTCGTTGACGTAAAACAATATCAACGGGCTTTCCGTTCGCATTGACTAAAATTTTAGCCTCATTGGTATCAAAATTAAGAGCGCCGCGATCCACCCGCATTTGCTCCAAAATTTTGTGCAAATCCACCATAGCTGCCACAGATTCTAATAATTCTGGATAAGCTTGAATCACCTCATCTTGCCCAGCAATCATCGCGTTCACATCCGAATAAGTCATCCGTTGGCTAGTTTTGATAACTGTTTCAGCCAACTGGTATCGGACCACTTTTCCTCGACGGTCAATCTCCATAATAGCCGACTGGGTTAGACGATCCACCTGCGGATTCAAAGAACAAATGCCATTAGACAGACGTTCCGGTAACATCGGTACAACACGATCCGTCACATAGACTGATGTTCCACGCTCTAGAGCTTCCTTGTCCAAAGCAGAGCCTTCCTTCACATAATAAGAAACATCCGCAATATGAACACCTAGCTCAAAGTTCCCACCATCCAAACGCTTAATATGGACAGCATCATCCAAATCTTTGGCATCTGCTCCATCAATAGTAAAGGTTAATTCTGAACGCAGGTCTAGTCTTCCTTCCATATCTTTGGCACTAGGAACATCTGGAATTGCTTCAGCTTCCGCTAAAACAGCATCCGGGAAAGTCGATACAATATCCATCGATTCTAGAACCTCTAAGACATCAATACCTGTATCATCTACCTGACCTACAATTTCAATCAAGTCTGCGACAAAATAAGGATGTTTTTTATTCGGATAGTCACGAATTACTAACTTCACAACCTCCGTTCCCTGTAATTGGAAATCTCCTTTTTGAATATAAATCGGTTGATTAATCTTCTGGTTACGAGAACGAATATAAGCTGGGTACTTGGACTTCCCTTCTTCCAAAATGACCTTCCCAACAATCCGTGTCAAAGAGCGTTCAAGGACATCCACAATTTTGCCTTCCGCAG
This sequence comes from Streptococcus sp. WM07, assembly GCF_004570525.1. Taxonomy (GTDB): domain Bacteria; phylum Bacillota; class Bacilli; order Lactobacillales; family Streptococcaceae; genus Streptococcus. Next base: position 7,090 of record NZ_SPPZ01000056.1, on the reverse strand, counting down.
AGCTGCCTTTCATACGATCTGCAACTTTGAGAATCTCTACTCGAACCCTGTCCCCATCAATCGCATGATTCACCAGGTCTCGACCAATAAAGACATCTGGTTCGGCCTCATCAACCGTCACAAAACCAAATCCCGATTTATGAGCATGAAAAATCCCTTCAAGTTTGGGAACTACGTTTTTTTTCCTAAATTTTTTCAGAGCTATCGTTCCCTCATCCGTGAAAGACAACTTTCCCTGCCCTTCTAAACGGGAGATTTCTTTGACCAGACTCGTAAATTCCTTGGCATTCTTCATTCCCAAAGAATCTCCTAACTGGTCTACTGACATTGGCCCAGACTCTTTCAATAGGACCATCATTTTTTCTTTCATTTACACCTCTCAAAAAAAGGGCAGTTGCACGCAAGACCTCTGGCCTTACTCCAACTCGCCCTAAATACTTAAATACTTGATAACACGGCTAAAACCAAGGCAATCGCTAGCCAAAAAAAGACCAACACAGCAGTTGTTCGCTGCATAACTGCCTCGAATCCCCGAGCTTTTGTACGTTCAAATAGATCACCGCCACTAGAATCAAACACATTAGAAGATTGATTCTTAGTTGGTTGCATAAAAATGACCATGACCAAAATAACAGATAGGACTAAAAATACAGTTAATAATAATTGAAACATTGCCAAACTCCTTCAAATCCCTTCTATATTAGCATAGTTTCCCCAACTTGTAAACCATCGACCATCCCTACTTCATTTCCTGATGAGTCGTTACCTGACGCTCCTTAGGACAGTATTTAAGCACCTCGATTCGATCTGGATGCGATTGAGGATTTTTACTACTGATATAATTTTGACTGCCACAAGATTGGCAACGCAATTGAATTTTAATTCTCATATACTCTCATCTATTTATGGATTAAACATCCTTCCTCAAATCAGACAAGGCCTGATCAATTTGCTGGTAAAGTTGCTCTAAATGCCCACGATTGTCCAAAATAAAACTGGCTAAGGGCCTTTTCTGCGCTAATGACCACTGACTGACCAGACGCTTACGTGCCTCTAGCTCTGAGAGAGCATTTCGCCGCATCAGACGCTTCAATTGAGTCGTCTCATCAACATAAACCAACCAAATTGACTCGAACCAACCGTCATACTCCTCTTCAAACAAAAGTGGAATATCAAAAAAGACAACTTGTCCAGACCTCTGAGCCTGCTCTAATTCAGCTGCCAAAGCCTCCCGAATCACACGTCCCTGCTCACGCGTAGACCAAGCACGTAAATCTACATCTGAAAAGAAACGTTGAGCCAGTAAAGTTCGATTGAGGCTCCCTGTCTTATCTAAAATCTCATCTCCCAAATATCCCACTAATAGCTGATATAAAGGGCCTCCAGGAAGCTGTAACTCATGAACAACTTGATCTGCATCCACCACCTTATAGCCCTGTTGCCGTAAATAGTGAGTCACTTGGCTTTTTCCGGAAGCAATACCACCCGTTAAGCCGATTATTTTGGATTTCATAACTTCTGACAGCGGGGACAGATATGTGTACCCCTTCCTCCAACTTTGAATTTTTCAATGGCTTGACCGCAACGAGGACAGGGTTGTCCTTCTTGACCGTAAACCTTCAAGACTTCCTGCATAGTGCCAGCCTGCCCCAATACGTTCTTATAGGTTCGAATAGTAGATCCGCCACGAGCTACTCCTTCAGCTAAGACTTCAATAATAGCCTTCCGAAGTTGAGTAATCTTTCGGGCAGATAAACTGGAAGCTTGACGCAAGGGATGAATCCTAGCCTGCCATAAAACCTCATCCACATAGATATTCCCTAAACCAGCCACAAGCCGTTGCTCTAAGAGAAGCGATTTTACAGGTTTGCGTGACTTCTCTAAACCCTCTCGGAATTCCTTCAAACGAAAAGCCTCTTCAACTGGTTCTGGACCTAGTTTCTTAGACTTAAAATAGGCTTCTAGAGCATCCTTTTCCAAATAGTCTAAGGTTCCAAACTTCCGAACATCCTGATAAACTAAGCGAGATCCATCTTCAAAATCGATCAGAACATGCTGGTGTTTCAAGGGCTTTTGTGGTTCTTCTTGAAAGAAAAATTTTCCTTCCATGCGTAAATGAGATAACAGGACATGCTTCCCCAAGTCAAAAATGAGGTACTTGCCTCGCCGCTGAACATCTTGAATTTCCTGACCTAGCAGGTCATGGACCAAAGTCTCAGCTCCTGTCCGCACCATCGGTGAATAGAGAACCGTCACTTGAGCAATCACTTTGCCTTTTAATAATGGAGAAAGACCGCGGCGAACGGTCTCTACTTCAGGTAATTCTGGCATTAGTATTCCTTTTCGTTGTAACCAAAATCGGCCAAATCCAATTTCTTATCTCGCCAATTTTTCTTAACCTTGACCCAAGTCTCTAGGAAAACTTTGTCTCCTAACATGGTCTCAATATCTTTCCGGGCTAGAGTACCAATCTTCTTAAGCATGGCACCTCCCTTACCAATAACAATACCTTTTTGACTAGATCTCTCTACCATAATGGTAGCCTGAATATGAATCTTATCTGTCTCCTCATCTCGCTTCATACTGTCAACAACCACAGCGATTGAATGCGGAACTTCTTCCCGCGTCAAATGAAGCACTTTTTCACGAATCATCTCAGATACTAAGAAACGCTCTGGATGGTCAGTAATCATGTCCTCTGGGAAGTATTGGACCCCTTCATCAAGATTTTCGGACAAGACACCAATCAAGTGAGATACATTGTTCCCTTGAAGAGCAGAAATCGGAATAATCTCCTTGAAGTCCATCTGATCCTTGAAATCCTGGATTTGATCCAATAGTTGTTCAGGATTTACCTTATCCAATTTGTTAACAACAAGAATCACTGGAACTTTAGCCTGTTTCAGGCGCTCGATAATCATATCATCTCCCTTACCACGAGGCTCATCAGCGGGCACCATAAAGAGGACGGTATCCACCTCACGAAGGGTTGAGTAAGCTGCATCAACCATAAAGTCCCCTAAAGCCGTTTTAGGCTTATGAATACCAGGGGTATCAATAAAGACGATTTGTTCCTCTGGGGTTGTATAAATCCCCATGATTTTATTCCGTGTCGTTTGTGCTTTATCACTCATGATGGCAATTTTTTGCCCCATAACATGATTCAAAAAGGTCGATTTCCCAACATTAGGACGACCTAAAATCGCCACAAAACCTGATTTAAAAGACATTCATTCTCCTTATACTTAAAAAAATAGATTCCAAATTTTAGGTACAAAAATAATTAGACCTGTAATCACAGCATAACCAGAGAAGAACAAAACCGCTCCTGCAGCCATGTCCTTCGCATGTTTAGCCAGCATGGAAAAATGATAATTGGAAGCCAAGTCCACAACGTTTTCAATCGCTGAGTTTACAATCTCTAGGGTAATCACCATAAAAATACTCAACAACAAAAAGAGCCACTCAATAGCTGAAACTTGAAAAATCAAACCCGCAACAATCACGAGAAATCCTGAAACTAAATGCTTCCGCATATTAGCCTCTTCTTTAAAAGCTGTGATAATTCCCGTTAGGGCAAATTCCAAACTAGAGACAAGATCTCGATTTTTCCACTTGCGTTTATTCCCTTGTGAGTCCATAAGCTGTCAATATCTCTTCCTGTAATCCAAACATTTCTGCTTCTTCTTCGGGGGTGTAATGGTCATAACCATTGATGTGTAAAAAACCATGGACAGCTAAGAAGCCCATTTCCCGTTCAAAAGAATGCCCGTAATCAGCAGCCTGCTCCAAAGCCCGATCTACCGAAATATACAATTCTCCAATATAGGCATCGAACTCTCCCAAGAGTTCAGCTAAGTCTGCCTCATCCATTTCCATTCTTTCAAAAGAGATCGAATCTTCTGGTTTGTATTCCAAACTGACAACATCAGTCGGACGGTCCATTCCACGATATTCCAGATTCACTTGGTGGATACGCTCATTGTCTACAAAGGTGATGGCCATTTCTTTGTCTTCTTTTCCAATTCGCTTAGCTGCCGATTCAACCAGCTTTTCAATATCAACCATCATATCCTTGGACACACGCCCAGTCTCATCCTGCATTTCAATATACATGGCAAATCCTCATTCATATCTATTATTTCCATTATAGCACATCTCCAGACCTCCTGTCTGAAAATCACCTATTGACTTACCTTAAAGCGACCCAATTTTACCGTTCAGAACGTTTTGAAGACATTTCATAACATTGATCGAAAATAGAATAACTGCGGAGTTATAAAAAAGAACTAACCTTGATCCATTATAAAACAATTGGAGATTAGCATGAATATTCACTTTTACATAACTTTAGTCACGAATGCCCTATTACAAATTGTATTACGTTTACTTTTCGGCTATCTTGTTTGGAAGCCAGTCGTGCGATTGCTATTTGTGCTGGAAGCAGCGCTATGACCGATAGCTTCATTCCCAGTGTCGAAATCCTAAGCTGAACCACTATCGCTCCCCAACTCTGCATGATCGGCCAGGGTTTTGCGCAAGCTATTTAGTAAGAAGGAGAAAATGAGATGAGCCAACTCACCACAACTGAACTTATATCCATTCAAGGAGGCGGGTCAACAGAAGCGAACCTGTTCTTTAGCTGATTTTACGGAGCCTTCAAAGGCATTGCCTTCTGCTCCCAAACTATCCCGCTCATGACCCCACAAGACTACACAGCCTGCGCAGTTACCAGCACAGCAGACGCTATCCTCTTCCCTCATTAACCGTAAAATCCTGAGCTGGCAGAATGCCGCTCAGGTTTTTACACTGTTCAATTGAAAACTCCAGAATCAAACCAGTCAGCAGAAACTATGCGAGCCCCACCGGACTTGCCTCGCTACCCTATTTCTTGGCTCGGGGTAATCAAAGAGTCAGGAATTGATGATTTGAGTTTTCAAGGCGTGAACGTGAAACGTTCTACCACTACTACTCCACTGAACTGCCTCGCTACCCTATTTCTTGGCTCGGGGTAAAACTCTCCACTGGAGAGTTTTACTTATCTCCTTTGTTCCGTATCACAAAGCCGGTTTTCTTTTCACTGGAGGTTTTTTTGGGGGTGTTTTTACGGTACCGGCCTTCTTTTTCGAAGCGGTCGTTGCGACGATTACCTTTGTAGTTATCTCGACGGTTGCGATCTCGACGATCATTGCGGTCACGATTACCAGATCGGTAACCTCCTTCGCGGCGACCACGACCTCCTCCACGCTGTCCGTTTCCAGACGGTTTGAATGGTAATGGTTTCTCACGGGCAATCTCTACTTCAGGTAAGCTATCTGGATCCTGAACCACCAAGGTTAGAATATAAGCTGCCAGTTCTTCTGGAGAAAATTCACTCGCCAACTGAATAGCATCCTTGCTAACTTTGGCAGCTTTAGCTACAAAGTCTTCTGCCGCAAAATCACGTTCAATTTTCTTAAGAGCAACTTGTTTTTTAGCTTGGTAAGCTTCCTCCGCTGTTGGTGGTTTAAGACCCTTCATGCGTTTTTTGGTCAAATTTTCAATGATTTGAAGGTAACCCATCTCGTTTGGAGAAACAAAGGTTACAGATTGACCTGATTTCCCAGCACGACCAGTCCGACCAATTCTATGAACATAGCTTTCTGGATCTTGCGGAATATCGTAGTTGTAGACGTGAGTCACTCCCGAAATATCCAAACCACGCGCTGCTACATCTGTCGCAACCAAAACATCTAAATTGCCGTTTTTAAAATCACGAAGAACACGAAGACGCTTGCCTTGATCCAAGTCTCCATGGATTCCCTCTGCGCGATACCCACGAATCTTCAAGCCCCGTGTCAACTCATCTACACGACGTTTAGTCCGCCCAAAGACAATCGCTAATTCAGGTTGCTCAACATCCATGAGACGTGTCATCGTATCAAACTTCTCCTGCTCCTTGATACGAATATAATATTGATCAACCAATTCGGTTGTTAACTCTTTAGCTGCGATTTTCACATGCTCAGGCTCTTGCATAAACTGTACACCGATTCGCTTAATCGCATCTGGCATAGTCGCTGAGAATAAAAGCGTTTGACGCTCAGCTGGGACACGCTCAATAATCGCTTCAATATCATCCAAGAAGCCCATATTCAACATCTCGTCCGCTTCATCCAAGATCAAAGTCTCAATCTTATCTAGTTTCAAAGCCTTACGTTTAATCAAGTCTAAGAGACGGCCTGGCGTACCTACGACAATATGTGCTCCCGCCTTCAAAGCCTTGATTTGCTTCTCGATACTTGAGCCCCCATAAACAGAGCGCACGCGCACTCCTTTAGAACGGCCAAAGCGGAACAACTCCTCCTGACTTTGCACTGCCAATTCCCGCGTCGGTGCGATCACTAAAGCTTGAATCGTTGCTTCTTGGGGTCTAATTTTTTCCAATGTTGGCAAACCAAAAGCAGCCGTTTTCCCTGTACCAGTCTGTGCCTGTCCAATAACATCTTTACCAGTCAAAGCCAAGGGAATCGTCTGCTCCTGAATGGGACTTGCTTCTTCAAAACCAGCCTTCTCAATCTCTGTCAATAATTCTTGCGATAAACCTAATTCTAAAAATTTCAATGGTCTCTTCTTTCTATCAATCAATTGGGATGGAAACTCTTTACAATCTCGGCCCCTGTTCCCAGGAACTGGCGATGAGATGCCATCCTTTTGAGCATACGCTTCCATCCCACCAACTTAATTGTAACCTATCTAGTATACCACAATACACCTTGGAATAGAGAAAAAGCCCCTCATTTTCACAAAAAGATGAACATAAAGAAGGAGGCTTTCCCCTCACTCCGCAACACCTTATACTTAACAAAAAACAAAAATAGCTGTATACTATAAGGTATGAAAGTCGAACTAAATGAATATCAAATTAGCGAATTGAAGCAAGCCCTGAAAGATAAAAAGAATGCACAGCACCATAGGAAAATTCAAGCTCTCATTCTCTACTCTGAATGTCAGAATTTAACAGCAGTAGCTAAATCAGTAGGTTTTGTTCATCAAACTGTACGAAACTTATTGAACCGTTATCTAGAAGGAGGTTTAGAGGCACTCCTTA
>NZ_SPPZ01000055.1 GCF_004570525.1 Streptococcus sp. WM07 | reverse complement strand
TCGAGACTTATCTTCACGGAGAATTAAGGTTGAGAATATTTTTGCAAAGTTCAAAGTGTTTAACATCTTTTCAACAACTTACCGCAATCGTAAGAAACGATTTGGTTTAAGAATGAACTTGATTGCTAGTATTATCAATTTTGAAAGGCTATAAACGTTTCGCAGGAAGTCTAATTAAATCTTTCAGATTTAGGAGGTCAAAAAGTACTTTAAAGAGAAGTAATCCTCCGTAATTCGTTAGATTTCCACCATCAAAAGAAAAAGTGTTGTTTTTAGAATTGTAATTTGTTAGACTGAGCATATGGGTTTCCTTTCTATTTTGATTTGGTTTGCGCTTATATCATAAAGGGGAAATCCTTTTTTGTCCAGTCAAAAGTCTCACCTAATGGGTGAAAATCAAAAACTTCCAGAAACCATGATGTATCAGCGATTCTGGAAGTTTTTTTAGTTATGTATGAATAATTTGGGGTGAATAATATTTGCTCTATTCGAATTGCGTAATTCTTGGTAATACTGTTGGGCAAGAGCCAGTCGCTGTCTTTCAAGATTCCCTCACTTTGCGGATATGACACCGTTATACCTCCTTTGTTAGTGACACTCAAGAAAAAGGAAAATGGTTTTTGTAATTGACCACTAGGATTTTCTCCAGCGATTAAAGGCCACCAATCTTCGCTCTTCCTCAAGCTTACGGACGGTTTCTAGTTTCCAATCCCACCAGCCATAAAGTCGGATGGCACCTTCTTGGTCAGTTCGATGCCAAGAGATGCCTCGTTCTCCTAGTCGCTCCAGGGTTTCTTCATGAGGGTGGTGGTAGCGATTGTCTTTACCGGCTGAAATTAGGGCTAGGCTCGGATGGAGGTAGTCCAAGAATGCCGGTGTCGAAGAGCCCTTACTGCCATGATGCCCTAATTTCAAAACATCAACAGATAAGTCTGGATAGTTTTTCATAAGAATCTCTTCTCCCTCCTGCTCTAAGTCACCGGTGAACAAAAAACGGACTTGATAAAATTGGCCGTACAAGACAAGCGAATCATTATTATCTCCTTGACCTTCTTCTAGTGGGTAAAGAGCTTGCAGTTGACTATCAAAAATAGGCCAGGTCTGCCCAGGTTCAACTAGATGAATCTGCGCTTGGGTAGCTTGTAATTTGTCTAAAAAACCTGCCTTGTGAAGACTTCCAGGACTAATATAAAGATTGGAAATCGGGATTTCCTGATCCACTACCAAAAGGTCACCAACATGATCAGCATCGGGATGGGTTAGGAAAACATGTTCAAGATGGTCGATACCTCTAGACTTTAGATACGGAATCAAACTATACTCGGCATTGGCTTTTATAGCATGTTTGGGCTTGGGCCCAAAGCTAACCTTCCCTCCAACATCAATAAGAGCATGACGCCCCTGCCAATCTCTGAGAAAGATACTGTCTCCTTGACCAATATTGACCAGAGTAATTTCATTCACGAAGGGAAATTTGGTTAACACAAGTCCTATTAGAAAGATAGAAAACCAAAGGCGAGTACGTCTTTTACTGGAGCGAGAATCCCACATAAATGCTAAACAAACTAATAAGCCCAAGAAAATCAGAAAAGACGGTTGCCCCAAAATAAGGGGTCCTGGTAAATAGCTCTGCGCTTTTTGCAAACACCAATCCAAACCCTGTAACAAATTATTCACCACTTCCCCTTTTGTCCAGGGAGCTAACAAAAGCAAAGCTAAGAAAAGCGGTAGAAGAATACGGTCAAAAAGAAAGGATAAGAGGACCGTAAAGAAAATTCCAAGTGGCTGATACTCACTAAAAAAGAGACACAGAATAGGCAAGCTTGCTAAGGCTACTACAAGAGCTTGCTTCCAACTCTCTAATCGCTTCCTATCCTGGGCTAAGACTTGTAGTATAAAGGCAAAAGCCAAGGACAATATGGCTCCCATATCTCGAAAATACTGAGGAGTTAATGCGGCAAGAAGCAATAAAAGAACCCAAAACTGCTGCATTCCTCGTAGGCCTAGAAGGCCCAATTGTTGTTGGACTAAAGCCCTCAATACAGAAGGAGTCCAGCCAGTAAGACCAGCATAAATAATGGAGAAGAACCATTGAAGTTGATTAAGGCTTTCCTTGGTTAGTCCAAAACCTGCCAAGATACGTCGGTAAAGTTTTGTAAAAAAAGCAACCTGCATGCCTGACAGGGCAAAAAGATGAAAGATTCCGAGTTGTCGATAAACATGGCCACGTTCTGCGAAACTAGCTGGTAAATATCCGAGTAATAACCCCGTCATATAGGATGCTAGGTCGGGAGGATAAGTGGATTCAATCCAATCAATACAGCCAGCACGCCAGACAGATAACTTGTCTACCAGATTCCAAGACTCTTGCCAGATTATTCGTTTTATCTTTTGAATCTTCAAAGTGTGATAAATCCCTTGATTTACTAGATAGGCTCGATAATCAAAACCTCCAAAATTCTCCTGTTCACGCGCTTCTCCTAACTCTCCTTCGAGCATTAGGCATGGAAGATGCTTTCTCCTACGTAAATAACGTAAATCTTCTCCCTCAGTCATTTTATAACTAAAACGATAGGTATGCCCTTCCCACTGTGCAATGCCTTTGAGACTATCCTCCTCATAAATCAAACTGTCTGGCTTAAGAAAAACCTGACTAGGAGCTTCTAGCTCCTCGGATGCCTTTTCTGTTTCGGCATTCTGACGCAATTGCCAACTACCAATCAATACCAGTAGTATTATGATTGTCATCCCAAAGACCTCCTTCCCTTGATTCCGATAAAGGCAGTACATCGATAGGAGCCATAAAATGAGAAGAAGGGGATGAAAACTGACCCAAGTAAAATACGATAAACCTGTCAGAAAAGCCAAATGGGAAAGCGAAATCCTCCGACAAACACTTTGAAAAAACTGTTTCATAACAGTTACTCTCCCCTAATCCACCTGTACATGGTCTCTAATTTTTTCCAGAGTCTTCTCACCAATCCCCGATACCTTTTTAAGATCATCGATAGATTGGAATCCACCATTTTGTTCACGAAAGGCCAAAATATCCTCGGCTCGTTTCTTACCAATGCCAGGAATTTTTTGTAAGTCTTCTGCAGTTGCCTGATTAAGAGCAATCTTTCCAGCATTAGATGAACCAGTTACATTGCCTCCTCCTGGTGCTACCGACGCTATAGCAGGAACCTCGCCTTGTTGAGGAACATAGATGACTGCTTCGTCCTTTAATAGCTGAGCCAAGTTAAGGCCATTCGGATCGGCATCAGACGTCAAACCGCCAGCTTTTTGAATGGCTGTTTGAGCTCTCGCTGGACTTGCTAGCTCATAGACACCAGGATTGCGCACCGCCCCCTTGACATCCACCGTAATTTTACTCGGATCCGTTTCTAGAGATTGCTCCCCCTTGCTTGACAATGGCTGACTCGTTTTCGGCACAGATAGAGGCTGGACTTGAGTCTGGGGCTGGGATGAAACTTGTTTATAGATGAAAAAAGCCACTACTCCAAGGACCAGGAGCAGTGGCAAAGCATTTTGGCGAATCAGTTCTTTCCAATTGTGCATAGGCGTTCCTCCTACTTTTTTATTCGGAGAAAAAAGAAAAAACTATTTCACATCAATATTCGGTTGATAAATAAAAGAGGCAATCCAGCTAAAGAGGACGGTAAAAAGAATCAAGACCAGTACAAAGAGTAAAACCACAAGTCGAATAGGTAAGAGCAACCAAGTCAAGAGATTACGTCCTTGTGGTTGGATATCCGCCTCCAGCTGATCAAAGGAGCTCTGAACACGGGCAGAAACTTCTGCAAGCCCTTCGCTGTTGAGGCGCTTGATGTCACTAATATCGAGACTATCCCCAATTCGGATGCTAACCGGTTGGCCTTTCAAAAGACCTCCAATTGTTGTTGGACCTTGGTAAAATGCAGGTACAATAGGCACTTTGGCAGTTTTCGCAATAACAGCTACTCCCCCTTTCAACTCTGACGAGTGACGAGTTCCAGATGGAAAGAGCATGAGGGAAAACTGGCTTTTACGCAGCATGCGTACAGGGTATTTCAGAACTTCTTGACTAGGATTCTCCCGATCAACTGGGAAGGCTCCACACATACGAATCCACCACCCTAGAATACGATTTTGGAATAACTCTTGCTTAGCCATAATAATAAAGCGTTTAGGTCTAGCTGCAAAAGCTAAGTAGACGGGATCCCAGATGGTTTTGTGTGGAGCAACTAGGACATAGTTACTCTCTGGATCTGGTAATTTATCAAGATTTTCATAACGAGTTGGTCCGTTCACAGCCCATAACAAGAGGGCTACCAGACTTCTCAGATAAGTATAAAACATATTCTCTCCTTTTTTGACATTATACCCCAAGCTTTTTCAGCACGCAAATAGTATTTTTAAAACAAATCTGATAAGATAGGAGGTATGGATAAGAAAGAACAATTGATTGGGCTGACACAGGCCCAGGTTGACAAGCGCCTTGCGCGTAAAGAGGTCAACCAGTTTAATGCCGATGCTTCGACCAGCACCTGGGATATCGTGAAGCGAAATGTCTTCACCCTTTTTAATGCCCTCAACTTTGCGATTGCAATCGCTTTGATGTTAGTTCAGGCCTGGTCCAACCTTGTCTTTTTTGCGGTTATCTGCTTTAACGCCTTTTCCGGAATTGTGACCGAACTTCGGGCCAAGCATATGATTGACAAGCTCAATCTACTGAACAAGGAGCAAGTTCAGGTTTACCGTGATGGCCAATTAGTCGCAGTGGATTCTGAAGAACTCGTGCTAGACGACGTGATTTTACTCGCTGCTGGTGAGCAAGTTCCTAGTGATGCAAAAGTTCTCTCAGGCATGGCAGAAGCCAATGAAGCCATGTTAACCGGAGAAAGTGACCTAGTTCCCAAAAATACCAACGATGAGTTGCTCTCAGGTTCCTTCTTAGCATCCGGTCAGGTGCAAGCTCAGATTATTCGGGTCGGTGCCGAGAACTATGCTGCTAAGTTGATGACCGAAGCCAAGGTCGTTAAACCCATTAACTCTAAGATTCTCTCTGAGTTAAATAAAATCGCCAACTTTACTGGAAAAATTATCATCCCCTTTGGTCTAATCCTCTTCTTTGAGGCCTTTGTGATGAAGATGTTGCCGCTAAAAGATTCAGTGGTTAACACCTCCACAGCTCTCTTAGGTATGTTGCCAAAAGGGATTGCCCTCTTAACCATCACCTCCCTACTAACAGCTGTTATCAAGCTGGGAATGCGAAAGGTTTTGGTTCAGGAAATGTACTCGGTCGAAACCTTGGCTCGGGTTGATACCCTCTGTTTGGATAAAACGGGAACCATTACTGAAGGAAAAATGACTGTCGAAGATTTAGAAGTCCTTTCCTCAGATTTATCCAAGGAAGACATCTTGGAAAATTTGGCCCATTATATGAACCATTCTGAAGATAAAAACCCAACAGCGCGGGCTATTCGTCACTACATAACCCAACCAGAAAAAAAGGTGATGCCTATCGCTACGATTCCTTTCTCCAGTGATCGAAAATGGGGAGCCGTTCAGTTTGAAAACAAGGGAAGTTTCTATCTTGGGGCAACAGATTTTTTGGTAGCTAATACAACTGAGTTTATCCAAGCTGCTCAAGAACGTGGATCCCGAGTCCTTGCTTTTGCCTGGAGTCCCGATTCTCTTAATCTGGAACAACCTTCCCTACCAGATAACCTAGAGGCTTTAACTATCTTGGAAATCTCCGATCCAGTTCGTGAAGGGGCTACTGAAACCTTGGAATACCTTCGCTCTCAAAATGTTGATCTTAAAATCATTTCTGGAGATAATCCCGTCACTGTTTCAAATGTTGCTGCCAAGGCTGGTTTCCATAACTACGACCAGTACCTAGACTGTTCGAAAGTCACAGATGAAGAATTAGAAGCAGCTGTAGCAACTACAGCAATCTTTGGTCGTGTCTCCCCTCATCAAAAACGCCTTATCATCCAAACTCTCAAGGCAGCAGGACACACTACTGCTATGACGGGTGATGGTGTTAACGATATTCTAGCCCTACGTGAGGCTGATGTGTCCATTGTTATGGCGGAAGGTGATCCAGCTACCCGCCAAATTGCTAATTTAGTCTTACTCAATTCAGACTTCAACGATGTACCAGAAATCCTCTTTGAAGGACGCCGAGTTGTTAATAATATTGGTAAGATTGCACCTATCTTCTTTATTAAAACAATCTACTCCTTTATCCTAAGTATCATCTGTATGGCCACTGTCCTTTTCTTCCAGGCAGATTGGATTATGATTTTCCCATTTATCCCAATCCAAATTACCTTGGTCGATCAATTCGTTGAAGGTTTCCCACCATTTGTTTTGACTTTCGAACGCAACATCAAACCGGTAGAGCCTCACTTCCTCAAGAAGTCTATGTTCCTAGCTCTTCCAAATGCTTTGATGATTATTATCTCTGTACTCTTTAGTCAGATTTATGGAAGCATCGCTGGTTGGTCTAGTATGGAAATCGGAACCCTTTCCTACTATCTACTCGGAACTATTTCATTCCTAGCGGTTATCAGAGCCTGCCTTCCTCTTAACCTATGGCGCGTGGGCTTAATACTCTGGTCAGTAGGAGGATTCTTCCTTTCTGCCTACTTCCTCAAAGGACTCTTACATATCGGTACTCTGACAGCCAATACTTGGCCAGTCTACCTGGTCCTTGCAACCATCTTTACCCTTATCTTCATTCTTTTCTCCAAGCGTTATTATCCCAAAGAGATGATGGCGACAGCCTAGATGAAGAGACAAGACTTAAGCTGAGACAGTTGTCTCAGCTTTTTTGCCTGTAGCGAAAACTTGAAAAACTTAGTTGAATCTGCTAGGATAACGTTAGAAACTAGACAGGAGAGAACTATGTCAGAATACCAATTACCAAAGATCTGGGAAAATCCTACACACATGGGTGGAGCCTGGGGAAGCCTCAATCAGCCAACTGCTGGTAGTCGCTTTGAGCAAACATTGCCACAAGGGGATAAACCTTTCCAGCTCTACTCCCTCTCAACTCCGAATGGACTCAAGCCGCTTATTCTATTGGAAGAATTACGAGAACTTGGCATTCATCAGGCCGACTATGATGCTTTTCGCATTAAGATTGGAGATGGAGATCAATTCGGCTCCGACTTCGTCGCCATCAACCCAAATTCTAAAATTCCTGCGCTTCTTGATATTTCTGGTGAAACATCCGTTCGAATTTTTGAATCTGCGAATATCCTTCTTTATCTAGCCGAAAAATTTAATCATTTTCTCCCAAGTAATCCTGTTGAGCGCAACGAAGTCCTCAACTGGCTCTTCTGGCAAGCCGGTGCTGCTCCCTTCTTGGGGGGTGGATTCGGTCATTTCTTCCACTACGCATCTGAGAAGATTGAATACGCGATTAACCGTTTTGCTATGGAAGCTAAACGCCAGCTAGACCTTCTAGACAAAGAATTGGCCAACAAACCCTATATTGCAGGTGATACTTATACCATTGCAGATATAGCTATCTGGTCTTGGTATGGTCGTCTAGCACAAGATAAGATTTGGGATAAGGCAGGCATTTTCCTAAATGTCCAAGAATACAAAAATCTCCAAGCTTGGACTCAAAAAATCGCCCAGCGACCAGCCGTTCAACGAGCACTAGAAGTTGAGTATCAAGAGATTTAGACTATAAAAAGTGAACCCGAGAGTCTTCTTGGGTTCACTTTTATGTATTCTCCTCACTATTATATAGGGATCACTTAAAATAAAACGAGATAAAATTTGAAAGGACCGAAATGAGCAACATTAAGCCAAATCCAATCAACCATCGAAGGAAGATACGCCTCTCCTTTCTTCTTTCTACCTCTTGTTTGTAAAAATAATTTTCCAACTTGATATCCCAGCTTTGATCTAATTGTCCAATCATCGTTACCATTTGCTCTTGGAATTGATTAAAACGATTTTCCATTTGATTAAAGCGTTCATCAACTTGTTTAAAACGCTCATCAACTTGTTGAAAGCGTCTATCTATTTCTGTCTCCAAGTGTTGGAAGCGTAACTTTACATTCTCAAATCCATGGTGCATATCCGATTCGATTTTATCCAGTTTTAAATCAATTTCTGATTTAGAATAACCATCTTGTAGGGTCATACTTCGCAATCTCCTATTCTTATTTGAATCCTCTTTGCTCTCTGATTCTAGAAAACATCCTCCATTTATTTCAGATTGTTTTTCAGCAAGTGTCATCTTGACCTCCTTTATGCAACCTCCAGAGTCCAAATTCACCGGAGGGCGTCTTCCAAACGCTATAAACTATTGAATCGTTCAAGATATCAAAACTGAAAAACGGTCATTCGACCTCTACTTTTCTTCTCGTCTTTATTTTACATCTATGATCAACAATTTTCAAAGAAAAACTGAATGAAGAAGTCAACCATCATGAAAAAAACTTGTCTCTAGATAAAACAATTCACTTTTAAAATAGGACAGCCTTTGTCAGAGCTGTCCTTATTTTGGGGCAAAATGCTATAATGGTTTTATGAGTGAAATTGAATTGTATCCCGGAGAACGGCTAGATCAGTTGTTCACGAGCCCGGTAAAAATTATCCAAAATCGAGAAGTTTTTTCTTATTCGATTGACAGTGTTCTTCTGTCTCGTTTTCCCAAACTCCCTAAAAAGGGTAAAATTGTCGATCTCTGTGCTGGAAATGGAGCTGTCGGTCTCTTTGCTAGTCAACATACCGAGGCAGACATTCTTTTAGTAGAAATCCAGGAGCGCTTAGCAGATATGTCCCAACGTTCTGTAGCCTTAAATAACTTGAACCAGCAGGTTCAAGTTTGGAATATGGATTTAAAAGAACTACCTCAAGAACTTCCTCCTAGTCAGGTGGACTTAATCCTCTGTAACCCGCCCTATTTCAAAGCCAGTGAAACTTCTAACAAGAACCTCAGTCCACATTACATCTTGGCTCGGCATGAAATTACGACAAACTTGGAAGAGATTTGTCGTGTCGCCCAAAAAATTCTCAAATCCAATGGTAGATTGGCAATGGTTCACCGCCCAGATCGCTTACTAGACATTTTAAATACACTGCAGGCTTTTAAATTAGCACCTAAACGCCTTCAATTTATTTACCCTAAAGAAAACCGTGAGGCCAACATGATCTTAATTGAGGCGATTAAAGATGGCTCAACGGATGGGCTAAAAATCTTCCCGCCTCTCTATATTCATGAGGAAGACGGATCCTATCGTCCGGAGATTCAAGAGATTTATGGACGCCAATAAGGACTGCATCTATGTCGTACGTTGCCGAGATAACAGCCTCTACACCGGTTACACCAATAATCTGGAACGGCGAATCAAACAACATAACGACGGCAAAGGGGCTAAATATACCCGTGCCAAAGGCCCGGTAACCCTAGTCTATACCCAAACCTACCCTGACAAAAGCCAGGCCCTTAAAGCCGAAGCCCAATTCAAAAAACTCAGCAAAGCAAAAAAAGAATCCATTATTGAAGAATACCAAAACCGCTTGAAGCCATAAGAACTCAAGCGGTTTTGGTATTTTATTACCAGCGAACAGACAGACGGGTACCTGCGTGTCCCCCTTCTTCCATCAAGTCAACCATGGCTTTAGCATAATCCGCATAGGAAATCTTGCTGATGCCATCTACATCAGTTGTAAAGATTTCTCCCTCAAGGACATATTCACCTTTGGCTGGAGCTTGTGCATCAAAATCAGCTGCTGGACTGAGATAAGTCCACGCAAGTCCTGTACTCTTACGCAAGAAATCCAAGCCTTCTTTCATAGCTGTCGCAAGTGGACGGTATTCTTCTGGGAAGTTTGGATCTTCTGATAAAGTTACACCTCCAACTTCTGTCAGATAAAGGGAACCAGCGCCTCCGACAACATAGAAAGGAATATCTGAATCTTTCAAAACAGCTGCAAGATGTTGCAAGGTTTCAGTATGCAAGTAAAGCAAATTTTCTTGGAAAACACCAAAAGCAGTTACCACCACATCAAAATCTTTTAAGTCTGTTGCTTCTAAATCCATAATATCTTTTGCTAAGACATTCTTCGCAAGACTTTTATTCTCTGAGCGAACAACTGCAGTCACATCGTGACCACGCTCCAAAGCTTCTTTTACAATCGCTTGACCAGCTTGGCCATTTGCAGCAAGAACAGCAATTTTCATCATTTACATCTCCTGTAACTTTTTTTGTTACAACTAGTGTACACAAATATTTTTTGGCTGTCAATTAAAATGTTTAAGAATCAACTCTTTTTCTAAATTCCCCAACAGTTCCCCAACAGTTTCCGATAATTTCGTAAGCGCCCAATAACAGAGTATATTGACAAAACTCCAAGATTATAAGCAGATTGCTTTTAATCTTGGAGTTTTCTTTATCTACAATTCTCTTGGATTTTTGGAGCCCATGGTAAATAAGCCTCTAG
>NZ_SPPZ01000054.1 GCF_004570525.1 Streptococcus sp. WM07 | reverse complement strand
TAAGGAGTGCCTCTAAACCTCCTTCTAGATAACGGTTCAATAAGTTTCGTACAGTTTGATGAACAAAACCTACTGATTTAGCTACTGCTGTTAAATTCTGACATTCAGAGTAGAGAATGAGAGCTTGAATTTTCCTATGGTGCTGTGCATTCTTTTTATCTTTCAGGGCTTGCTTCAATTCGCTAATTTGATATTCATTTAGTGCGACTTTCATACCTTATAGTATACAGCTATTTTTGTTTTTTGTTAAGTATAAATCCGTCCCCACTTTGGCTAGGTTAGACGGATTTAATCTGTAAAACGAGCCACCGTCTTAAACGGTTCTACTAAGGGTAGTTGTTGACGCAACTATCCTTTTTCCTTTCTATTATATCTATTATTGAACTGTAGTGCAAGTTCTATTTGTAGATATTAACAAAAAATCCTAGTGTAGAAACTAGGATTTTTCTTCTCATCTGTGACTTGTCTTTCAAGTGAATTTCGAAAAAGGTTGCCATAAAACTGAATCTCAATGTAATGTAGTGAAATTCATGTTTTCAGAAAGCTTGATTTATAAGGCTTTCCAGCACCTATTGACATGTATTGATACCCTATTTCACCTCAGTAAAGATTACGTGTTTACGCAATTTTGGTGAGTATTTTTTCAATTGAAGACGGTCTGGTGTGTTGCGTTTGTTTTTAGAAGTAAGGTACAAGCGTTCACCAGATTCTTTGTGTTCAAGTGTGATATTTACGCGCATGAGTGCTCCCTTCTATTCTTATTCAGCTGCTTGAGCTTTAGCGATTTTACGTCCTTTGTAGTATCCTTTAAGAGATACACGGTGTGAACGTGAGTAGTCACCAGTTGTAGCATCGAATTGAACAGATGGTGCTGTCAATTTGTAGTGTGTACGACGTTTGTTTTTCTTCGCTTTTGATGTGCGACGTGCAGGTACTGCCATTTCTTTATTTCCTCCAATAGAATATTCTTTGACGATTCGTCAACTTTAAAAGAATAACACAAATGAATTGTAAAGTAAAGTTACTTGACAACTTTTTTCAAAAAAGATTTGTCAGTGATCCTAGCATTAAGATTTGCGACGTTTGGTTTTAACGGCTCCAAGGGTTACCAACAAACCGAATCCCATTGCTGTTAGAGCGGCTGATTCTTGAGCAGATGTGTTTGGTAAGCGGTTAGGTTGGAAAGATTCATTCTTCTTAGATTGTGAAGCTAGTGCCGTTGTATTTCGGTTGCTTTGATGACTTAATGGTGTGATCTTCTCTGATGGTTTTTTGACTTCCTCTTGTTTCTCTTTGAGCTTTTCTAGGTCAAGAACTGGTTTGTTTTCAGTCTTAGTTCCGTCGCCATGTTGTTTCTCTTTGAGTTTTTCTGGGTCAAGAGCCGGTTTGTTTTCAGCCGTAGTTCCGTCGCCATGTTGTTTCTCTTTGAGTTTTTCTGGGTCAAGAACTGGCTTGTTTTCAGCCGTAGTTCCATCTCCATGTTGTTTCTCTTTGAGTTTTTCTAGATCGAACTCAGGTTTTAGTTCTGTCTTTATGCCTTCCCCATGTTTGTGAAGTTTAAGTTTTTCTAGGTCGAACTCAGGTTTTAGTTCTGTCTTTACGCCTTCCCCATGTTTGTGAAGTTTAAGTTTTTCTAGGTCGAACTCAGGTTTCAGCTCTGTCTTTATGCTTTCCCCATGTTGCTGAAGTTTAAGTTTTTCTAGGTCAAACTCAGGCTTCAGTTCTGTCTTTATACCATCCCCATGTTGCTGAAGCTTGAGTTTTTCTAGGTCAAACTCAGGTTTTAGTTCTGTCTTTATACCATCCCCATGTTTGTGAAGTTTAAGTTTTTCTAGGTCAAACTCAGGTTTTAGTTCTGTCTTTATACCATCCCCATGTTTGTGAAGTTTAAGTTTTTCTAGGTCGAATTCAGGTTTTAGTTCTGTCTTTATACCATCCCCATGTTTGTGAAGTTTAAGTTTTTCTAGGTCGAACTCAGGTTTCAGTTCGGTTTTTATACCATCCCCATGTTTGTGAAGTTTAAGTTTTTCTAGGTCGAACTCAGGTTTTAGTTCTGTCTTTATACCATCCCCATGTTTGTGAAGTTTAAGTTTCTCTAGGTCGAACTCAGGTTTCAGTTCGGTTTTTATACCATCTCCATGTTTGTGAAGTTTAAGTTTTTCTAGGTCGAACTCAGGTTTTAGTTCGGTTTTTATACCATCCCCATGTTTGTGAAGTTTAAGTTTTTCTAGGTCAAACTCAGGTTTTAGTTCGGTTTTTATACCATCCCCATGTTTGTGAAGTTTAAGTTTTTCTAGGTCGAACTCAGGTTTTAGTTCGGTTTTTATACCATCCCCATGTTTGTGAAGTTTAAGTTTTTCTAGGTCGAACTCAGGTTTCAGTTCGGTTTTTATACCATCTCCATGTTTGTGAAGTTTAAGTTTTTCTAGGTCGAACTCAGGTTTCAGTTCTGTCTTTATACCATCCCCATGTTTGTGAAGTTTAAGTTTTTCTAGGTCAAACTCAGGTTTTAGTTCGGTTTTTATACCATCCCCATGTTTGTGAAGTTTAAGTTTTTCTAGGTCGAACTCAGGTTTTAGTTCTGTCTTTATACCATCCCCATGTTGTTTTTTCCGGAGATCCAGTTGTAGTAATAGTGGATCATGGTCAGAGGCTCTGCCGTGGTTGGTCATAAAGATGGAGTTTACGTGTACCATGTCAAACTCGTAACGGTCGAGGAGATTGTTGGAGATGACGATATTATCAAGGGATTGGTTGTTTCCTTGATAGAAGTAGGAGAAGCGATCGGCTAGATCATGGCGACTGACCAAATTGGACATGATGTCTCCAGAGATGATGTCTAGCGTTTTGGTGAATTCGTAGTCATTATAGTCTCCGAGCATAGCAACGTTTAAATCGGCATTTTGCTTCATTCCCTCGGAGATGAATTGATGGATGATGTTAGCCATTTGGTGGCGTTGTGTTTCGGATTTAAAGCTGACTGGTTGAACTTTTCCGAATAGTCCATTATCTCCACGTTTTGAATTTAAGTGAACGGCAACTACATTGATCTTTTGATCGTTAAATTGAAATTCTGCAATGATTGGTTTACGGGAGTTTTTCCAGGCTGCATTGGTTGGATCGATGCGGGCAATACTGTGTTTTAATTCTCCGTTTTCCCAAGCTGCGGGCGTTGTGGCATCTCCTTTTGGTTTATCCGATAAAGATACGCGTTCAGAATTGTAAAGGAATCCTGTGCGGATATTGGATCCAGGAGCACCGCCATCCATGTTGTTTTCGGGTTCAATGTCAATGTATTGATAAGTCGGTCCTCCTTCGGCTTTGATGGCTTCAATTAAGCGACGAGCACTTTGGCTAGCATCAACTGTACCATCATCGGTCGTACCATTGTTGTCTTGAACCTCAATAAGGGTAATGATGTCTGGAGAGTTTAAGTCGTGGACAAAAGATTTAGCAATGCGTTTGACTTTGGCATTGTTGGTTGTTTTGTTATTGGCTGAGAAATTTTCAATATTATAAGAGGCGATGGTGAGCTTATTTGGATCTTTGATAATCGTTGTAACTTCAGGTTTTATACCACCATCTGTGACCGCTGGGGAATTGGCAACGGTAGCTAGTAATTTATAATTGGTATAACCGTAGGAGATTGGACCGTAAATGCGTCCTTGGAAGGAGTCACCTGTTTTGGTGACTAGATTTTTATCAAACAGTACCGCAATTTTCTCGGGATGGGTATTGTCTGCTTCTAAGGTCAGACCTCCGACCTTGTTCATCGGTCCAGTATAATTCCCTGGAACGACATAGATTTCTTTGTTGGATTGCGGACCAAGCACTTTAGCGTTGTCAATTCCGACAAGCATTCCTTCTAGTGATTCCCAAAAATCAAGGCCGTCTGTATCTGGATCAAATGATGAAAAAGCATCGTCTTCAATAATTTTTGTTGGGGCGATGCGATCAATGCCGAGAAGAATTGGTGCAGGTACAGTGGCTGTACCCTCTTTGACAACAGATGTTGCTGCAATTTGGGTGGTGGTCAAATCGGTTTGTGCTTTTTCGCTATAACCAGCTCCAAGATATTCAACCACTTTTCCTGTCACGGTTACGCGATCTCCAACAGCTACTTGATGGTTTGTTAGGAAAACGTTGATTCCATCGGATGTTTTAGGATTGCCATCGGGTACGATATCCTGTACATAGAAATGATTCTTGTTGGCAACGTAAGTTACGACCACATCTTTAACAGTCACTGTTTGATTTTCGAGAGGGGATGTGTGACTTTCTCCCTGGATTTCTCCGATGGAGATACTTTTTTCTGTTGGAGGGAGTGCTGTCCCTTTTTTAACCACTTCGAATTGATTTTCCAAGAATGGTTTTAATTGGTTTTTACCTCTATATGTGGATAAAATGGCAGTGATGTTGATGGTGTCATTTTCTGAAATCAGATTGGTTAAAATGGCATTGGTAATACCTGTACGGCTATCCACACGGACGGCAACGGTTTGGCCATTGAGGTCGCTGATGTTAAAAGTTGATGTTCCATTTTTATCGCTAGAGATGGAACCAACTGTCACATTTTTTAAGGTTACGAGAGTAGACTGGAGTTTATCAGTTAAGCCTTCAACCGTTGTGACAGTTGGTTCAGGAACAGGGATGTCAGCGACTTTGGTAAGATTAGCCACCTTGGTTAGTTGCAGTTCACCATTGAAGTCGCCCAAGGTCCCCTCTAATTGGACGGTGTCTCCCATGGTTACATCTTGCTTTTTGCCGGGATAAACGTAGAGGCCATCGCCAGCGGTATCTTGGATGTAGAAGCCATTTCCACCCCAAGCGTTGACTTTACTGATGACTTTACCAGCGACCGTGAGGGTCTGCCCTTTTTCACTCTCCCGTGCTTGTTCTAGGGAAGTCGTTGAGGTGTTAGAGTCGATTGCAACTGCCTCGAGCGGCTGATCTGCAATGGGAGCTTCGATTGATTCCGTTGGAGTTTCTGATAAATCCGAACGATTGCTGTTCGGTTGATTGGTATCCGTTTGTAGAGTTTCAGTTGTAGGGGTTAAACCATCAGCCGAGACATGCTCCTGAGCTAGTGTAGTCGATAAGACAAATGGTGCTAGCAGAAGAGAAGCTCTTAACATATACTTATAAACAGCCTTTTTTTCCATGGGTATCTCCTATTGTTTGATATTTTTATTGTATCAGAAAGACTGTGATAAACCAACTATAATCCGAATATTTCAAGAGTATAGAGAGTTGATAGTTCGGCTGTATTTACTTGAAAGTAGGATAAGCGGAACTCGTTGGACTACTCTCAAGTAAGATGATGAAGTGGGGGATAGAACTTTCGTAGAGGGGGGATTTGTGCTAAAATTGTACTAATGTAACAAAAGGAAAAGGAACGTTATGAAACTACAGAAACCAAAAGGAACACAGGATATTCTGCCTGGCGAGTCTCGAAAATGGCAATTTGTGGAAGCCCGGGCTCGGGAAATCTTTGGACGCTACCGGTTTGAAGAAATTCGAACGCCACTCTTTGAGCACTATGAAGTTATTAGTCGGTCTGTTGGAGATACTACCGATATCGTCAGTAAAGAAATGTATGATTTCTACGATAAGGGAGATCGACACATTACATTAAGACCGGAAGGGACTGCCCCAGTTGTACGTTCTTATGTAGAGAATAAGCTGTTTGCACCCGAAGTGCAAAAGCCAGTAAAGCTTTTTTACATGGGATCTATGTTCCGTTATGAGCGGCCGCAAGCGGGTCGTTTGCGGGAGTTCCACCAAATCGGGGTTGAAGCTTTTGGGTCTAGCAATCCTGCTACCGATGTGGAAGTTATCGCGATGGCGGCAGCTTTCTTCCAAGAGCTTGGTTTACAGGGGATTCGCTTGCACTTGAATAGTTTGGGAACTCCAGAGTCTCGAGCAGCCTATCGTCAGGCCTTAATTGATTATCTGTTACCGCATAAGGAATCGTTATCGGCAGATAGCCAACGACGTCTGGAAGAGAATCCACTGCGAGTATTGGATTCTAAAGAGGAAGCTGACCAAGAGGTTGTAGAAGGGGCACCTTCTATTTTGGACTATTTAGATTCGGAGAGTCAGGAACACTTGGATCAAGTGCAGAAACTCTTGGATGCTTTGGGTATTGATTATGTCATGGATTCGAGGATGGTACGTGGTTTAGATTACTACAATCACACGATTTTTGAATTTATTACAGAAGTCAATGGATCCGATTTGACGGTCTGTGCGGGTGGTCGTTACGACGGTTTGGTATCTTACTTCGGTGGTCCAGAGACACCAGGCTTTGGTTTCGGTCTTGGAGTCGAACGTTTATTGCTCTTATTGGAGGAGCAAGAAGTTGAGCTTCCAGGTTTGCCAGCCTTGGACGTATATGTAGCTACCTTAGGTGTTGAAGTCAATGAAGCTGCGACCCTTTTGGTTCAGTCCTTGCGTCGCCAAGGTTTGACAGCGGAGCGAGAGTATTTGAATCGTAAGCTAAAGGCTCAGTTTAAGGCTGCAGATCAATTCCAGGCTAAGGTTTTGCTGACTCTAGGGGGATCCGAGTTGGAGTCTGGTTCTGTTGTCTTGAAGAATAATAAAACGAGAGAACAGTTGGAAGTATCCATGCGGGACTTAGAGCAGAATGCACCAGCGATTCTGGCTCAGGTAATGGCACTAGGAAATGAGTAAGGACATGCAAAAGAGGCTTTTAGGGGTGGTTATTCAGGCAGTTGTGGTGGCTTTGGTCATTGGCTGTGTGTGTGCCCTTGTTCGGAATGACTTTTTTTACCGCCATTTGGCCCTAATTTTTGGCTTTTTGGCTGGATTAGCTCATTTTATAACGGGCACTGTTATTCAAACTTTACATGAAATAAATCAAACAGAGAAAGAGGAATAGGTTGATGGAACGTTCGATGTATGCGGGGCGTGTGCGCTCGGAGCAAATTGGTCAGACGCTAACTTTAAAAGGTTGGGTTGGTCGTCGTCGGGACTTGGGAGGCTTGATCTTTATTGACTTGCGGGACCGGGAAGGATTGATGCAGTTGGTTATCAATCCAGAATTGGTGGATGCATCTGTGATGCAGGCGGCTGAAAGTTTACGGTCTGAGTATGTGATTGAGGTGACTGGGGAAATCTTGGCGCGTGAGCAGGCTAATGATCAGTTGCCAACAGGACAGGTGGAGATGCAGGTGGAGCAGTTGACTATTTTGAATACTGCTAAAACAACACCTTTTGAGATCAAGGATGGTATTGAGGTAAATGATGATACCCGTTTGCGTTACCGTTACCTTGATTTGCGTCGTCCAGAGATGCTGGCCAACTTTAAACTTCGGGCACAGGTTACCCACAGTATCCGGAACTACTTGGATGAGCACGAGTTTATCGATGTGGAGACCCCTTTCTTGGCTAAGTCTACTCCAGAAGGGGCTCGGGATTATTTGGTTCCAAGTCGGGTGCACGAGGGACATTTCTATGCCTTGCCTCAAAGTCCACAAATCACCAAGCAGCTCTTGATGAATGCTGGATTTGACCGCTATTATCAAATCGTGAAATGTTTCCGTGATGAGGATCTACGCGGAGATCGTCAGCCAGAGTTTACACAGGTAGATTTGGAAACTTCCTTCCTATCTGAGCAAGAAATTCAGGATTTGGTAGAAGGCATGATTGCCAAGGTTATGAAAGATACTATGGGCATTGAAGTAAGCCTACCTTTCCCACGAATGAAATATGATGAAGCGATGCGTCTATACGGTGTGGACAAGCCGGATACTCGTTTTGAGATGCTGCTGGAAGATTTAACGGAGCTTGTGTCTGACGTTGAATTTAAGGTCTTTGCAGAGGCTCCAGCTGTTAAGGCCATTGTTGTACGCGGAGCTGCTGATCAATATTCGCGTAAAGACATCGATAAATTGACCGAAGTTGCCAAGCAATATGGTGCTAAGGGTCTAGCATGGATCAAGTATGTGGATGGTGCTCTTACAGGTCCGGTTGCTAAATTCTTGGTTAGTCATGAAGAGAAATTAGTTTCTCATCTTGCTTTAGGTGAGCAGGACTTGATTCTGTTTGTTGCGGACGAAATGGAAGTGGCGAATGCTACTCTAGGGGCGCTGCGCGTGCGCTTAGGAAAAGAGCTGGGACTTATCGACGAGAGTCGATTTGATTTCCTCTGGGTTGTAGACTGGCCGATGTTTGAATGGTCTGAGGAAGAAGGCCGCTATATGAGTGCCCACCACCCATTCACACTACCACAAATGGATACTGCAACTGAACTCGAGGGTGATCTCAGCAAGGTGAAAGCCATTGCTTATGATATTGTCTTGAATGGTTATGAATTGGGTGGCGGAAGTCTTCGGATTAACCAGAGAGAGCTACAAGAACGGATGTTTAAAGCTCTTGGCTTCAGTCAAGAAGAAGCAGAGGAACAGTTTGGTTTCCTCTTAGAAGCTATGGATTATGGCTTCCCTCCACATGGAGGATTGGCAATCGGCTTGGATCGTTTTGTCATGCTTCTAGCTGGCCAAGATAATATTCGAGAAGTTATTGCCTTTCCGAAAAACAACAAGGCCACAGACCCTATGACTCAGGCACCGAGTCCGGTGGCTTTGAGCCAATTGGAAGAACTGAGTCTACGGGTTCAAGGGGATGAAAAGGAATAAATATTACCGTGCTTTTCGGTTTTGGTTGGATGAACTAGGGAGGCGTTTCCACTTTATCAAGCTCTTGCAGAACATTTCGCGTGAGAAGTATGATGAGAAATTATCGGCAGCAGTCTTATATGGAATCTTGTCCGCTATTGCAATCAACTTCTTTTATCAGCCCGGACATGTCTATTCTGCAGGGGCAACAGGGTTGGCACAGATTCTTCAAGCTCAGTTGGCCAATCATCTAGGAGTTAATCTGCAGTTATCCCTAATTTACTATGCGATTAATATTCCTTTGATGATTCTAGCCTGGTATCAGATTGGTCAAAAGTTTACGATCCTTACCTTCATAACGGTTAGTTTTTCGAGTCTGTTTATGGAGTGGATTCCAGATTTGACCTTGACCGCTGATCCTATTATCAATGCCCTTTTCGGAGGTGTTCTGATGGGCTTGGGAATTGGTTTGGCCCTGCGGGCCAATATCTCCAGCGGTGGGATGGATGTCTTGATTCTGACTATCCGCAAGCGGACGGGTCGGCAGGTCGGTAACTTGTCCCTGGCTTTGAACGGTGGAATTATTCTTTTAGCCGGTCTTTCCTTTGGTTGGACCTACGCCTTTTATTCTTTGGTGACTCTCTTTGTTTCTACACGGGTTACCGATTTGGTTTTTACCAAGCAGAGAAAAATGCAGGCCATGATTGTGACCAGTTGTCCGGAGCGGGTGATTAAGGAAATTCATGCGAAATTGGAGCGGGGAGTGACCATTTTGAATGATGCTGAGGGAGCCTATGAGCATGAGCGGAAGGCTGTGCTCATTACAATCAATCATTACCCGGGCAGAATACCATGAGTTTAAGTGGATTATGCGGGAAACAGATCCTAAGGCTTTTGTGACGATCGCAGATAATGTGCACGTTCTAGGACGTTTTGTTGAATTTTAAAAAATGAGACCAGCGAAAATATTTTTCGTTAGGTCTCTTTTTTTATTTTCTCCCAAATTATTCATACATAACTAAAAAACTTCCAGAATCGCTGATACATCATGGTTTCTGGAAGTTTTTGATTTTCACCCATTAGGTGAGACTTTTGACTGGACAAAAAAGGATTTCCCCTTTATGATATAAGCGCAAACCATATCAAAATAGAAAGGAAACCCATATGTTCAGTCTAACAAATTACAATTCTAAAAACAACACTTTTTCTTTTGATGGTGGAAATCTAACGAATTACGGAGGATTACTTCTCTTTAAAGTACTTTTTGACCTCCTAAATCTGAAAGATTTAATGTAAGCGCCCAATAACAGAGTATATTGACAAAACTCCAAGATTATAAGCAGATTGCTTTTAATCTTGGAGTTTTCTTTATCTACAATTCTCTTGGATTTTTGGAGCCCATGGTAAATAAGCCTCTCGAACCTCTTTTTTTACGAGAGTCTCCTCGTTTGGCAAATGTTCTAGAAGATAAGCTATATATTTTTCACTATCAAGTTGATGGACTTTGGCTGTCTCAAGCAGGGTCATGATAATAGCACTTGACTCTGCTCCCTCTAAACTTTGGGAGAATAGCCAATTCTTACGTCCCATAACCAAGGATTTAATAGCCCTCTCAGCCAGATTATTAGAGAGAACTAGACGTCCATCTTCCAATACAGTCTTGAATGTGGACTCATAATCCAAACTGTATTTAAGAGCACGGCCTAACTTAGACTCTGGTAAGACATACTGCTCCCGACACCAATCAAAGAATTCTTCCATCAAGGGACGGAGCTCTTCTTGTCGTTTTTGATGTCTGATTTCTGGTTCTAGCTCCTCCCACTGTCTTTCTAAAAGAAACATCCTATCG
>NZ_SPPZ01000053.1 GCF_004570525.1 Streptococcus sp. WM07 | reverse complement strand
ATATGAAGCAATTCCTATTCTGATGTTTTTCCACTTATCAGTTTACTAGGAATTGCTTTTTTTTGCATTGGAAATTACAAAAAAGTTGCATGGAGCGCAAGCTTTCCACACAACTTATTATAGAACCCAAATTTTTTCCTATTATTTTGCAGCTGCGTAGAGCTCTGAGACTTTATTCCAGTTAACCACATTCCAGAAAGCCTTGATGTAGTCTGGACGAAGGTTACGGTAGCTTACATAATAAGCATGCTCCCAAACGTCTAAGCCTAGAAGTGGTTCTTGACCATTGGATACTGGGTTATCTTGGTTAGCTGTCGAAACAACTTCCAATTTACCTTCCGCATTAAGAACCAACCATGCCCAGCCTGAACCAAAGCGGGTTGCTGCGGCAGCAGCAAAGGCTTCTTTGAAAGCATCCATAGAACCAAAGGTTGCTTCAATGTCTGCTGCTAATTCAGCAGATGGTGCTGTTTCCTCTGGTGTCATCATTTCCCAGAAAAGTGAGTGGTTGACATGACCACCACCATTATTAATAACTGCCTGACGGATATCACCAGGGATAGAATCGACATCTTTCAACAAAGCAAGAATATCTGCTGTCACTTCAGGATGTTTTTCCAAAGCTGCATTCAAATTGTTCACATAAGCTTGGTGGTGCTTATCGTGATGCAAATGCATCGTTTCCTCATCGATATGTGGAGCTAACGCATCATAGGCGTATGGCAATTCAGGGACTGTATAAGTCATAATCCACCTCTTTCTTTTTTCCTTCTTCCATCATACTGCAAAAGCGCTGTCATTTCAATTTTTCTGCTTGAGGCCTTGCACCATCTCAATCATCAAAAGATCCATCAAATAGGCCTTGTCATAGAGTCCTGTTTTCATATCATAATCCGTTTGAATCATTTTTTCATAGATAGTTCGCAAATAACTGGTTGAGAGCGCTCGACTATCTCTTTGGGCAAATCGAACTCGGTAAGGATTGTAGTTAGTACCTGTTAGATTTTTCAATTCAGCCACCAAGTTTGCTTCAGTAGAAGGGCCAAGGAACCGCACATAGAGAAAGAGACGAAAATGGCTGATTAACAGTGCAAGAACTTGAATATCATCTTTACCCTGAAGACGCAAATCCGCCATCAAAGATCTAGCTGCCTCCAACTTTCCTTGAAGGAGGAGGCTAGATAAGTCAAACAAATTATCCTGCAGCGTTTTCGGAAGCAGCTGGCGCAAGCCTTCAACCGTCAAAGAATCCAAGCTACTGTAGTCTTCTAGAAAAGCTAAATTTTGACGAAGCAGGCTGACATTAAGCATCGATTTCTCCAGTAAAACATCCTGTAAATCTGCACCTAGCTTCCAACCTCTCATTCCTAACTCTTCCTGTAAAAAAGAACGAAACTCTTTTTCTTTGAGCTCCTTGGTTTCTAATAATAGCGCTTGGCGTTTGAGCAGCTTAACCAAACGGCGCTTCCCGTCCAACTTTCCTTCTGCAAAAATAATGACCTTGGTATCAGAACTCGGATTCTGTACATAATCTTCAAACTGTTTCAGTTCTTCATCTGATAAATAACGCTTCCGTCCTGTTGTCAAATCCAAAAATGAATCTAAAACCACCCACTTACTTTCCGCAAAAAAAGGCAGACTCTCCAATTCTTCTTGTACTTGTGGATAAGGAGTTTCCCGCATATCCAAACGACTCATACTTAAATCAGCTGGATCAAAGCCGATTTTACGAAGCACCTCTTCCTTTAATAAGGAAAACTGCCCCACATCTTCTCCAGCAACCACGGTTAAGGCTGGAAAATCCTCTGCTGTCATTTTTTCTACTTGTCGAATTGCTGTCATGCTACCCCCTTTTTCTTCTATTTTAGCAAAATTTCCCTGTTCCAGCCTATTTCAAAATTTTTTCAAAAAAATATTGTGAAAAACTTTACAAATGAAAACGAATTCGTTATAATATGAAATGTGAAAAGATTAACAAATGTCAGGAGAAAAGTATGACTGAGAAAACTGTCACAAAAGAAGAAAAAGAAAAATTGGCTCAAGTCCATGTTGATGCCTTGGTTACTAAGGGATTGATTGCTCTTGAGGAAATGCGCAAACTCAATCAGGAAGAAGTGGACTACATTGTGGCCAAAGCCTCTGTTGCGGCCCTAGATGCACACGGAATCCTAGCTATGCATGCCTATGAGGAAACTGGCCGTGGCGTCTTTGAAGACAAGGCTACTAAAAATCTCTTTGCCTGCGAGCATGTGGTTAACAATATGCGCCACACCAAAACAGTTGGGGTTATTGAGGAAGACGATGTTACCGGCCTTACTTTAATCGCCGAACCAGTTGGGGTTATCTGTGGAATCACACCAACCACTAACCCTACTTCAACTGCCATCTTCAAGGCCTTAATTTCCTTAAAAACTCGAAATCCAATTATCTTCGCTTTCCACCCATCCGCTCAAGAATCATCTGCTCATGCTGCCCGCATTGTTCGAGATGCAGCCATCGCAGCCGGTGCTCCTGAGAACTGTATTCAATGGATTGAACAACCATCTATGGAAGCTACAGCTGCTCTCATGAATCATGATGGAATCGCAACAATCCTTGCTACAGGGGGAAATGCCATGGTTCGTGCAGCCTACTCTTGTGGCAAACCTGCCTTAGGAGTTGGTGCGGGAAATGTACCTGCTTATGTTGAAAAATCCGCAAATATCCGCCAAGCTGTTCACGACATTGTCATGTCTAAATCTTTCGATAATGGGATGGTCTGTGCGTCTGAACAAGCTGTTATCATTGATAAAGAAGTTTACAATGATTTTGTGGACGAGTTCAAATCCTATCATACTTATTTTGTAAACAAAAAAGAAAAAGCACTTCTGGAAGAATTCTGCTTCGGAGCTAAAGCAAATGGTAAAAACTGTGCCCTTGCAAAATTGAATCCCGCTATCGTTGGAAAACCAGCGACTTGGATTGCCGAACAAGCAGGCTTCTCTGTTCCAGAAGGAACCAATATTTTAGCAGCTGAAGTATCTCACGTTGGACCAAAAGAGCCACTTACACGTGAAAAACTGTCTCCAGTTATCGCTGTCTTGAAAGCAGACTCTCGTGAAGATGGTCTTGAAAAAGCCCGTCAAATGGTTGAATTCGATGGACTAGGCCACTCCGCTGCTATCCATACTGAAGATGCAGATCTTGCTAAAGAGTTTGGACAATTGGTCAAAGCCATTCGGGTCATCTGGAATTCTCCATCTACCTTTGGCGGAATCGGAGATGTTTACAACTCCTTCCTACCATCTCTCACTCTCGGTTGCGGATCCTACGGTCGCAATTCTATCGGTGACAACGTTAGTGCTGTCAATCTCTTGAACATCAAAAAAGTAGGAAGACGTAGAAATAATATGCAGTGGTTTAAAGTTCCTTCAAAAACATACTTCGAACGTGACTCCATCCAATACCTCCAAAAATGCCGTGACGTAGAACGGGTCATGATTGTCACTGACCATTCAATGGTTGAACTCGGATTCTTAGATCGAATCCTGGACCAACTCCACCTCCGTCGCAACAACGTCGTTTACCAAATCTTTGCGGATGTTGAACCAGATCCAGACATCACAACAGTCTATAAGGGAACTGAAATGATGCGTAGCTTCAAACCAGATACCATCATTGCTCTTGGTGGTGGTTCTCCAATGGATGCGGCTAAAGTTATGTGGCTCTTCTACGAGCAACCTGAAGTGGACTTCCATGACTTGGTTCAGAAATTCATGGATATCCGCAAACGGGCCTTCAAATTCCCTGAACTCGGCAAGAAAACAAAATTCATTGCCATCCCAACCACTTCTGGTACTGGGTCTGAAGTAACTCCATTTGCGGTTATCTCCGATAAAGCCAATAATCGTAAATACCCAATCGCAGACTACTCACTCACACCAACTGTCGCTATCGTTGACCCAGCCTTGGTTATGACTGTTCCAGCCCATGTTACGGCGGATACAGGTATGGACGTCTTAACCCATGCAACAGAAGCCTATGTGTCAACTGTAGCAAATGACTATACAGATGGATTAGCTCTCCAAGCTATTAAGCTAGTCTTTGAAAATTTGGAAAGTTCAGTAAAAAATGCCGACTTTGCATCCCGTGAGAAAATGCATAACGCTTCAACCATTGCAGGTATGGCCTTCGCCAACGCCTTCCTCGGTATTTCCCACTCTATGGCCCACAAGATTGGTGGCCGTTTCCACACCGTTCACGGCCGGACGAATGCAATTCTCTTGCCATATGTCATCCGCTATAACGGCACACGTCCATCCAAAACAGCAACTTGGCCTAAATACAACTACTACAAAGCCGATGAAAAATACCAAGACATCGCTCGGATGCTAGGACTTCCATGCTCTACTCCAGAAGAAGCTGTAGCTGCTTATGCTCAAGCTGTTTATGACCTGGGTGAACGCATCGGTATCGAGATGAACCTCAAAGCTCAAGGCATTGACGAAAAAGAACTCAAAGAGTACTCCCGTGAATTAGCTCTCCTAGCTTACGAAGATCAATGTACTCCTGCCAACCCTCGCTTGGCCTTAGTTGATCATATGCAAGAAATCATTGAAGACGCCTACTATGGTTACAAAGAGCGTCCAGGACGTATCAAGTAGAACAGTAAAAACAGATCGGAACCGGTCTGTTTTTCTTGTTCACCTACTGAACTTGTGTTACAATACCATGAGTTCTGTCGCCCATTGATCTTCAAAAATCACTTGGCCATAAGATCCACCAACTAGAAAGGTTCTTCATGAATATCCATCAAAAAATCCAATCAATTACCCCCTACCATTGGAGTATTTTAAACCTCGTCAGCATGACCCTAACCCCACTTTTCTTATTCAACTATTTGAACAATCAAGTTCAGGGACTTTTTCACTTTCAATCTTGGACACTGCTAGCAATTATACAAGATCAGCTGATTCAGGACTGGGTGCAGCGCGCAGGAGCTCTTCTCATCACAGGAATCACTCTATTGGTGCTCGTGATACTCCTATTTTTTATTGCCAATGGGCTTATGATTCGAAGTTTCAAAACTCACTCGAGAGCTTTCTTCTATACTTATCGGATCCTATTTTGGGGTTCCCTAGCTCTCATTGGTCTAAGCATCTTTCTCAGCTGGTCCACTTTTACAGGCCTCCTAGATCATTACCAAGATTTCATGGCTTTAGATTTTGAAAAAATTTCAAGAGATATTCAAGCCATCATTGCTAATAGTCCCATCCAAAAACTCGGAGACCTCCAAAACATGGTTGGAGATATTAAATCCTATATCCAGGACAATAGTGTACTTCTGGCCACCCAAACCCTCATCCTCAACTTCATCGAACAAACGAAATCCGTTATCATTATCGGCATCTTTCTCTATCCAACTTGCCTTCTAACACTAGCTTTCCTACACCTACGCCGCTGGTGGCAAGGTCGTAAAAAAGGAGACCCCATCGTCAAAATCAACCTAACCATTGAAAGAAAAAATACCAACTAAAAACTGCAGTAAGCTTGGATACTCAGAATCCAAGTCGACTGCAGTTTTTGTCTAGTGTTTTCTAAATCCAATTGGCTTTCTGGGCTATAATCAATGCATCCGTACGATTATTAGCTCCAAGTTTTGTCATCAAACTTGTCACATAATTTCGAACAGTTCCATTGGACAGATAAAGTTCCTGAGCAATTGCTTGATTAGAGAGGCCACGGGCAATTCCTTTTAAAACTTGAATTTCACGAGAACTAAGAGGATTGGTCGAGTGAGTCATTTCCTCTATCAACTCTGGAGAATACTCCTTTTGCCCTTGTAAAACCTTACGAATCGTCGCCATTAAATCTGAAATGGATCGTTCTTTAAGTACATAGGCATCCACCTGAGCTGCCAAAGCTCGTTTGAAATAGCCAGTTCGCCGAAAGGTCGTAACAATAATCACGCGCACCTCCTGCTGTTTACGAATCCACTCCAACACTTCCAAGCCCGTTACATACGGCATCTCAACATCTAAAATAGCAACATCTACTTCTTCTTTTTGGAGTAGTTCAATAGCTTCTCGACCATCCTTGGCGGCATACACCCGCTCAACTTCATCTTCCAAAAGCAATAACTGACACAAGGCATCCCGTAACATCGATTGGTCTTCTGCAACTAACAGTTTCATGGCTACTCCTTTCTAAAAGGTAGAGTTAGACGAACGAGGGTTGGTCGACTAGCTGATTCTATGGTCACTTTACCATGAATCAGCGACAAGCGATTCCGCAAAGAAACAAGCTCCGTATCCGTCTGATTTAAAAAGCCCTTACCATCATCTTCCATCTCAACTACAAACTGATCACCTAAATCCTTAAAACGTAGATAAACATGGCTAGCCTCTGCATGTTTAATGACATTATTCGCTAATTCCCTTACCATCATAGTAAGATTGGATTGGAGAACTGGTGAGAGATACGATACCTCCAACTCCTCTTGGATTTGTAACACAATACCAGCCATTTCAAATACTCCTTGCAAACCTTGCAGTTCTTCCTCCAAACTCCGAAACTTCAGCTGATTCACAATGTTCCTGACGTCCATCATACTCTTACGGCTAGTAGCCTGTAAATCCTCCAATTCTTGTTGGACCGCCGACAAATTCCCTTTTTCCAATTGCTTGAGTCCCAATTCTGCTTTTATAGCCAGCGTCGCAAAGACATGACCTAGACTATCATGTAGATCTTGACCGATGCGATTTCGCTCATTTTCAGCAATGAGAAGATTGATGGAAGCATTCTGTTCCTGCAACTGCCTCTCCATTTTTTCCTTTGCCACCTCCTGACGACCGCCATAAAACATAAACAAAGCAAAAGAATGAAGAACAAACATAAAGACTACAATCTCCCAAGTAAAAGGACCCATGATAGCCCAACTCAAACAAATAATCAAAGTTAAGATATAGGAAATCGTTCGATAAGTCCAGCGATCTTCCGTATAGTGCCAGGTCAGTAGATTTGAAAGATTGAAAAGAAACAAGGAAGACTGGATATTACCCGCAAATGTTGTATAAAGAACATAGAATAGCATGTAAAACCAAGCAACCTTCTCATACAAAGGATTTCGCATATAAAGCAAGGAAATATAGAAAAAACCAAACAAAAGAGAGGATCCAACTATAAAAGGAAATTCAATATCACCCCAAGCATATACAATAGGAAAGATAAGAAAAATAAGCCCAGTAAAATACATCGGATTAATTTTACGTTTTTCGAACATCCTAACATTCCCCTTTCTTCTGTCTACTATATTGTACTATAGCTAAAAAGATAAAGGTATAGATAGCAACAAATATCAAGGATTGCCAGTTCAATTGAGAATCTTCCGCAAAACTAAGAACCACCTGATTGACATGATAGCCTGGAGTAAACTCACAAATTCTCTGAACCCATGTTGGAAATACCGAAATAGGCATCCAAGAGCCTCCTAAAATAGCCAGAAGAAAGAAGCATAAATTGCCCACAACGGACATGGATTGCTCCGATGGTAACAAACCAAGCAACAGTCCAATAGCTAAATACACGATTGACGTTAGTACCAGTAAAAAAGCCGCACCTCCCCATTCCCAAGGGGACATCGAAACACCCCGCACTAAAGCTCCCACTGAAAACACTAGCAGAATGGACACCAAGTAAGTCAGAAATACCCGATAGATTTTCGACAGATAGTAATGAGAACTTGAAATTGGTGAATTATTAAGAAAATCTATCCAGTAATTTTTTCGATCTTCATGTATCATCATAGGAAATGTAAATAAAGCAAAACTAGACATGGAAAACGAGGTCATTGTCAACATGTAGTTTCGAACAAAAACTGCTTGGAGCTTCGAATCTCCCAAGTCAATAGTTGAGGAGAAAATTAGAAAGAAGAGGAGTGGTATCCCAACACCCATCGCAAAAATCCAGATACTGCGCAGTTGTTTCAAGGTTTCAATTTTTACTAAAGCTTTCATCACTTCTCCTCCTCGGTTTGCTCAAATAAAATATCTAACAGACTCTTATTCTGAATTTCAATATCTGAAATTCGACAGCCTTGAATTGATAACTCCTCCCAGACTTCTTCAATATTTTGAGTCTTAAAGTGAACATACTCTCCCTTATCCTCTAATTCATAGTAAAGATGAGGAGATAAGATTTCCATCCAATTTCTTGCCAAGGTGACAACCTTAACCTGTTCCTCAATTCTCATCAATTCTGGTCTTGTATCCCGTAACAATTTCCCATTATGAATCATAAGAATTCGATCTGCCGTATATTCTACTTCTTCAATATAATGACTCGAATAAAAAATAGTAAGTCCTTGAGCTTTCAGCTCCTCCACAATTTCCCAAAAACGCTTCCTGGTACTGGTATCCATACCTGCAGTCGGCTCATCCAAAAATAACACCCTCGGTTTCCCAACCAAACATAGCACAAAAGCCAGAAAGCGCCGTTGTCCGCCCGATAATTTTTGAGTTAATTGATTTTTTTGCTCTTGAGAAAACTGCAAAAGTCTATCCAGCTCTTCATCGCTAAGAGAATCCGGAAAAATATCTTGAAAGAAAGCTACTAGCTCCTTAACCTTCAAATCTAGAGGAATCACATTTTCCTGTCCTAAAACAGTCCAGGTCCCCTTACTATCTTTAGTCCAAGGAGCTTCTCCACTGACCGTTACGAGGCCAGCACTGGCCTTCCACTTTCCAGTCAAACAGTTCATCAAACTTGTTTTACCAGCACCATTAGGACCAATGATAGCCACACTTTCTCCAGAAACAATATCAAAAGACATGTTATCTACAATGCGCTTCCCCTTCATTTCCTTGACTAACTTTTCAACATGAATCATAGCATCCCCTCCTTATCTATTTCTAGTCTACTCCTTACCTCCTACCAGAACTAGCACTGAATGTCATGACCTCCTATGACATTTGTCAGGTGAAAAGCATCTCCACAGCTAAAACACCAAACTAAAAAACACCTCTATGTAAGAGATGTCATTGATTTATCTCAAAAAAAAGGGCTGCCCAATTTGGTCTTGAGCTTAGAATTCGAGCTACATAGACTCTGTATTCTTCACTATAATAAAAATATAAGTGATTTTCCTTAGTCTTGTAGGTAGAGCTTCTCATACTGTAATCTCACCCTCCTTCAAAATACCTTTTGATTCCTGAACGTCAGTTACTACAGCTCCAAAATTACCTGGTTGCGTATTTAATCATGAGCAACTCCATATTGTAAGGACAACTTGTATTTACATTTTAACCCTTTAGCAACCCCACCTACTCAATGTTTTATCCAAAGCCATGAACAAATTTTTCAGGTAACGTTTTTCCCAAAAGAATACTTCGTTTTAACTGATCTCCAACAAAGAAAGACCATGTCTCCAAATCATCCCCTTCGTAATGATACTCCTTATTTCTCTTGTTTAAAGTTCCAATCCCAGAACAGGTCCCCGAAATTGCCATAAACTGTAGTACCTCATCCGTATCTTGGATTTTAATCATCTCAATAAATAGTTTCTCAATTCGTTTCATCTCTAAACTCCTCATAATTGTAATCTACATTTGCTAATCTATGTGCCACACTATAGTCAAAGTGACAGTGATTCATATAGAAATGCTCAAGGGCTTCATGCTGAACCATAATGAGATCAATTGTACTTGGACAGCCTAAATAGAGTCGCTGTAGCGAACGTGCCATATCGTAGTGAGGATAAAAAGATCGGCTCCTCTATTCACCTAATTTCCAATCCCAGAGCAAATACGTATTATCCAAGATATGTTTCAACATGCTAGCAATGATCTCCGAATCAAAACCACTATGTCTGGACATTCTGTGAACCCAAATTATTCATACCTCAGAAGAATCTGTGTAAATGCCTAAAAAATCATCAGAAAAAACCAATAACCAACTGGAATTTCTGATGATTTTTATTATTCACCAAATTGTTCTAGGGATAAAAATGTATTCAGTACCTTATCACCCTAAAAAAGGCAGACTCCGCCCTTGGTGTAACTATATATTTTTAAAAATGTATACTATTTAACATCTTAATTTCCTAACAAAGGGGACTTCCATCTCTTGCTTCATAAAGAATGGGGAGCGAGAAATTTAAGCTAGAAATTCGTTCAAAAAGAATTCGAAACTCCTCCTTCAGAGAATAGAGGTTAGACAGTTTTAGAACTTGTCTTCTAGCACTTTTTACAGACTTTCCAACTATATTCACAAACAGTTTCCGAAAACGTTTCATCGTCAGATTCTTCACAACTCCACCAGCTATATGCTTCACAAATAAGGAAAGATTATAGGCCAAGCAAGAAATCAACATACGAACTTCGTTCTTGATTAGACTTCCTGCGAAACGTTTATAGCCTTTCAAAATTGATAATACCAGCAATCAAGTTCATTCTTAAACCAAATCGTTTCTTACGATTGCGGTAAGTTGTTGAAAAGATGTTAAACACTTTGAACTT
>NZ_SPPZ01000052.1 GCF_004570525.1 Streptococcus sp. WM07 | reverse complement strand
TGTAATACGGCTTGGATGAATGAATTTTTACGACAACTGTCAGAAGCTTACCCTAACGACTATATTATTTTGGTGATGGATAATGCGGTTTGGCATAAATCACAGACATTGGATATTCCTAGCAATATTGAATTTACATTTATTCCACCTTATACACCAGAGATGAATCCGATTGAACAAGTTTGGGCAGAGATTCGGAAATTAGGATTTAAGAACAAAGCATTTAAATCATTGAATGACGTCATTGATCAGTTGCAAGAAGTTATCCAAAGCTTATCAACTACTCGCTTACGATCGATTGTCCATAGAGAATGGATATCTGCTAATTTTGATTCTGAATGAGTATTAGTGAGCCAGATACCCAATGTTTCCATTCTTGAAGGTTTGGCAAAGGATTGAGTGAGTCTGAAAAAAACTTGCGAACATTTCGCAAGTTTTTTCAAATTATCCCCAAAATGCATCTTCAGTGGCTTGGTCGGATGAGAAAAGCCAGACTTCTTGGATTTTACCGTTTTCGATGCGGAACAGGTCAATTCCACTCATATTCAGTTCGACTCCATCGGGACGTGTCCCTAGGAAAGTTACATGAGCGGCAACTAAATCCTTGTTATCAGATACCCAATTGGTTAGAACCTTGAAAGTACCGTTTGTTTTTTGACCAAATGTGGCTAAGTGAACCCCAAGCTTTTCTTTCCCTACAACAGTTCCAGAAATCGTATGATTTCCAGGCTGGTGCCAAATGATGTCATCTGCCATCGTATCAAATACGGCAGGAAAGTCACCGGCGATAAGAGCTTCATTGTAACGGTTGAAAATTTCTAGATTTTTAGACATCAGTTTTCTCCTTTATTTGATTACAAATCTATTGTATAATCAGACTATCAAATAAACAAGTACGTTTTTTTATGAAGCTTAGTAGCAAATCTGATACTATTACTGGAAAATAAGGAGCAAAAAATGACAACTAAAGTTAGTGAATATGGGATTTGTCCTTTTGCGACGACTCAAAAAGTCTTAACTGGTAAATGGGCTTTGGTTATTCTTTATCAGTTGAGTACAGGGACCAAACGCTTTAATGAGTTGCAACGAAACATTCCCGGCGTGACCCAAAGTATTTTGACTCGCCATTTAAGGCAACTTGAAAAGGATAAACTGGTTCATCGTAAAGTCTATCCAGAAGTACCTCCGAGAGTAGAGTATAGTTTAACCGAGATTGGTCACAGTTTTCAGGGAGTTTTGGACCAAGTTGAGAAATGGGGACTTGATTATATGGAAATCTTAGCGCAGGAAAAGAACCATTAAGCAAGGCGATATGAAAGCAGTTAGTAGCTGAGTGGGAGCGAAGAAGTTCATATGCTGGTTGTGAGAATGATTCTATTTCAATAGTCACAGATTTTTAAGAATTTACGGAAGGACTAACAAAGGAATGTTATATGAAGGAAATAATTGAACGAAGCACTGCAATCCGGGAGGCCTATCACAAATTGGAGGAGGCTAATCATGGATCTCGCTGGTCGATTGAGGAAGACTTACTAGCTCTGTCAAATGATATTGGCAATTTACAGCGATTGGTGATGACGAGACAGGGAAGGTATTATGATGAGACACCTTACAAACTTGAGAGTAAATTAGCCGAGAATATTTGGTGGTTGTTAGAATTGGCAGAGCGGTTGGATGTGGATATGGTTACAGAAATGGAAGCCTTTCTGGCAGATAAGGAACATCAGTTGCGAGTTGAAAAGAAGAATTCTTAGGAATTGAGCAGAGTTTACTGCTGAAGCTAGTGTTGTAAGAGATTATAGAGGCTACTCCTTTCGTATTAAAAGAACAGGTGAGAGGCGGTGTGTAGAGATGTTGATTCGAAAAGCCACTGAAGGTGACTTAAAGCAGATTATGGACATTTATCAGACGGCTCGTCGATTTATGGAAGAAACAGGGAATGCTAGTCAGTGGAGTAATGGATATCCTAGTTATTCCTTACTTGCCTCTGATATTGATAGGGAGCATTTGTATGTCTGTGTTGTAGCTGGAGAAATTGTTGGGGTCTTTGCCTTGATGGCAGGTCCTGATCCGACCTATGCCATCATTGAAGGACGTTTTCGTTGCGAGGATGATTATGGGGTTATTCATCGTTTAGCTTCAAATGGTCGTACCAAGAATATTGCCAAAGCCTGTTTCGATTTTTGCCGGCAACGATATGCTTATCTGCGGATTGATACTCATCGAGATAATCAAGGAATGCAGGTGATTTTAAAAAATATGGTTTTGAGAAATGCGGTCTAATCTGGTTGGAAGATGGCAGTGAGCGGATTGCCTTTGATTGTCTTGGGTAATCAGGAGCCGTAGATTGTCTTCATTAATACGAATCATGACCAACTAAGCTCTAGGGTTTGGAATTGAGAGGACTTCGAAAGTCTAGTTCTATTTGACGTAGAACTAGACTTTTTACTACCTTTGTTATAGGAGGAGTCATTTCGTTTGGATTTAATTTTAGAGTTGGGGAGCAGGGTGATAAGGAGTTTTGATAGTTAGAATATTTCTATTAAAAAATGGAATTCTAGGAGGGAACTCACTTGCTTTTTTTTTTTTCTATGATACCATAGTTTTGTTCTGTTTGAACAACACCCATATGAAGGAGAAAATGAATGAAAAAGACAATTATTAAAAACGCATCATTCGCAGCGGTTGTCTTGGCTACATTTGTAGCAGGTCCTGTATCTGCTCATGAATGTCCAACACCTGAAGCAGCTAATGCTAAAACATCCGCTGTTGTTGGTGGGGGAACTCAGATAAGTCTCCCATCTTTTGACATTAACGGTTCGAAGCTCGGTGTATCTGTAGGTGAAGGTGCTCAAGCAGACCGTCCAGCTGTGGATCCTGAGAGTTTGAAAGAGTCAGGAATTCCAGGTAACGGAACTCAAATGGATCGCCCATCCTTCGATATTAACGGTTCGAAGCTCGGTGTATCTGTAGGTGAAGGTACTCAAGCAGACCGTCCAGCTGTGGATCCTGAGAGTTTGAAAGAGTCAGGAATTCCAGGTAACGGAACTCAAATGGATCGCCCATCCTTCGATATTAACGGTTCAAAGCTCGGTGTATCTGTAGGTGAAGGTACTCAAGCAGACCGTCCAGCTTTTGATATTAACGGTTCGAAGCTCGGTGTATCTGTAGGTACTGGTACTCAAACAGTCCGTCCATCCTTTGATATTAACGGTTCGAAGCTCGGTGTATCTGTAGGTGAAGGTACTCAAGCAGACCGTCCAGCTTTTGATATTAACGGTTCAAAGCTCGGTGTATCTGTAGGTACTGGTACTCAAGCAGTCCGTCCATCCTTTGATATTAACGGTTCAAAGCTCGGTGTATCTGTAGGTACTGGTACTCAAGCAGACCGTCCAGCTTTTGATATTAACGGTTCGAAGCTCGGTGTATCTGTAGGTACTGGTACTCAAACAGTCCGTCCATCCTTTGATATTAACGGTTCGAAGCTCGGTGTATCTGTAGGTACTGGTACTCAAGCAGACCGTCCAGCTTTTGATATTAACGGTTCGAAGCTCGGTGTATCTGTAGGTACTGGTACTCAAGCAGTCCGTCCATCCTTTGATATTAACGGTGAGAAAATCGGTGTATCCGTAGGTGATGGTACTCAAGCAGTCCGTCCAGCTTTTGATCTTGAAAAATTGAAAGAGTCAGGAATTCCAGGTAACGGAACTCAAGTAGATCGTCCATCCTTTGATATTAACGGTGAGAAAATCGGTGTATCTGTAGGTGATGGTACTCAAACTGATCGTCCAGCTTTTGATCTTGAAAAATTGAAAGAGTCAGGAATTCCAGGTAACGGAACTCAAATGAATCGCCCAGCCTTCGATCTTAACGAATTGAAAGATGCTGAGACTCCAGTTCAAAATGAGCAAAAAGTTACTCAATCATTTGTAGCAGCTCCGAACAAACCAGTTGCAAAAGTGGCGAAAGCTGAATCAGTAGCGACTCTTCCAAATACTTCTAGCCAAAGCTCACAAATGATGTCTGTAGCAGGAATTGCTATGTTGGCAACTCTAGGAGCTGTTAAAACAAAACGTAGAAAACAAATTTAATAGATTAATTCCAAATCTCTTGATCTCTTTCATTAATGTAACTTTCTAAAAACTGATAAAACATAGAGTTGATGATTGCTTTAGAATCTTTGGGAGCCTCTTGTCTCAATGGACGACCACCTTTCCATTAGCGAGGGGAGGTGTCTCTAACAGAGTAAGCAGACATTTTGTAGGAATTGATTTGTAATCTGAAAATACCCCAATCCCTAGTGTTTCACTAAGGACTGGGGTATTTTTGTGATTCAATCTTTTGTGAGCCAAGGAGAGTTTGGTAAGATGCAGATTCTCTCCTGCTTACGATTGTTGTTTTTAGCAATGGCTGTTTAGGAAGTATTCAAGTCTCTTGCTATTGTAGATTATTGAGGGATATGGGAGGAGGCTAAGTCCTATTTTGGGAAAGTGCTATCGAGTTTGTTGCTGCTCGTCTTTAGCGATCTGTTTTGCTTACGAGTCAACAATTTTAGAATACTTCG
Source organism: Streptococcus sp. WM07 (assembly GCF_004570525.1). GTDB lineage: Bacteria > Bacillota > Bacilli > Lactobacillales > Streptococcaceae > Streptococcus. Next base: position 6,516 of record NZ_SPPZ01000052.1, on the reverse strand, counting down.
AACAGTGCTGTAACATGAGGGACTAAGAGGACTGGGGAAGCCTTTGTTCTAGGATTTTTTGAGGGGAAAATGGAGGAGTTGCTTTGGTTTTTTTCTGCATCAGTTAAACCACTATTGGTAGACTTTTGAGTCTATAAACAGCGGTTTTTTCTATAGTTTCAAATAGAATACCAGTTCAGTAACCAGTTTTTGTTGATTGATTAAGTAAGCGTTTTCAACTATACTCAAGCTATAGAAGTCTAACTCGTTTATGGAGTTTGGGTTGTCTAACTGGATGCTTATACCCCCTATGAATGAAAGTTGCAACAAGTTCTTTAACTTCAGTATTGGAATACTTTAAAAATTTTAAAACGATGGTGAATAAAGTGATTGAACAGGACCTATGGAGAAGCTAATCGATGCCATCAATAATGTTCATCAAAGAGGTCTAATAGAATCAGGTTTTGAAATGGAATAGGTGTTCAGTTTTGGATGATGACAGAGTTTCTTGTTCAGGGGTTCACGATAAAAGTTTTAAGGAGGCGTGGAGGATGCGAGCATTTAACAAACAACAACGATATTCCCTTCGGAAGTATTCTGTGGGACTAGTTTCTGTGATGGTAGGTTTGGCCTTTGTCGGTGCCAATCCAGTCGCTGCAGATAGTGCACAGGAGGCATCTGAGCCGGTTTCATTGCAAGAACAGCCAGAGAAGCTAGAAGTTTCACAGTTGGAACCAGTTGTAGCTGATGAAGCAGTAACTGAGTCTGTTGAACAGAAGTTTTCGGAGGACTCTCAACCACCTGTGGAAGAAAAGCTGGGAGAGGAAGCCTTATCGGAGAAAGCAGAGCTTCAACCAAGAGCAGTAACCTTGTTAGAAACTGAAGGCTTGTTAGTCTCACATAATGATATAACCCAAAGTCATGAACCTAATAAAACCCAGTATGAAGGACAATGGGATGATTATGGTCCTGCTCATGGTAGTTTTTCTGGAAGCCTTAGTGTGACCTTTACAGGTAACCGTGTCGAGATATATGGAGACCAGTTCCAAGGTGGGGGTGAAGTTTCCTTAGAAGTGGATGGGCAGCAGGTTGCGATTGTAAATACAGATGGACCAACGCATTTTGCTAAGTTACTCTATACTATTGAGAATTTGGAACTGCAACAACAGACCTTGACCCTGCGGCCGATTAATAATCGTATTTATTCTCATGTTGGGGTCAAAATTTTTACAGATGAGCAGATTCCGCAGGAAGAAGGGATTCATGCGGTTTATGGTAGTATTAATCAACATACGAAGCAAGGGGAATACTTCGACTTCCTGTATCAGGAACCACAAGACCAAGTAGTGTCTCGTCTCTGGTTAGGAGATCAGGATAATCGGAAATTGATTATTGTTAATAAGAATCAAGACTTGAAAAATACTCGGATTCAAGCTAGTGATTTTGTTGGTGAAGGGGGAGTTATTCCAGCCTCGGCATTAAAATCTTTCTTTATTAAGGAAACTGAGGGACATGTTGGGCGTGGCTTTACATATGGAAAATTACCAGGTCCAGAGATACCACGTGAGAATATTCCGGATGTTTTAGACAAGGCTGCTCAGATGGATGTAGCTCGTGGTCAGCTCCAGCCTGTCTGGTTGCAGCTAACCCTACCTGAAGGGGTTAAACCAGGTAATTATAAGGGGACGGTGCGAGTCCTAGCAGATAATCTTCAAGAAACCGTTGAATTGGATTATTATCTACAAGTTCTGGATTTGAAAACAGATGGTAAAAAACGGTTTAGTATGGATTTATGGCAGTATCCATTTACAGTTGCCCGCTATTTCGGCTTGAGTCAAGATGAGTGGTTCAGTGACCGTCATTTGGATCTGTTGCGTAAGGAACTATCGGAGTATGTTAAAGTTGGTGGTAGCTCCATTACAACGACTATTTCTGAGGATCCGTGGAATTCACAAACCTATGATGCCTATCCAAGTATGGTCAAATGGACTAAGAATAGTGACCAAACCTTTAGCTTTGATTTCACAAATTTTGATAAATATGTTGATTTAGCTCTTTCACTCGGAATAGACCAGCAGATTAAGTCCTTCTCTTTGACTCCTTGGGACAACCAAGTTGCTTATTTTGATGAAGCAAGTAATCAGATGAAGAAGGTTAAATTACCAACGGGTAGTGCGGAATGGAAGGATATCTGGGGACAATTTTTGACAGCCTATATCCAACATTTGGATCAGAAATCCTGGTTTGATAAAGCCTTTCTCTCTATGGATGAGCGTCCAATTGCAGATATGGAACATGTTCTTGAATTGGTGAATCAATTTAAGAATAAAGATGGAAAACGGCTGAAACTCAGTGCAGCCATGAATTACTCTGCGGAAAAAGCGGAAATCCTCAATCATATCGAGGACATTTCCATCAACCTAGCTCATATTCAGGATCCAAGTTTGGTGAGACAATTGGCGGAAGATCGTCGTCAAAAAGGTTTTACAACAACTCTTTACACGGCTGTAGGTGACTATCCGAACTCCGTAGCTCGTAGTGCTCCTGTAGAAAGTGCTTGGACACTTTGGTATGCAGCATCTCTTGGACTTGACGGCTATCTCCGTTGGGCCTATGATGCTTGGGTGAAAGATCCACTCAAAAATATTGACCACTGGTGGTGGGAGAGTGGAGATCCGTTCTTGGTTTACCCAGGGGATAAGGGTGGTGACGAAACACCTCGGACTAGTCCACGTTTTGAGCAGCTGAAGTTAGCGAAACGACAAATTGAAAAATTAGCCTATCTCAAGTCTTTATCTCCAGAAGCTGCCCAAGATGTGGAGAAATTATTCTCATCTGTAGCCCGTGAGTATGGTCGCACAAATGCTTATGGAGCAGCGGAATCACGAGGTGCAGATCAAGATGCACGTGTGGAAGCTGAAGTGAACCGTTTGAATCGTGCGGCAGATAGTTTAGCAGTTAAATATGCTCACTTGATTACTCCAGGAGGACAGGTGCCAGAGAGTGGCTTATCTGAAGCCTATGTTCCACGCATCGAAACGCAGGCTATTCCAGGATCTCTTCAGGCTGGAGCAGAAAATGCGGCTGAGAACCTCTTGGATGGAGATCCGTCCACGATTTGGCATAGTTCTTGGGATGGCAGTCCTCGTAAGGATCTCTGGGTAACGATTGATACAGGTAAGGTTCGTACCTTGGATGGTTTGGCTTACTGGAGTCGGTCTGATGGCGGTAGTAATGGTAAGGTTCGGACTTATGAAATCTACACTAGTCTGGATAATCAATCCTGGGATTTAGCTGGTACAGGCTCCTTTAAAAATACAGGTGAGTGGGAAGAAGCTACCTTCAAACCGACTGCGGCCCGCTATGTGAAACTTAAGGCTTTGGCGACTGTTGGTGATGGTGGTCGAGCGAATACCTTTATGGCTGCTAGTGAGTTACGAGTACGAGAAGATAGAACCATGGATCCAGTAGCCCTCGCTGTTAAGGAGCAAGAAGAGCGTCTTGCTCTGAAAAAAGTGATCTCTATTGATGCTGGTCGCAAGTACTTCTCTGTCGATCAGCTAAAAGATTTAATGGATGCAGCGAGTCACTATGGTTATACAGATTTCCACCTTCTTTTGGGAAATGATGGTCTCCGTTTCCTTCTGGACGATATGAGCCTAACTGTCAATGGCCAATCCTATGCTAGTCAAGCGGTTAAGGATGCAATCCAAGTGGGGAATGACCATTACTACAAAGATCCGAACGGTTCGGCTTTGTCCCAAAAAGAAATGGATGAGTTGCTAGATTATGCGAAAATGCGTAATCTAAAGGTCATCCCAGTAATCAATAGTCCGGGACATATGGATGCCATCTTGGTGGCAATGACTGAATTGGGGATTGATAATCCTAATTTCCGATTTGATGGTCTCTCTTCAGCTCGGACAGTGGATATTACCAATGAGGAGGCAGTTGCCTTTACCAAGGCATTAATTGATAAGTATGCAGCTTACTTTAGTGGTAAGGTAGAGATCTTTAATATTGGTTTGGATGAATTTGCTAATGATGTTACGAATGCGGCTAAAGGTTGGCGGATTTTACAAGGTGATCCATCTGTTGTGGCTGGTAAGGACTATCCAAAAGATGGTTACCAACGCTTTGTAGCTTATGCCAACGACTTGGCTCGAATTGTGAAGAGTCATGGACTCAAACCGATGGCTTTTAACGATGGTATTTACTACAATCAAAAGGAAAGTGCAGGCCAATTTGATAAGGATATTATTGTATCCATGTGGACAGGTGGTTGGAATGGTTATGATGTGGCCTCTTCCAAGTTCCTCTCAGATAAAGGGCATGCTATCCTGAATACCAATGATGCTTGGTACTATATCGTTGGTCGTGATAAGGCTCAGAGTGGTTGGTATAATTTAGATCAAGCCTTAGAAGGAGTTGAGAACGTTCACCTCAATTCTATTCCGAAAACTAAAGGGGCTCAGGTACCAAGTATTGGTAGTATGGTTGCTATTTGGGCGGATGATCCGAGTCGCGAATATCGCCCAGAATTGGCTAAACAATTGATGAAGGCTTTGGCAGATAAACATCCGACTTACTTCTTGGCAGATTACGGACCAACCAATTCTTTATTAGCTCAAGTACCAAAAGATCTCTCTGTCTATACACCAGAAAGTCTTGCTACCTTTGTTGAAGCCTTCAAGGCTGTTCAATGGAACCACCATCGTGGTCAACAATCCCAATTAGATCAAGAATTAACTTCTTTGGTTCAGGCATTGAATCAGTTAGTGTTAAAACAGGGGCAAGTGACAGGTGACGGTACGCAAACTGCTCGTCCAAGCTATGACGTGAATAAGTTGAAAGAGTCTAGCGTAGTTGGTGATGGTACGCAAACTAGTCGTCCAAGCTATGATGTAAACAAGTTGAAGGAGTCTAGTGTAGTTGGTGATGGTACACAGACTAGTCGTCCAAGCTATGATGTGAACAAGTTGAAAGAGTCTAGTGTAGTTGGAGACGGTACGCAAACTGTTCGTCCAATCTATGACGTAAACAAGTTGAAAGAGTCTAGTGTAGTTGGAGACGGTACGCAAACTAGTCGTCCAAGCTATGATGTGAACAAGTTGAAAGAGTCTAGTGTAGTTGGAGACGGTACGCAGACTAGTCGTCCAATCTATGACGTTAATAAGTTGAAAGAATCTAGCGTATTAGGCGACGGTACGCAAACTAGTCGTCCAATCTATGACGTAAACAAGTTGAAGGAGTCTAGTGTAGTTGGAGACGGTACGCAAACTACCCGTCCAATCTATGACGTTAACAAGTTGAAGGAGTCTGGTGTAGTTGGAGACGGTACGCAAACTGCTCGTCCAATCTATGACGTAAACAAGTTGAAAGAGTCTAGTGTAGTTGGAGACGGTACGCAGACTAGTCGTCCAATCTATGACGTAAACAAGTTGAAGGAGTCTAGTGTAGTTGGTGATGGTACGCAGACTAGTCGTCCAATCTATGACGTAAACAAGTTGAAGGAGTCTAGTGTATTAGGAGACGGTACGCAAACTAGTCGTCCAAGCTATGACGTAAACAAGTTGAAGGAGTCTAGTGTATTAGGCGACGGTACGCAAACTACCCGTCCAATCTATGACGTGAACAAGTTGAAGGAGTCTAGTGTAGTTGGAGACGGTACGCAAACTGCTCGTCCAATCTATGACGTAAACAAGTTGAAAGAGTCTAGCGTATTAGGCGAGGGTACGCAAACTGTTCGTCCAATCTATGACGTAAACAAGTTGAAAGAATCTAGCGTATTAGGCGACGGTACGCAGACTAGTCGTCCAATCTATGATGTGAACAAGTTGAAAGAGTCTAGCGTATTAGGCGACGGTACGCAGACTAGTCGTCCAATCTATGACGTAAACAAGTTGAAAGAATCTAGCGTATTAGGCGACGGTACGCAAACTGTTCGTCCAATCTATGACGTAAACAAGTTGAAAGAATCTAGCGTATTAGGCGACGGTACGCAAAAAGAGTTAGTAACACTAGATCCAGCACTTTTGAAACAAGTTAAGCCGGAAGTTGCTCGTCCGATGGTTAACCAAAAGCCAGGAGTTTCTAGTCAACAAGTAGCAGGTCTAGCTAGCTCCAAAGATTTTGTGAATACAAGGGCGATGGAGGGACAACGTCAAGAATCTCTTCCAAATACTGGTACAGATTCTAGTTATATGCTTAGTGCAGCAGGTGTTACTCTATTAGCAACACTAGGTAGTGTGAAAGGCAGACGGAAGAAATCAGAGTAGCTTTTCAAAGATTTTCCTCCTTTAAATAAACAGAAAGAGGCTGGGCAAAAACTAACTTATAAAATAAAAAAGCGAGCAATTCCAAATTAGAATTGCTCCTTTTCCATTTTATGCTTTATAATTATAATAACTACAAAACAACTAGAAAGACATAAAATGTATAAACAGTATAACACAAATCAACTCAGCCTTGAACTATCTATTGCTTGGGACATCCCTGAAACTCATGAAGCACGTCTCATTAGCCAGTTTGTAGACT
>NZ_SPPZ01000051.1 GCF_004570525.1 Streptococcus sp. WM07 | reverse complement strand
ATATAGCTGGTGGAGTTGTGAAGAATCTGACGATGAAACGTTTTCGGAAACTGTTTGTGAATATAGTTGGAAAGTCTGTAAAAAGTGCTAGAAGACAAGTTCTAAAACTGTCTAACCTCTATTCTCTTAAGGAGGAGTTTCGAACTCTTTTTGAACGAATTTCTAGCTTAAATTTCTCGCTCCCCATTCTTTATGAAGCAAGAGATGGAAGTCCACCTTTGTTAGGAAATTAAGATGTTAAATAGTATACATTTTTAAAAATATATAGTTGCACCAAGGGCGGAGTCTGCCTTTTTTAGGGTTATAAGGTACTGAATACATTTTTATCCCTAGAACAATTTGGTGAATAATAAAAATCATCAGAAATTCCAATTGGTTATTGGTTGTTTCTGATGATTTTTTAGGCATTTACACAGATTCTTCTGAGGTATGAATAATTTGGGTTTATTGCTGTGTTAGCTCGTCTTGCCGTATTTTTTTGAAAGTTTTATCAGCAAGCTCAAAATAATCTCCCTCAGAGATTTTGAACTGTCTACGATTCGCGACTTTGTGCTGAAAATAAACTAAAAGACAATATTCATATGCTTCTTAGACCTTCTTCCTGTTTGGGCTACAAACGATGAAGGGTGACTTTGTGTAAGCCCAAATTGAATTGGAATAAAAAAATTAAGCCTTAAGCTTGCTTTAAGGTGAACAGGTTATACTAGACTCACAAGTTAAGAAGAGTTTCTTAACTTGACTCCTAAAATTTTTCTTTTTCATAATAATCTCCAAATAAGCCAGAGGTCGTGTTAGCTCCTGGTTTGTTTTTGTTTACTTTGGTTTTATTCTGATCTTATGGGAGATTATCTTCTGGTTTATTTAAGTCAATTTGTTTTTAAACTACTTGGTTCACGGGTGGTTCTTTTTTACCTCGCAAGCTCGGTATCCGCCCCTCTAGCTCAGATTGTTCGCAGAGGAGGCGGACATGATAATCTCCAAGGAAGAGCTGCATATTGAGTGCAGTTCTTCTTTTTTGTTGATTCTGCGAATGAGGATATTTTTAGGATAGAATTCGAATAAACTGGTAGAGAGTTGAACACAAGGCAGTTCAAAAATTTTTGATAAGACTGGAAAACATTTGAAAAAAATATGTGTTTTGATTCGCAAATGTTTTAAACAAATGTATACTGTAATTAAAGATAAAGGAAGGAAATAGGCCGATGACCACGAGGCGGGAAATTGAAAAGTCAGCAAAAAAGCGGACTTCTCTCCAACCGATAAAGGCAAAGGCTCTTACACCTTGTGGCAACACCCTGACGGTAGGACATTGCTTATCAGCAACCCTAAGCAGAAAGATTATAAAGCTGGCACACTTTCCAAAATGCTTAGTGTCCTGAATCAAGGCGAAAATGGGGAATGATTCTCCTTGCCATGGATTGCTTATCGGCTTATGTAAAATGATTATGAAATACACTTATCTAGCACTATTTGAAGAAGATGTAGAACAAGGTGGATACTCCATCTAGTTTCAAAGCGCTCGCTAGCAAGTTAGTGAGTGATGGCGATATAATTCAAGCTATTACCGTAGATACTGAGTTGGTTCGTGAGCGGGAACGTTCTAAAGTGGTGAACAAAACAGTTACTCTTTCAAGTTGGCTTGTTGAAGTTGGGAAAGAAAACAAAATTAATTTTAGTCAACTTTTGCAGAAAGCGATTAGAGAAGAGTTGCAAGTTTGAGCCTAGACAATCAGCAAGATTTTTTTATTTAAATTTGCCTATCTCGGAAAAATGTTATACAATGTATTACATGGAAGGGGGTGGATAATATGGCCATGGTATCATTGAGATTAAACAAAGCAGAAGAAGAATTATTTAAAAGCTATTCAACACATACAGGGAAAACCTTATCAGAATTATTTAAAACAGCATTGAAAGAGCAAATAGAAGACAAGTTAGATTATGAAAGAGGTATCCAAGCCTTAGAGGATTTTGAAAAGAATCCAGTCACCTACTCAATAGATGATATTATAGAGGAGTTTGAAAATGACTTATAGGCTTGTAGTCAGTGAAGAGGTAAAAAAGCAACTCAAAAAGATGGATAAGCATGTCAGACTGATGTTGGTTAAAGATATGAAAAAACGTCTTGATGGCTTGGAAAACCCTAGACAGATTGGCAAAGCTTTAGTGGGAAATAAAAAAGATTTATGGCGCTACAGGCTTGGCAATTATCGGATTATCTGTGATATTCGAGATAATGAAATGATTGTATTAGCCGTTGAGGTTGGTCACAGGAAAGAGATTTATAAATAATTTGGAGGAATTGCCTAAGGTTATTTTTTAGTACGATAGGGCTATCATGATTCGTGGGTATCTGTGAGCTGTTCAGTTCTTTAAGACATATCCAAATTGTGCACGCACTGCGTGCACAATTGAACTGGATGCAATATCGTACGCTTTCTGGTATTTCAGATGATTCTAAGCGAGAGTGTTATAGTCTTGGGTTGGTTCATACTCTTTGGAAATCAAATTTAACCGTTGTCAGGTCAGACAGTCTGGTAGACTGTCTGAGATTCTAGTTGAAAAAACGAAGTTTTTGTCAACTTTGCCGTACCTATTTGAAACTTTCTTCGAAAGTTTTATCAGTAAACTCGAAACCTATTCCAGAGATTTTGAGATGTCTACGGCTTACTTCCTAGTTTAAGATTGATTTTCATTGAGTATCAGAATAATTTTGATCAGATTTAAGATATGAGAGGTGGTTACTCTCTTGCTGTATTGATGGATTCTATTGTGATGATCTCATGAAGATTTGGGGCAGTTGCAAATGTACGTGAATGATTATGATCGAAATGAAAAACAACACGATTGCCAAATTTTGGTGGTCGTGTTGTTTTGTTCATTTTTTTACTATCTGTAAAAAATCCCTAGGTGAAAACATAGTTGGGCTTGTGTCCACCTTGTTGATTGATGTAAAGTGTGGGCATATAAGATCCTCTCATAGCTATCTGAAGCCAACTGCTTTATGATAAGGAGGTTGTCGTTCTTGCCAGTATAAACCGTGTTTTTCAACTAGCTTTTGAACTTCCTTTTTATGTCCATAGAAGGATAGGTAGAGGCGGAAGGAGGAGTCGAATTGGATGGAGACAGAACCTGTATTTATCCAAGTATTAAATCTACCTTTGAAAATTAATTGGAATAAGGTTGAGAAATCTTTTTTGGGGATGATGAATGGTTCTAAAATCCGATCTTCTACATTTTCGTCATATTCCTGCAATTTTTGGAATAATACTTCTTCTTGAGAAGTGAAGTACTGGGCAGGCACTCCGAGTTCTTGAATAGTAGTGAATTCTAGACCTCCATTGATGGATAGTTGATTTACCTGGAAATACTTCAAAAAATCTAAAACCAGCTGGAGGTATTTTTGTTCCACAGTTTGGTACTCTGCCCAAACCAGTCCATTCTCAATTTCGTTAAAATGACTCCATTCAGTATAGGTACGATTCAAAGGGTCATCTTTGGAGATACGAAGGTCATGGTGATAGTCACCTGGTGGATTGATAAGTCCATTATTCCAAGTAAATCCAAAAGCAACTTTATTATCTTCATCCTCAGGGTAGTAGTGATTTTTGGAAGGTCGCCAAAATAATCCATGCCTTTTAATAATGTTTGTAATGTAATGTAAGGCAGATTTATCTGCTATTTTTATGGACATATAGTAGTCGTAGTCAAAGTAAATAGTGATAGTGGTATTAGATAAACTACAGTCAATACTTTCACGTAAATTGAGACGGATAATATCAGCAATCTCATTTCGGTTTACTATGAGTCCTTTATCTAATTTTTGATAAAGTTGACTCTGAGTAGAGGTTAGTCGTCCATGTTTTTGGTGGTAACGTAGACTAAAAAATTTTGAGCACCAATCAACTGTCAGATTTTGGACATGAAGGAATTGTAAAAGTTCTTGAATTGTGCTGACATAACGGTCTTCTTCTTGAAGGTAGCTTTGGTAGGTTAAAAGCTGCCCATGAAATTTTTGACCGATATCTGATATGGAAGTCCAGTCATCAATATAAGTTGGATCATCTAGATTATATTTATAGATGTCAATTTCTAACATGTCTTCTCCTGATGTATTAATTTATTATAGTTTATTTGTTTCTAGTCAATGAAAATCAAAAATAATCGAGGAAATGATGCCTATAATGGAACTAAGACCTATCGAGGCGAGTTAACAATTGATAGTTTTGCTTTTTAAAGAGTATTTACTTTTAGGATAAAATAGGGGGGTGTTAGGATGATTGAATGAGGCAACAAAAATATTATGAAATTAAATTTCATTAGTCAGCTATACGATTTAGGTATTTATCATAAGTTCCTTTCCGAGCTTTCTTATCTAACAATTTTTCTTTGGTATCTGCACCCTGCCAGTATCCTCCTTTATGACTAGCATGGTCGGGAGATATAAAATTAGGACCTTTGCCTTTTACACGTTCATAAATTGGCATACCATGTTTACCTCTCTCATTTACTTTCTTATACCCTAATTCTTTAGCAAGTTTTGTAGTTTCTGGAGAGGGCACATAGCCAATAATCACTCTCTGCCCAGGATGGATCGTGAAATTTGAAATGTTATTCCATTCTACCAGTTCATCCATTGTGATGCCATATTTTTGGGCTATGAGCCAAACGGATTCACCGGCTTGGACGGTATGAGTTGTATGTCCGGAAAATGGTGCTTGTGTTGGTTGTTTGAGAATGAGGACTTCGCCTGGATGGATGGTAAAGTTTGAAATATTGTTCCACTTAACCAAATCATCCATGGAGACACCATGGTCTTTAGCGATTCTCCAAACAGAGTCTCCAGCTTTGACCGTATAGAGCGCGCACCAAGTTGAGGTAATGGTTGTTTGGTAATCACGGGTGGTAAGGGATTGAGGGGAGGTTGGGTTGTGATGAGGGAGTCTCCCGGATGGATGGTAAAGTTTGTGACTTTATTCCATTTTACTAGATCATCAATTGTAATTCCGTGTTCTCTGGCAATTTTCCAGATGGAATCTCCAGCTTTAACAATATATTGGGCTTTTTTAGCAGCTGATTTTGACTTGATATAAACTTTTTGTCCTGGGTGAATGGTATCATGCTTGATGTTATTCCAAGCTCTAAAATCAGCCATGGAGATATTGTATTTTTGAGAGATGGACCAGACAGAGACAGATTCGTTAGGTAATACTTGGTGTTGTAAGCCGTTATTGATAAGAGTGTCTGGCTTTAGCAAAACCTTTTGCACTGGGTGGATGAGTCCGTTTGTAAGTCCATTCCAAGTGATGAGGTCATTCATTTTAATGTTGTATTTTTGAGAGATAGACCAGACAGATTCATTGGGAAGGACGGTATATTTTTTACCGGATAAATCATAGACGGGAAGTTTGAGACTACCTGTATAATAAAAGACATTGGCAGCAACTTGACCATAGGCGCGTGTTGGTGCAGTATATCCTCCTGTGTACTGAGGAGTGTAGGAGTAGTTTGGTGAATAGCCATAGGACTGACTTGGCTGATAGGTATAGTTTTGAATTGCATAGTGGCCAGGTGCAGTGTAAGTATAACTTTGAGCTTGACTGATCGATTGAATTCTAGCTTGATTGTTAACATAGCTCTTTGCCATAGCAGCGTATTGAGCTTGTTGACGTTGATGGGCTTGAGCACGAGCTTGATTGTAACTCTGTTTAGCATTATTTGCTCCTAAGTAAGCAAGTGTAGCAGTAGCAATGACACCGGCTGTTGCTTTTGTAGCTGCAATAAGTGCTGGCCCGTATGCCCATATTAGTGGGATAGCAAGTGGATTTCTAAAAGCAGAGTTTTTACTCAGATTCTCTGTTTCTTGGGCTTTTTTTTGAGTTAACTTTAAAATAGTTTGTGCAAAAGCTTCTTCGTTAGAGGCAGTGTCCTGTATGTTCTTGAATTCTTCTTCGGTGCTGTTTAGAATTAAGGTGTCAACAAGATTCCTAAAATCTTGTTGGGCTTGCACAGTCTGGTAGAAGGATTTTAGTTTCGTTTCAAATTCAACTAAATTAGAGGTTTCTTCCAGTTCCTTTTTCTGTTCTGGAGTCAAGGTATTCTTGAATTCTTCCAACTCTTTCAAACTATATTCTTCATTAATTTGACGAATGAGAATACTTTCTAAAATTTTTTGTTTGCTTTCTATATTTGAACTAGCTTCCAATAATTGATGTTCTTCCAGTGTTAGATTGGCAAGGTACTGCTTCGCCTTGTCCTCGAATTCAGCCGCAGCTTTTTGTGAATTGCTTGGCTGACTACTTCGGAATGGGGGTGTTGGGAGTTGAAATTTCTGCTTCTGGGAGTTTCGTTGTTACATTGATTTCGGTGACAAGATTGTTTTTAGCTGATTGAGAATGCATATTTGCTTCAGGGATTTGTTGGGAAATATCTAACTCGGAAGGAGTTGGGGTATCTTGGGGCAAGGTTGGTGGGACATTGTAGTGATTAGATTCAGGAACTTGGAATGTAGAATTGTCATCTGTTGTGGGTTCGAGCTGATTGGTTGGGATCTCTATATCAGCTAGTGTCGTTTTTTCATCTGCAGATACAGTATCTGTGATGAATTCTGTATTAGCAAGGAATAATAAGGTGCTCGATAGTAACAGAGTACGATAAATATGTTTATGTTTCATAATAACTTCCTAAATCAATTCTAGGTGTGAGGATTTCCCCATAAGCAAAATGTAATCGGTATCACTAGTGAACACATTCACTTTAACAAAAAAATGAATAATATGTAAACAATATAAAAACATTTTTAATAGAGTATTTTTTTGTAATGTTTCTGATTGTTACCTAAGATTTTTTGAGCTAATTCGCTATTTTTTCAATTACCCTAATTCCTTGCTTCCTCTAGGTCTGTGCTATAATTGTCTTATGGAAAATAAGAAAAAATTACTACTCATTGATGGGTCTTCTGTAGCCTTTCGGGCTTTTTTTGCCCTTTATCAGCAGTTGGATCGGTTTAAGGCACCGTCTGGTTTGCACACCAATGCGATTTACGGTTTTCAGTTGATGTTGTCGCATCTCTTGGAGCGGGTGCAGCCGAGTCATGTCTTGGTGGCTTTTGATGCGGGCAAGACCACTTTTCGGACAGAGATGTTTGCGGATTATAAGGGTGGTCGGGCTAAGACCCCGGATGAGTTTCGGGAGCAGTTTCCTTTTATTCGGCAGTTGCTGGAGGTTCAGGGGATTCGCCATTATGAGCTGGAGAATTATGAGGCGGATGATATTATCGGAACTTTGGATAAATTAGCTGAGGGTGCTAATTTTGAGGTCACCATTGTTTCGGGTGATAAGGATTTGATTCAGTTGACCGATACCAATACGGTTGTTGAGATTTCGAAAAAAGGAGTAGCGGAATTTGAAGCCTACACCCCAGACTATTTGATGGAAAAAATGGGGATTACTCCTGCCCAGTTCATTGATTTAAAGGCCTTGATGGGGGATAAGTCAGATAATATTCCAGGGGTGACCAAGATTGGGGAAAAGACAGGTCTCAAGCTCTTGGCAGAGTACGGATCGCTTGAGGGAATCTATGAAAACTTGGACGGAATGAAGCAGTCCAAGATGAAGGAGAACCTCGTCAATGACCGCGAACAGGCCTTCCTATCTAAGACCTTGGCGACTATTAATACCCAATCACCAATTACGATTGGCTTGGAAGATCTGGTTTACCAAGGTCCGGATGTGCCAGCCCTGGGACAATTTTATGAGGATATGGGCTTCCTACAATTGAAGCAGCAGTTAGAGCAATCTGATGGAGCTTCAAAACCGGTGGAGCATGCTCCTTATCAGGTGGTGGCAGAGCCAAGGCCTGAAATGTTTGAAGAACAAACCTTCTTGCACCTCGAGTTATTGGGAGAAAATTACCATACAGAGCCAATCCAAGGTGTGGTTTGGGGTACTAAAGATCAGATTTATGTTGGTCAGTCTCCAGTTGTTTTGGAAAATCCTGTGTTTCAAGACTTCTTGCGGCGGATTCCTTTATATGTTTATGACTTTAAGAAGGTTCAGGTTTTATTAGACCGGTATGGTCTGGACTTGCCTTTACCAGCCTTTGACAGTCGTTTGGCCAAATACCTCTTGTCCACGGTTGAAGACAACCAGATTTCGACTATTGCGCGTTTATACGGCAGTCGTCCTTTGGTAGAGGATGAGGTGATTTATGGTAAGGGTGTCAAACGGGCTATTCCGGAGGAGGAAGTCTTCTTCCAGCACCTGGCTGATAAACTAGCCGTTTTGGTGGACACACAGGAGTCTCTTCAAAGCCAATTGGTGGAGCAGGAGCAATGGCCTCTCTTGGTAGACATGGAGCAGCCATTAGCTAAGGTTTTGGCTAAAATGGAACTGGCAGGCATCAAGGTTCAACGTGAAACATTAGAAGAGATGCAGGTTGAGAATCAGTCGGTTATTGAGGGCTTGACGCAGGAAATCTACGACTTGGCGGGCGAGGAATTCAACATCAATTCGCCTAAGCAGTTGGGTGTGATTCTCTTTGAGAAGATGGGCTTGCCTTTGGAGTACACCAAGAAAACCAAGACCGGCTATTCGACTGCGGTTGATGTCTTGGAACGGTTAGCGCCAATTGCACCGATTGTGGCCAAGATTCTGGATTACCGTCAGATTACCAAGTTGCAATCGACCTATGTTGTAGGCTTGCAGGATTCCATCTTAGAGGATGGCAAGATCCATACGCGCTATGTTCAGGATTTGACCCAGACAGGACGTCTATCTAGTACGGATCCCAACCTGCAAAATATCCCGATTCGTTTGGAGCAGGGACGTTTGATTCGAAAGGCTTTTGTCCCTTCTTTTGACGATGCTGTCTTGGTAAGCTCGGATTATTCTCAGATTGAATTACGAGTCCTAGCGCATATTTCTCAGGATGAGCATTTGATTCAGGCCTTTAAGGATGGATTAGATATCCATACTTCCACAGCTATGCGGGTCTTTGGGCGTGCTTCAGCAGAAGAGGTGACTGACTTGGATCGTCGCAATGCCAAGGCGGTTAACTTTGGTGTTGTGTATGGCATTTCAGATTTCGGACTTGCCAATAATCTCGGGATTACGCGTGCTGAAGCCAAGGAGTACATTGAAACCTATTTTGAGCGGTATCCTGGAATTAAGAACTACATGGATCGTATTGTTCGTGAGGCACGTGATCAAGGTTATGTGGAAACGATCTTCCATCGCCGTCGGGCTTTGCCAGATATCCATGCTCGAAATTTCCAAGTACGCTCTTTTGCAGAACGAACAGCGATTAATTCCCCAATCCAGGGATCTGCTGCGGATATCCTTAAAATCGCCATGATCAATCTAGATCGGGCCTTGGTAGAAGGAAACTATGCTAGTCGTATGTTATTACAAGTGCATGATGAGATTGTCCTTGAGGTTCCAGAGTCAGAAGTTCAAGCTGTTTCCGATCTCTTGAAAGAAGTCATGGAAACAGCTATCCAACTAGCTGTTCCACTTGTTGCAGACGGCAGCACTGGAGCAACTTGGTATGAAGCCAAGTGATAAAAAGATAAGGGAAATCTTTTGAGGACGAGATTTCTTTAGGACATTAGTTGTTCCTATTATAGTTTTCTGAAAGAAGATCCGTACGGATTCCTTCTCAAGATAGTATAGAGAGCTTTGGCGTGCAGAGATTACGGAGGTATCGATGTGGCTAGAAAAACCATTGACCAGATGACTTGGACTAGTATTTACCAGGCATATCTGAATAAGGTTCAACGAAAAGAACGCAGTCAGGACGAATTGGATAACATCTTAAGCTGGTTAACAGGCTATAGTCCTCAAGAGCTTCAGGAGGTTTCCGATATCCGAACAGTAGCGGATTTTTATCGGGAAAGTCCTGCGTGGAATCCAGCTGCAAGTGCTGTCACAGGAATTATTTGTGGTGTTAAAATTCAAGAACTGACAGATCCCTTGATGAAGCAGATTCGTATAACAGATAAGTTAGTAGATGAATTGGCCAAGGGACGTCCCTTAGAAAAAATCCGGAGGTCTTAATATGCTTGTAATAGATCCTTCCGTCCTTAAAAAAATACTAGAAGAAAGTCAGACCATTGCGGTGGTAGGACTTTCTCCTCGAGAAGATGCCATCAGTCATCGAGTGGCTAGGTATCTTCAAAAAGAGGGATATCGTGTAATTCCTGTCAACCCTCGTGCCATTGATCAATTAATTCTTGGAGAGCAAGTCTATCCGACTGTATCCAGTATTCCCTATCCGGTGGATATTGTAAATGTTTTTCGTCGGAGTGAATTTTTGCCGGCAGTTGCAGAGGATTCTGTAAAAGCCCATGCAAAAGTATTCTGGGCCCAGCAAGGGCTTTTCAGTCAGGAAGCCTTGGATATATTGAATCAAGCAGGGATTGTGACTGTCGTGATGGACCGTTGTATCAAGGTGGATCACCAGATGTTGGTGGAGGAAACTACCAATTTGGCTTGTGAAATCTAGTAGCTATTAAATGAGAAAAGAACTCCATAGATAAGAGGATTTTGTCCCTCATCTGTGAATAACACCGTAGCTAGCTACGATATTGTAGTTGGCAGTTCCAAGCCCATTATTGGAGAAAGCTACTGTAACCTTCCTTTCGTTTGTGAGTTCAGCTCCATCCGCAGCCCGTTCTCCGACTACGATTCGATCTTGCTCCGTGAAGCCATGGCACCAAAAAAGTCGTCGTCATCCTCTGAAGCATAGGATCTGTAACCTGGCTGTCCCATTTTATCGCCGAACTCTACCATATAGCTGGCTAGTTGTTGAGCTTTATCTTGGTTCCAAAGGGCTTGATTCGTGTCAGTAGAGGTCTTAGTTTTATCTGCCTTGCTAGAACTGCTGGACTTGCTTTGCTCAGTCTGATTGTTACTAGAGTTTATTTGATTGTCATTAACTGATTTCCATAGGAAAAACCGTCCTCGATTCGAGGACGGTCTTGTCTATTAAGCTTCTTTCAAAGCAGTTGTTGTTTTTTCACGTTGTAGTTGTGGAGCTAAGCCCAGTTCTGCTGAAAGCATCCAGATATCTTTTTCGAGATTTCCCTTCGCATCTTCAAAGAGACTATTGGTAACATTGTCTCCCTCTTCATCAGCGATTTCCATTCCTTCTTCGAAAAGTCCTACAAGGTAGTTGAAGATATCAATAACTCGTTTGAGACTGGCTTCAACAGATTTAAACTCACCTGGGACTTCTTCAATATTGGAATGTTGAAGGAATTCAGTTAGAGTTGAATAAGGTTTTCCACCAATGGTGATGAGACGTTCGCTGAGTTCATCTAGAATTTCAGCAAGACCATCCATGTAACGGTCTACTTTTGGATGCCATTCCATAAAACCAGTACCACGCATATACCAGTGCACTTGATGAAGGGCAATACGGGCTGTGTAAAGATCGGCAACGGCTTGGTTTAAGATTTTAGTTGTATTTGTCATAGGGATCTCCTTTTTCTTAGTTTCTGCCTTAATTATAATTATTCTAAATAATAAAGTCAAGAAATTAGATGTATCTAAAAAAAGTTGCACGATTTTAATTTTCAGATAATTTTTAATAAGGACTAGAGGTCTTTTTTATGAATGATGTATAATAAAGAAAGAATACCATAGGAGATTGAGCGATGAATAATTTTGGTCAACTTTTCAAAATGATGCGCACAGCTCGTAATCTATCTTTGAGGGAGGCAACAGGTGGGGAATTTTCTGTTTCAATGCTGTCTCGTTTTGAAAATATGCAAACGGATATTTCTGCTGAGAAACTGTTTCGTTGCCTCGATCACATCTATCTTACAGTACAGGAATTTGAATTTTTGGCAAGAGAGTTTCAAAAATCTGAGTTAACGCTACTTTTGGAGAAGCTAGAATCTTACTCGAATCCGTTCAATTTAACTAAGCTGGAGGAGCTAGCCAAGGCGGAATTGGATAAGATAGCCGTTGATAAGAAGGAGCAATATCATCAGCTGACTTCTACTTTGGTGCGGTCCAGAATCAAAGTCCTCAATGAGACTTATCCCTTGAATGAGCAGGAGATAAATCGTGTGTGTGATTATTTATTCTCAGTGGATAAGTGGGGCCAGTTTGAATTGGTTCTGTTTTCGGAAACTGTCAATTTTTTTGATCCAGAAGCCTATCTCTATTACATCAGAGAAATGGTCCATCGCTCGGATTTCTTTATGCACTCCCCTCAGAATAGCACTTTAATTCAAACATGCTTATTGAATGGTCTTTTTCTTTTTGCGGAAAGAAAAGAGTTAACTTCGGCGTCCTATGTTCTTTCAACTTTAAAAAGTACATTTGGAGATACACGGGATGCCTATTTAAAAATTGTTCTCCTCATCGCAGAAGGATATTATTTATGGCAAAAAGGGGAGTGGGATGGGAAAGTCAAAATAGAGGATGGAATCCATATGTTTGAGCAGTTAAATTATCCCCAGCAAGCAACGTATTACAGAGAAGAATTTAGAGATATTTTGGAAGCAGGGACCTAGGGTCGTTGCTTTTTTTCAATTTTTAAAAATCTTTATTTTTGGAGAAGTATACTGAAGAAAATAAGGAAAGGAGACTATAGAGATGACCAAGTTTATCAAAGGGATTCATCAATTGAAACCAACAAATTCAAATCAAACAATTACAAATGGCTGTACAACTAATAGTTGCTCTTAATACTTAACAAAAAACAAAAATAGCTGTATACTATAAGGTATGAAAGTCGAACTAAATGAATATCAAATTAGCGAATTGAAGCAAGCCCTGAAAGATAAAAAGAATGCACAGCACCATAGGAAAATTCAAGCTCTCATTCTCTACTCTGAATGTCAGAATTTAACAGCAGTAGCTAAATCAGTAGGTTTTGTTCATCAAACTGTACGAAACTTATTGAACCGTTATCTAGAAGGAGGTTTAGAGGCACTCCTTA
>NZ_SPPZ01000050.1 GCF_004570525.1 Streptococcus sp. WM07 | reverse complement strand
GAATTAAGGTTGAGAATATTTTTGCAAAGTTCAAAGTGTTTAACATCTTTTCAACAACTTACCGCAATCGTAAGAAACGATTTGGTTTAAGAATGAACTTGATTGCTGGTATTATCAATTTTGAAAGATTATAAACGTTTCGCAGGAAGTTTAATATTCTTTCGTCCTAAATTTATTTATCAGGTGATAGGAAGTAGTAAAAACGTACAGTTCAAAGTTGAGAACTGTACGTTTTTAGTGTCGGAAATGGGAGTAACAACTGTCCCAAAAAGCTTGGGATACAAGTTTCCAAAGATGTTTTAACGCTGACTGATTTCAATTTTGCTGTTCATATTTTTGCAAAGGATTTTTTGAAAGTTTTACTACTTTAGATTATAATAATCGTGAGTAGTAAAATTATTTGGAGGTGTAGGGATGTTTTTAGGTAGAAATCAAGAATTGAACTCTCTGGAAAAAATGTATAGTAGAAACAGCTTTCAGATGGCGGTTGTTTACGGTAGGAGACGTATTGGTAAGACGTCCTTATTGAATGAGTTTATTAAAAATAAAAATGCCTTGTATTTGCCTGCTGAAGAGGTAAATGATTCATTAAATTTACAGAAGTTTTCGAGAATACTTGGTGAGAAAATGGGAATCCCAAATTTTCCAACGGTTGATGATTGGAATCATTTTTTTAATCTCATAAAAACTCAATTTGAAAATCAACATCTAGTGCTCGTTATCGACGAATACCCCTATGCAGCATCTGCAAATAAATCTTTGAATTCCATTCTGCAACACATTATTGATTATGAGCTGAAGGATACGAATATTTTTTTAATCCTTTGTGGTTCTTCCATGAGTTTTATGGAAAATCAGGTTTTGGGTGAGAAGAGTCCATTATTTGGTCGACGGACTGGTCAATTAAAAATTAATCCACTAGATTATTATGACTCGTCCCTATTTTATTCAGATGTAAGTTCGGAAGATAAGATACGCTATTATGCTTGTGTAGGTGGGACCCCCTATTATTTGTCATTGATTAATCCAGAATTAAGTTTTGAGGAGAATATTAGGGACTTGTATTTTGAAATCAGTGGATATTTGAACAATGAAGGGATCTTGTTGATGAAGCAGGAGTTCCGAGAGCCAGCTAACTATAACGCAGTATTACAGGCTATTGCTAGTGGATCAAATACACTTAGTGAAATTTCCGGATTTACAAAGTTAGATTCTAATCTTATTTCAAAATACTTAATTACGTTACAAGAGTTGAATTATATTGAACGCATTGTGCCTTTTGGTTCAAATCCTTTAAAAGGTAAGACGAGTCAATACCACATTACGGAGAATTTCATTGCTTTTTGGTATCGTTACATTTTTTCCACAAGAACTGAAATCGAACGAGGAAATGGAGATATTTATTTCCGTTTGGCGATGGATGATTTATCTAACTTTATTGGTCCCATTTTTGAAGAAGTGACTCGCCAGTTTCTTCGACGACTGAATTCACAAGGGAAACTACCTTTTGTTGCTAAATCATTTGGAAGATGGTGGGGAAAAGATAGAGCAGGAAAAGTCCAAGAAGTTGATGTTATTCTAGAATCTGTAGATGGAAGAGAACTACTGATTGGAGAATGCAAGTGGAGAAGCAGCTTGAAAATCGGTAAAACGATTGGTCAGTTACAGGAGAGGTCAGAGCATTTTAATCACTATGTGACCTACAAGTATCTGTTTACGAAGAGTCCTGTAGAACTGAGAAATGTGGATGTTTTGTCAAAATCACTGGATGATTATTTTGAATAAGAATTGCACAAGGATGGTGTTTCAAATATGAAAAAAACACGTTTGTTTAAAATTCCGTCGGATTTTCCTCCGGAATTTCGGGAGTTTGTGGGGCAGTTAGCTCTTTATGATAGTTCCAGTTCCCCAGAAGCTAGAGTTTATTTTATTGACCGAGGGGATGGTTTTTATCTGAAGCAAAGTTCAAAGGGAAGTTTGAAGCTAGAAGCAGAGATGACTGGCTATTTTCATTCTAAGGGACTGGGAGCAGAGGTGGTGAGCTATGTGTCAGACGTTTATGACTGGCTCTTAACAACCGCAGTGCCTGGCGAGGATGCAGTTCATCCTCGCTATTTAGAAAAACCTGAGCGGTTGAGTGAGGTGCTGGGACAGGAACTAAGGCGTTTACATGAGTTAGATGTTGATGGTTGTCCTGTTATGCATCGGACGGATGATTTTTTGGATCTAGCTGAAAGAAACTATCGTTTAGGTCACTTTAACCCGGCTTTATTTGAGTCTTTCTTTTCTTTTTCTTCCGCAGAGGAAGCATATAAAGTCCTGCAAGAGGGGAAGGATATGTTTCAAAGTCGTGTGCTCTTGTATGGGGATTATTGTCTTCCCAATGTAATGTTGGAGAATTGGCGGTTGACGGGTTTCATCGATGTGGGAACTGGAGGTATTGGTGACCGGCATATCGATCTCTTTTGGGGTATTTGGACTCTCAACTTTAATCTTCAGACCAATGAGTATGCGGATAGATTCTTGGATGCTTATGGTCGCGATGTCCTTAATTCAGAGCTCTTTCCTGTGGTTGCAGCGGCAGAGGTTTTTGGGTGAAGGAGAGTAGATGTTACAGTTCTTCTGGCTTGAGTGGATGAAAAGAATCGTAATGATGGGTCGCGAATCAGGAAGAGCCTCGTAGGTAATTGGGGAAGAACTTAAGTGAAACATTGTTGTAAGCCTTTTCAAAATCAACTATTTTTGGTATAGTATATTGTGAAAAAACATTCAAGATAAAAGCGAGGGCTCTTTATGGCAGTGGAAAGCAGTTTAATGTCCAAGTTAGAAAAAAGTATTTTGAAAAAGGCAGATTTGTATGATCGCAATTATTGGGCTTATGCTCTACGATCGATGTTTGCCAGTTTCTATTTAGCTTTGGGGACGACACTCTCAATGTATTCTGCGGATAAGCTGAATCATGTCGCTGAGGGGCTGGGAAAATTCAGTTATGGTTTTCTTTTTGGCTGGGGATTGTTGATGATTTTGTATATGAATGCGGAATTGGGGACTTCCAATATGATGTACATGACAGTCGCTATGTATCGGAAAATTCTTCCGAGTAAGAAGGCGATGAAGATGTTAGTAACCTGTGTTCTTTTTAATTTTGTGGGAGCAGTTCTAATAGCTTTTCTTTTGAGTCAGACAGTTCCATATTCGTTAGGGCATATTGATGAAACGAGTTATCTGGTCGAGAGTACGGTGGCTAAATTGGCTAAGTCACCTTGGATTCAGTTTGTTGAGGGAATTTTTGCGAATGTGGTAGTCAATATTGCTGTCTTTGCTTTTTTGAAACTAAAAGATGATGCAGGGAAGATTCTGGCGGCTATTTTCATTATCTTTATTTTTGCGTTCTTTGGTTTTGAACACGTAATTGCTAATTTTTCTACCTTTTCGCTCTCTATTTTCGCGACAGGAGGTCCAGTTGAAGGAATGACTCTGTTTAGTATTTTAAGTAATTTCCTTTTTGCAGGTTTAGGAAATTTTGTTGGTGGAGGGCTCGTTATGGGCTTGCTGTATAGTTGGTTGAACGGGCAGTCAGAACTGTATGTCGATTAAGGATGATTGTAGAGGTTGCGGAATGGTGGGAGATAGGTAGGTATTTATGCTGGCCAAACCCCAATAAATGAATATTAGTAGAAAACCCTTACTAGTGTTTTAATCCTAGTAAGGGTTTTCTACTTAGTGATGGTAGGGATGTGATTGAGGAGGTTGGGTTTAAATCCCAGCCTCCTCCTTTGGAATAGTGAAACAGTTTTAGTGGTTGTTCAAGTGTTTAGTCTAAAGTTTGTGAAGCAAACTACAATGATTTGTATTTTATACTCTATAGACTTGTAATGAACAAGATTTGGTACAAGTGTTCGTTCCCATCCCTGTCTAATAATATAGTCTAGACGACACCTTGCACGATCATGGCGTTGGCGATTTGTTCGAAGGCTGCGATGTTGGCTCCTGCGAGGTAGTCATTGCCAAGGTTGTAGGTTTCGGCTGTTGTTTTGGCTGTGTGGAAGATGGTTTCCATGATGTCTTGGAGGCGTTGATCGACTTCGTCTCGTGTCCAAGAGAGGCGGAGGCTGTTCTGGCTCATTTCAAGGGCAGAGACGGCTACGCCGCCAGCGTTGGCAGCTTTGGCTGGACCGTAGAGAACATCATTTTCTTTGTAGACCTTGATAGCATCGAGGTCTGATGGCATATTTGCTCCTTCAGCGACGCAGTAGACACCGTTTTGGAGGAGAGTTGCTGCTTGTGCCCCATTAATTTCGTTTTGAGTGGCACATGGCAGGGCAATGTCTGCTTGACCTTGGTAGTCCCAGACGCTGCCTTCATAGTAGCGGGCGCTCGTTTTTTCGGCTGCGTATTCGGTTAGGCGGGCACGGCGTTTTTCTTTAATTTCAACTAAGAGATCAAAATCAATGCCACTCTCATCAATGATGTAGCCGTTGGAATCGGAAACAGCAATGACGTTAGCACCAAGTTGGCTAGCTTTTTGGAGGGCATATTGGGCTACGTTACCAGAGCCGGAAATAAGAACGGTCTGGTCTTTGAAGGATTTGCCGTTGGCTTGAAGCATGTTTTCGGTGAAGTAGACGAGTCCGTAGCCGGTTGCTTCAGGGCGAATCAAGGAGCCTCCAAAGGCAAGTGGTTTGCCTGTTAGGACACCTGCATCAAATTGGCGTAGTCGTTTGTATTGCCCATATAGATAGCCAATTTCACGCGCTCCGACTCCAATATCGCCAGCAGGAACATCCAGAGATGGTCCAATGTGTTTTTGAAGCTCGCTCATGAAACTTTGGCAGAAGCGCATGATTTCAGCGTCAGTTTTACCTTTGGGATCAAAATCAGAACCGCCTTTACCACCACCAATAGGTAGACCAGTCAAAACGTTTTTGAAAATCTGCTCGAAGCCGAGGAATTTCAAAATGGACTGGTTGACGGAAGGGTGAAAGCGAAGTCCGCCTTTATAGGGACCAACTGCTGAGTTGTACTGAACTCGGTAGCCACGATTCACTTGGACTTTTCCATCTTTGTCAGTCCAAGGGACACGGAAACTAATCACACGTTCAGGTTCAACCATGCGGGCTAGAATGTTTTCTTCTAGGTATTCAGGATGTGCTTCTAGGACTGGCTCTAGGGTTGCGAATAATTCTTCGACAGCTTGAAGAAATTCAGCTTCGTGAGGGTTACGTACTTGGACGTCTTGGAAAGTGTTTTGGATATAGTCTGTAACTCGTGACATAGTCTCCCCTTTTCTATTTTTCCGAAGAAATTGAATTATCTGACAATTCGTCAGGTGAGATTATCATACCATTGAAGGAGATAAAAGTAAAGTTAGAAGGCAGTAGAAGGTTGCTCAAGCCATTGGTAGCTGTCAGAAGGTGACGAATAGAAGTTTCTTATAAAAAGGGCTGGTTTTGGAAATGGAAAGCAAAGTCATTCAGACTTTTTTGCACAAAAATGATAAAATAGGGATGTCTGGAATTCTATGAGTGTGACGACACATTCTAGATTCCACTATCAAAGAGAGCTAATTTGAGCTCATACGAAGAAAGGAAGACGCATGAAAGGTATTATATTAGCGGGGGGGTCTGGCACGCGCCTTTATCCAGTAACCCGGGCGGCATCTAAACAGCTGATGCCGGTCTATGACAAACCAATGATTTATTATCCGCTCTCAACCTTGATGTTAGCAGGGATTCAGGAGATTTTAATCATTTCTACACCAACAGACCTCCCTCGTTTTGAGGAGCTTTTGGGCGATGGATCTGAAATCGGTATCTCCTTGTCCTATGCGGTTCAACCAAGTCCTGATGGCTTGGCACAAGCCTTTATCATTGGTGCAGATTTCATCGGAGATGACTCTGTTGCCCTTATCTTAGGGGATAATATTTATCATGGTCCAGGTTTGACCAAGCTTTTGCAAAAAGCTGCGCAAAAAGAATCAGGTGCGACCGTTTTTGGTTACCAGGTTAAGGATCCTGAGCGTTTTGGAGTGGTCGAGTTTGATGAAAATATGAACGCGATTTCCATTGAAGAGAAGCCAGAACAGCCTCGCTCCAATTACGCAGTAACTGGTCTATATTTCTATGACAATTCTGTGGTTGAAATTGCAAAGAACATCAAGCCGAGTCCTCGGGGTGAGCTGGAAATCACGGATGTGAATAAGGCCTACTTGGATCGAGGAAATCTTTCAGTTGAATTGATGGGTCGTGGTTTCGCCTGGTTAGATACAGGAACACACGAGAGTTTGTTAGAAGCTGCGCAGTACATTGAAACTGTTCAGCGGATGCAAAATGTGCAGGTTGCGAACCTCGAAGAAATTGCTTACCGTATGGGGTATATTAGTCGGGAGCAGGTTTACCGTTTGGCGCAGCCCCTCAAGAAAAATGAGTATGGCCAGTACCTTTTGCGTTTGATTGGAGAAGAAAATGGCTGAGAATTTTTTTGGTAAAGCTCTAGCAGCTCGTCCGATTGAAGCGATTCCGGGCATGTTGGAATTTGATATCCCAGTTCATGGGGATCATCGTGGTTGGTTTAAAGAAAATTTCCAAAAGGAAAAAATGCTACCGCTTGGCTTCCCAGAATCCTTCTTTGCGGAAGGGAAACTTCAAAATAACGTTAGCTTTTCAAGAAAAAATGTTCTTCGTGGCTTACACGCAGAACCATGGGATAAATACATTTCTGTAGCTGACGAAGGTCGTGTCTTGGGTGCC
The DNA here is from genome assembly GCF_004570525.1 of Streptococcus sp. WM07. Lineage (GTDB taxonomy): Bacteria > Bacillota > Bacilli > Lactobacillales > Streptococcaceae > Streptococcus. Next base: position 6,369 of record NZ_SPPZ01000050.1, on the reverse strand, counting down.
TGGGTGGATTTGCGTCAAGGACCAAGTTTTGGGAATGTCTACCAAACTGAAATTGATGCTTCCAAAGGGATTTTTGTTCCTCGCGGTGTAGCTAATGGTTTTCAGGTTTTGTCAGACAAGGTCGCTTATAGCTACTTGGTCAATGATTACTGGGCTTTGGAATTAAAACCCAAATATGCCTTTGTGAATTATGCTGATCCTAGCCTTGGTATTGCTTGGGCTGACCTAGCTGCTGCTGAAGTGAGTGAAGCAGATGAGAATCATCCACTCTTGAAGGATGTAGAACCATTAACAGAAGATAAACTTTAAGGAAGAGAAATGACTGACTACAAAAAAATCATTGTAACGGGTGGAGCAGGATTTATTGGTTCCAATTTCGTTCATTATGTATACAATAATTTTCCAGACGTACATATTACCGTCTTGGATAAGTTGACTTATGCAGGAAATAAGGCCAACATCGAGTCTATTTTGGGAGATCGAGTGGAACTGGTTGTTGGGGATATTGCGGATGCGGCAGTTGTAGAGCGTTTAGCACAAAATGCGGATGCTATTGTTCATTATGCGGCAGAGAGTCACAATGATAATTCTCTTGAAGATCCGCGCCCGTTTATTGATACTAATTTCATTGGAACCTACACCCTTTTGGAAGCAGCTCGGAAGTATGATCTTCGTTTCCACCATGTTTCGACAGATGAAGTTTATGGAGATTTACCTTTACGAGAAGATCTCCCTGGAAAGGGAGAAGGTCCAGGTGAGAAGTTTACAGCGGAGACACCTTACAACCCATCTTCTCCTTATTCTTCAACCAAAGCTGCGTCGGACTTGATCGTTAAGGCTTGGGTTCGTTCCTTTGGTGTAAAGGCGACGATTTCCAATTGTTCGAACAACTATGGGCCATATCAGCATATTGAGAAGTTTATTCCGCGTCAAATCACCAATATCTTGAGTGGTATTCGTCCAAAATTATATGGCGAAGGCAAGAACGTACGTGACTGGATTCATACCAATGATCATTCTTCAGGCGTTTGGGCTATTTTGACCAAAGGTAATATTGGGGAGACCTATCTAATCGGGGCTGACGGTGAGAAAAATAATAAAGAAGTACTGGAACTAATTTTGAAGGAAATGGGTCAAGCACCTGATGCATATGACCATGTTACAGACCGTGCGGGGCATGATTTACGTTATGCCATTGATGCGAGTAAGCTTCGGAATGAATTAGGTTGGAAACCTGAATTTACAGATTTTGAAGCAGGTCTAAAAGAAACGATCGCTTGGTATAAAGAGCATGAGGATTGGTGGAAAGGTGAAAAAGAAGCCGTTGAAGCTAACTATGCTAAGACTCAAGAAGTGATTAAATAAGGAAATAAGAGGCGGAATGAGATCATTCTTGCCTCTTGTGTCTATTATGGAGGTTAGGATTCTGAGAAAACAATGGTTAGGAGTTCTGCTAGGGATTGCTGGTATAGGGCTTGTATTCGGTTTATATGATCGTCTACAGATGAAGGGACGGTTGGAAAGAAATAGTTATCCCATCCAAATTGTTTTTCAAAAAGCTGGTTTGAGAGCAGAGTCTGAGAAACTCTATACCAAGGCTGAGCAGGTGACTTGGGTGATTCATGTGGATTCGGATCAGCTTCGGAAAAATGGTTATCAATTTCCATATGATCAGAGGGAGGAAGATTGGTTGGGCAGGCTGTATCTTCCCAAAGATGTATTAGAAGCTAGTTTAGGACAAGAATTAGTTCATCACGGAACAGAGATAGAACTCCAGTCTAAATCTACCAATCTGAAAAAGGTGCTTGCAGATAGGCGTTTGATAGCTCATGCTGGGGGAACCATGCGAGAAGCTGGTTTTCTATCTGCCTATAGTAATTCTTTACAAGCCCTAAAACAGAATTACTCACTAGGACATCGTATTTTTGAATTTGACCTCAATTTGACCAAGGATGGTCGTCTTGCAGCAGTTCATGATTGGGAAAGTGATGTGCCAACTGCCCAGGATTGGGAGCAGTCTAAGACTAAAGATTCAAACAATATCCAGGCTCAATATACGACTTTATTTTGGGAAGATATTCTTCGCCAAATGGAATTGAACCCAGATATGATTGTTATGACAGATACCAAGGTTAAGGATCTTACACAGAAGGATATTGAAGAACAATACCGTATTCTAGCTCAGGCTGTAGAAAAAATGAATCCCTATTTGGCTGAACGGATTTTAGTTCAACTCTATAAACCGGAGGACTATCAGTTGCTTGAAGAAATGGGAGTTTTTAAGCACTATATTTTAACCCTATATGCTTCAGACCTAAAGGAAGCAACCATCATCCAAAGTCTCGAAGATAAGCCCAAGATTCTAGCAGTGACCCTTCCTCAAAAAGATGAACGCTTAACGGATTCTTTGATTTCACAGATTCATGAATCGAACCGGTTGGTTTTGGTACATACAGTAGATGGTTTTGCGACCTTGTCGAAAATCCTTAATCGAGGTATTGATGGAGTCTATACCAACAATCTTTTGAGTAAAGATGTAGCTCTATATCAAGAAGTCCTGGACTCTCAGAAATCATTTGATATTGAAGTCTATCGGAAATAGGTAGTAAAAAATATTTCTGAAATAATAGGCTTTATAATTGAGAATAGTTGAATGGCACCCCAATACTTATCTAGAATGCCTAACAATTGGGGTGCTTTTAAGTCTCTTTTGATGGGGTGAAAGAAATCTGTCATACAGTCTTGCTTGTTATCAGTCTATATTTTAAGTGGCAAGCTGAAACGGTTTCTTTCCAGATTGTTTGATTCCCACTCTGGTTCAAAAGTATGTTGCATGTTTTTAGATGAGATGAGCTAAGTTTATGTTGATAAGGTGGCGATATTAGGAGTGTTTAACGAGTCAGGGAGTGTAGTTTACTTCGTAAATTCTATGTTGCCTATTCAAATGGACTGTATCAAAAAAGTTTCACCAATTAAAAATTAGAGGCTGGCACTTGAACCTAGCTTTTAGAGATAGTTCGAAGAACCGATGGAGAAGAGGTGCAGCTGATTGAAGAAGTTCATAAAGGATGGAAGTAGCTGGGAATCGTTAGGGTTTAAAATGGTCCTTTTTGAGTTTTAGTTCTATAGGGGATCTAGGAATGGTGATTTGTTCTTGTCTTGAAAGGATTTTGACTTATCTATTTGTATTTCATGGCTTTCGTGGTAAACTTATTAAGAATGAACAGAAGAGGAGATCGAGATGACGATTTCAGTAATTGTTCCGTGCTTTAATGAAGAAGAGGCTCTCCCCCTTTTTTATCAGGCGATGGAAGAAATCCAGCCTCAGTTGGGTCAAGAATTTGAATACATTTTTGTGAACGATGGTTCCCAAGATGGGACGTTGGAAGTGCTTCGGGAGTTGGCAGCTAAGGACTCTAAGGTGACTTATTTGTCTCTTTCTCGAAACTTTGGGAAAGAGGCTGCTCTTTATGCTGGACTTCAGGAAGCCCATGGAGAGCTTGTGACAGTGATGGATGTGGATCTTCAAGATCCACCGGAGTTACTGGTGGAGATGGTTCAACGGTTGGAGAATGATCCCGACTTGGATTGTGTAGGAACACGCCGAGTGACTCGAGATGGAGAACCACCTATTCGCTCTTTCTTTGCCCGTCTGTTTTATCGTCTAATTAACCGAATCAGTCAGGTACAAATGGTAGATGGAGCCCGTGATTTCCGCCTGATGCGGCGACAGATGGTGGATGCTATTCTAGATGTGACGGAGTACAATCGCTTTTCTAAGGGGATTTTCTCCTGGGTAGGTTTTAAGACTGAGTATTTGGAATATAAGAATGTGGAGCGTGTAGCGGGGCAGACGAGTTGGAATTTTTGGCAACTCTTCAGTTACTCTTTAGAGGGGATTGTCAACTTTTCGGATGCTCCATTAGCCATTGCCTTTGTAGGGGGAGCCTTGTCTTGCTTGTTGGCTTTTGCCCTTGCCGGGGTGGTGATTGTTCGCACCCTTTTATATGGGGATCCAACCGCAGGTTGGCCATCTATGGTTTCCATTATCCTCTTTTTAGGAGGTTTTCAATTATTAACAATCGGAATTCTTGGGAAGTATATCGGTAAAATTTTTATGGAAACAAAAAATCGGCCGATCTATATCATCAAGGAGCGTTCAGAAGAGAAAGGATAAACGATGATTCTCATTACAGGAGCAAAAGGACAACTTGGAACAGAGTTGGTACATTATTTAGATGAGTTAGGGCAGGAGTATAAAGCCTTAGATGTGGCTGAAATGGATATTACTAAGCAGGAAGAAGTAGAGCGAGTTTTTGCAGAAGTGAAGCCAAGCTTAGTTTATCATTGTGCGGCCTATACAGCTGTAGATGCGGCAGAGGACGAAGGTAAGGAATTGGATTACGCCATCAATGTTACCGGAACTGAAAATGTCGTGCGTGCTGCAGAAAGTCATGGTGCAACGATGGTTTATATTTCTACTGATTATGTGTTCAATGGTGACAAACCAGTTGGAGAAGAATGGCAAGTAGACGATCTAGCAGATCCACAGACCGAGTATGGTCGTACCAAACGCATGGGAGAAGAGCTAGTAGAAAAAATCTCTAGTCGCTATTATATTATCCGTACTGCGTGGGTTTTCGGGAATTACGGGAAAAACTTTGTGTTTACCATGCAGAATTTAGCGAAGACTCATCCAGTTCTAACGGTCGTAAATGACCAACATGGTCGTCCTACTTGGACTCGAACTCTAGCAGAATTTATGGTTCATTTAGCGGACAACCAGCATGAATATGGTTATTATCATCTTTCCAATGATGCAGAGGAAGACACGACTTGGTTTGATTTTGCGGCTGAAATTCTTAAAAATACAGAAGTAGAGGTAAAACCTGTCGACTCTAGTCAGTTCCCAGCCAAAGCCAAACGACCATTCAACTCAACAATGGATTTGACCAAAGCGAAGGCAACTGGTTTCCTTGTTCCAACTTGGCAAGAGGCTCTTGCAGCTTTTTATAAACAAGACGTAAAATAGAGTCTTGTGATTCATCAGAACGAACCCTTTGCTGACTAGCAGGGTTCGTTTTTTACACTTCTTTTGCGGATTATCAAGGACAGATGCCTTAGGATTTGATATACTAGAATAAAAAAATAAAGGAAAAGTTATGGCAATTTTAGTCTTAGGTGGAGCTGGATATATTGGTTCTCATATGGTTGATCGCTTAATCTCTCAGGGAAGCGAGCGTGTAGTGGTTGTGGACAATTTGGTAACAGGACATCGAGCGGCCATTCATCCAGATGCTGTCTTCTATGAAGGAGATTTGGCGGATCAGGATTTTATGCGTCAGGTTTTTAACGAAAATCAAGATATTGATGTGGTTATTCACTTTGCGGCTTATTCATTGGTAGCTGAATCGATGGTGGAGCCATTGAAGTATTTTGATAACAATACAGTTGGTATGGTCAAACTACTAGAGGTTATGAAGGAAGTAGGTGTGAAATACATTGTCTTCTCTTCTACAGCCGCAACCTACGGTATACCAGAAGAACTTCCGATTTTAGAAACCACTCCTCAAAATCCCATCAATCCATATGGTGAAAGCAAGTTGATGATGGAAACAATCATGAAGTGGGCAGACCAAGCTTATGGAATCAAGTTTGTCCCTTTGCGCTATTTCAATGTAGCGGGTGCAAAACCAGATGGTTCCATTGGAGAGGACCATGGCCCAGAGACTCATTTACTTCCTATCGTCCTACAGGTGGCGCAAGGGGTTCGGGATAAGATTATGATCTTTGGAGATGATTATAATACTCCTGATGGAACAAATGTCCGGGACTATGTCCATCCGTTTGATTTGGCTGATGCGCATCTTTTGGCGGTCGAATATCTCCGTGCAGGTCACGAATCCACCGCTTTTAACTTAGGTTCCTCTACCGGTTTTTCAAATTTGGAAATTTTAGAAGCAGCTCGTAAAGTAACTGGGAAGGAGATTCCAGCAGAAATGGCAGAGCGTCGACCTGGAGATCCAGATACCCTCATTGCTTCTTCAGACAAGGCCCGTGATATTTTGGGATGGAAACCACAATTTGATAATATTGAAAAAATCATCGAAACCGCTTGGGCTTGGCATTCAAGCCATCCAAATGGATATGATGATAGAGATTAGGATTTGAGTGAAGAGTCGAAGAGACTGGGCGAAAACGAATAATTTCTGGCTTCGCTTGAAATTTGAATAGAAAACAGCTTATACTCATTCAGAATCAAAATTAGCAGATATCCATTCTCTATGGACAATCGATCGTAAGCGAGTAGTTGATAAGCTTTGGATAACTTCTTGCAACTGATCAATGACTTCATTCAATGATTTAAAT
>NZ_SPPZ01000004.1 GCF_004570525.1 Streptococcus sp. WM07 | reverse complement strand
CGATAGGATGTTTCTTTTAGAAAGACAGTGGGAGGAGCTAGAACCAGAAATCAGACATCAAAAACGACAAGAAGAGCTCCGTCCCTTGATGGAAGAATTCTTTGATTGGTGTCGGGAGCAGTATGTCTTACCAGAGTCTAAGTTAGGCCGTGCTCTTAAATACAGTTTGGATTATGAGTCCACATTCAAGACTGTATTGGAAGATGGACGTCTAGTTCTCTCTAATAATCTGGCAGAGAGGGCTATTAAATCCTTGGTTATGGGACGTAAGAATTGGCTATTCTCCCAAAGTTTAGAGGGAGCAGAGTCAAGTGCTATTATCATGACTCTGCTTGAGACAGCCAAAGTCCATCAACTTGATAGTGAAAAATATATAGCTTATCTTCTAGAACATTTGCCAAACGAGGAGACTCTCGTAAAAAAAGAGGTTCTAGAGGCTTATTTACCATGGGCTCCAAAAATCCAAGAGAATTGTAGATAAAGAAAACTCCAAGATTAAAAGCAATCTGCTTATAATCTTGGAGTTTTGTCAATATACTCTGTTATTGGGCGCTTACGATTCTTGAAAAACGATTGCCGATAAGAAAAACCAGACTGCTTAAGCCAAAGCAATCTGGTTCCTCATATTTTATCTGTCTACTTGAAACAGTGCATATCCGTTTTACAATTCAACAATTTCACCTGTTTCCAAATAAACAACCCATTCACAAACGTTCTTAGCATAGTCACCAATTCGCTCCAAGTAGCTGATCACTTGGAAATAGTCCCGACCTGCCACAATGGCTTCGGGGTTATGCTTGATTTCTTCAGTTGCTAATTCTTGGATCTTTTTGAAATAATCATTAACTTCTTCGTCCATAGCCGCAACTTGATAAGCAGAGTCAACATCTCCTTTGAGATAGAGGTCCAAAGTCGCTTCCACAAATTCTTTGACTTTTTTACCCATTTTATCAATCTCTTGCTCAACAGCTGCAATCCGTACTTCCCCTTTTACACGGATTGTTGCTTGTGCAATGGATACTGCATGGTCACCCATACGTTCAATATCACTTGAAGCCTTTAGAATCGTAATAACAGTCCGCAAATCATGTGAAACAGGCTGTTGGAGAGCAATAATCTCAAGAGATTTTTCTTCGAGTTTTACTTCATACTTATTGACATCCGCATCATCTTCAATAACGGCACGAGCTAATTCGCGATCGTGAGTAACAAAGGCACGAACGGTCCGGTTAATCTGAGATAGAACTTCGGTTCCCATCGCATAAAACTGATTGTGTAGTTTCTCTAATTCATTTTCAAATTGTGTACGTAACATATGAACTCCTATCCAAATTTACCTGTAATGTAATCTTCCGTTTCCTTGTGCTGTGGATTGAGGAACATATCCTTGGTAGAGCTATATTCCAGGCAATTGCCATCAAGGAAGAATGCAGTTCTATCGGAAATCCGAGAAGCTTGTTGCATAGACCGGGTCACTAAGAGTAAGGTGTATTGATCTTTCAAACCATAAAGGGTCTCTTCAATTTTACCAGATGAAATAGGGTCTAAGGCTGATGTAGGCTCATCCAACAAGATAATTTTAGGACTGGTTGCCAATACCCGTGCTACACAGACCCGCTGTTGTTGTCCACCAGATAGACCTAAGGCAGAATCGTGTAATCGATCTTTGACCTCATCCCAGATAGAAGCTCCTTTCAGAGATGACTCCACAGCCTCATCCAAGACTTGTTTATCCTTAATTCCTTTAATCCGGAGACCATAGACTACATTCTCATAAATCGTCATAGGGAAAGGATTGGGTTGCTGGAAGACCATTCCAATTTCCTTACGCAATTCAACTGTATCACGTCGAGGACTATATACTTCGTGCCCATCATAAACGATTGATCCTGTCAGACTAGCCTCAGGATTTAAATCATTCATCCGGTTGATAGACCGTAAAAGAGTAGATTTACCAGATCCCGAAGGTCCAATGAGAGCAGTGATTTCCTTAGGATAAAAGTCTAATGAAACACTGTTGAGGGCTTTCTTTTTACCGTAGTACACGGATAAGTCCTTCACACTTAAAATAGGTTCTGTCATGACTTCCTCCTAACCAAAACGTCCTGATACATAATCATTTGTGGATTTTAGTTGGGCATTTTGGAAAATTTTTCCAGTCTCATCGTACTCGATTAGATCTCCCAAATAGAAGAAAGCCGTATAATCACTAGCCCGAGCAGCTTGTTGCATATTGTGGGTTACGATGATAATGGTATAGTTTTTCTTCAATTCCAACATAGTCTCTTCCAACTGCATTGTCGCGATTGGATCCAAGGCAGAAGCCGGTTCATCCATCAAAAGAATGTCAGGCTTCACAGAGATTGCGCGGGCAATACAAAGCCGCTGCTGTTGTCCACCTGATAAGGTAAAAGCCGATTTATGAAGGTCATCTTTCACCTGATCCCATAAGGCTGCCTGCTTAAGCGAAGTCTCCACAATCTCATCTAAGACTTTCTTATCTTTTACCCCTGCCCGTTCATGAGCAAAGGTAATATTGCGATAAATCGATTTAGCAAATGGATTCGGCCGTTGAAAGACCATTCCAATATGCTTGCGCATTTCATACACATTGATATCTGGACGATTGACATCCACTCCCTCATAGAGGATTTCCCCTGTAACGCGGGCAATATCAATGGTGTCATTCATGCGATTCAAACTACGCAAGTAAGTCGACTTCCCAGATCCTGATGGTCCAATCAAGGCCGTAATCTTGTTCTTTTCGAACTGCATATCAATTCCCTTGATGGACTCATTTTGACCATAATACACATGAAGGTCCTTGGTCTCAAGGGCAACTTTTTCTTCTGGGAAACGAATAATGTGTTTTTCATCCCAATTATATGTTGTCATTTTTCCTTAAACCTCCTTAGGATGCTGAAGTCATCTTCTGATGAAGTTTTTTACCAAGGTAACGAGCACCTAGGTTGAAAATCAAGATAAAGATCAGAAGAACTGCTGCGCTTCCTGCTGATACCTGCATAGCATCTGGTATAGTTCCCTCACTATTGACCTTCCAAATATGGACAGCCAAAGTTTCCGCTTGGCGGAAAATCGAAATAGGGCTTGTTACATCTAAGATATTCCAATTTGACCAATCAAGAGCTGGAGCAGATTGCCCGGCAGTATAAATGAGGGCTGCCGCCTCACCAAAGATACGGCCGGAAGCCAAAACAATACCCGTCACAATTCCAGGAAGAGCCTCCGGAATAACAACATGCACTACAGTTTCCCACCGTGATATTCCAAGTGCCAAACCGGCTTCTCGCTGAGTGTGATGAACTGTCCGAAGACTATCTTCGACATTCCGTGTCATCATTGGCAAGTTAAAAACTGTCAATGCCAAGGCACCCGAAATAATAGAGAAACCATATTGAAATTGAATAACAAAAATCAAATATCCAAAGAGACCAACAACCACAGAAGGGAGTGATGAAAGAATCTCGATACACGTTCGAATAAAGTTAGTAACAGGCCCCTTCTTGGCATACTCTGATAAATAAATTCCTGCTCCCGTAGATAGGGGGAGAGAGATCAAAAGAGTAATGACCAACAAGAAAAAGGAATTAAACAATTGGATTCCAATCCCGCCTCCAGCTTCATAAGAAGAAGAACGACCTGTCAAGAAATGCCAATTTACATGTGGCAATCCTCGAACCAGAATAAATAAGAGAAGGGAGGTTAGGATGGTGACGATAATTCCTGCAATGGTGTAGAGAACAATGGTCGCCACCTTGTTCATTTTCTTAGCGTTCATAATTTCTCTTTCCTTCCCTTGTAATTAATTTAATCACGGAATTAAAGGCTAGACTCATCATTAAAAGAACCAAAGCCAAGGACCAAAGAACATTGTTCTGAACCGTACCCATAATGGTGTTCCCGATTCCCATAGTCAAAACAGAAGTCAATGTTGAAGCGGGTGTTGTCAGAGATGTTGGCATCACAGCAGAATTTCCGACAACCATCTGGATGGCTAATGCTTCACCAAAGGCCCGTGCCATCCCAAAGACAATAGCCGTAAAAATACCTGGACGAGCAGCATTCAGAACCACGCGCCAGATAGTTTGCCAGCGAGTAGCCCCCATAGCTAAACTCGCTTCTTTATAGTGACGTGGAACAGCCTTCAAACTATCGACAGTCATAAAGGTCACCGTTGGCAAAATCATAACGAAGAGGACAAATACCCCAGATAAGATTCCAAACCCTGTTCCACCTGCAATACCGCGGACAAAAGGAACAACTACTTGTAAACCAATAAATCCATAAACTACTGATGGAATTCCCACCAATAATTCAATAGCTGGCTGAAGAATTTTAGCTCCATATTTAGGAGAAATCTCTGTCATAAAGATAGCCGCTCCAATCGCAAAAGGAGTTGCAAGCAGGGCAGATAAGATGGTAACAATAAAGGAACCTGTAATCATTGGCAGAGCCCCCATATAGGGTTGACCATTCGCATCTTTCACACTTGGTTGCCATTCTGTTCCTGTAAGGAAAGAAATAGGATTAATTCCATCTACAAAGAAGGTCGATAAACCTTTCTGAGCCACGAAAATCAAAATCATCGCAACCACTAGAACAATCAGTGAGAGACACATAAAAGTAACTGTTTTACCAAATTTTTCTAATTTGGAATTTTTAGAAGGGGATAGTAATTTCTTTTCTAATTCTGATGTTTTCATTCCTGTTCCCCCTCGCTCTTTGGACTTTGTGCTTTCACAGTTACCTTACCATCCGCATCTTTCTCAACTTCCATTTTATTAATGGAGATATAGCCCATGCTACGAACGATACCATCTTGGACTTCATCAGAAATCATATAGTCCAAAAACTCTTCTGTGAGCTCATCCTTATTCTTTTTAGTATACATATGTTCATAAGACCAGATAGGCCACTTATTTGTAGCAACATTCTCAGCAGTTGGTGCAGCACCATCTAGCTTTAACTGTTTCACAGAGTCATCTACATAAGAAAAGGCAAGATAAGAAATAGCTCCCGGTGTTTGAGACACAATGGACTTAACCATACCATTGGAATCTTGTTCTTGACTCTTCTTAGCAGTTACACCATCCATAACAACTTTATCAAAAGTCGAACGGGAACCTGAACCAACCGCACGGTTGATAATCGTTACTTCCAAGTTTGGTCCCCCAACTTCTTTCCAGTTGGTAATCTTGCCCGCAAAGACATCTCGTAATTGATTCAAGGTGAGATTATCGATGCTAACTTCCTTATTAGCAATCACAGCTAAACCTGCAACTGCAACTTGATGATCCATTAATTCATCTGCTTTAATCCCATCTTTCTCTTCCGCAAAGACATCACTATTCCCGATTTGAACAGCACCCGATTGCACCTGAGAAAGACCCGTACCGGATCCTCCACCTTGGACATTGATGGTTTTTCCTAGATGCTGGGCAGAAAACTCATCTGATGCGGCTTCGACTAGCGGTTGCAAGGCTGTAGATCCCACAGCCGTAATGGATTCGCCTTTATCAATCCATGCTGCACAGGCTGATAGAGACAGAGCTGTCATCCCCAGAACAGAGATGCTCAGTAGTTTTTTACCAAAGCTCATATTTTTTTCCTTTAATTAAATTTGGGGTGGCTTTCACGCCATTTCTAGCCCCTTTCTCACTATACCATAAAGCACGAAAGGTTCCATCAAAATTGCCCAAAAAACCACCAAATGAAATACTTTTTTTGATTAACGAATTTCAGCTCCAAGTTCTGATTCCAAAGCCTTCTGAATCTTGTCCATATAGCGTACCACTTCCTCATCTTCCATAGTAGCTTCTGGATTTTGGAAGGTCAGGCTATAGGCCATAGATTTCTGATTCTCACTCAATGGTAATCCTTGATAGACATCAAACAGATGAATAGCTTTCAAGCGTTTCAAATTTAAAGATGAAAGAACATCTAGAATCGCTTGATGCTGAACCTCTTCCTGAACCAAAAGAGCAATATCCCGTGTAACGGAAGGGAATTTACTAATATCCTGGAAGATCGCTTGCTCTGGTAATAAGTTTTCTACAAGTGACAGATTAACTTCCGCAACATAAACTTCTGATAAATCATAATCCTTAGATAGAGCCGGATGAACTTGACCAAGGAAACCAATCGTTTGATCTCCTACCTGAAGCAGAGCTGTCCGCCCAGGATGACTACCAGGAAGATCAGCAATGGCTTTATAGGTTACCTCTAATCCCAAACGATCAAAGAGTAATTCCAACATCCCCTTAGCCGTAAAGAAGTCGACTGCTTGAGGTTGAGTTTGGAAATCTTTTTCTGTGAGTGACCCCGTTAAGGCCAAGGCCAAGACTGTATCTTCCTGTGGCAGTTGCTGACCTTCAATCTGTTTGAAAATCTTACCAATCTCATAAATAGCTAGGTTCGGCTGACGACGAGCTTGATTATATTGAAGCGTTTCTAGAAGACTAGATACCATACTTTGCCGAAGCACACTGCGCTCGACACTCATTGGCCACATCAATTGAATCAATGCAGATGGATTCTGTCTGAACAATTGTGCTTTTTCAGGTGTTGTCAATGTATAAGTGATAACTTCTGTTAAACCAGCACCTTCCATCGTGTCTTGAACCTTGCGACGAAGAGCTTGCATCGTAGTCAATTCACCTGCAGTTCCCTGTCCTCCTGGCAAAGAAGACGGGAGACGGTCATAGCCATAAATACGAGCAATCTCCTCATTTAAATCTGCTGGGATGGTAATATCCCAGCGACGCTTTGGTACCGAGACTTGGAAAGCTGTCGCATCTCCAGACAGACCAAAGCCTAAGCGACGGAAAACATCCTCGATGGCAGCATAATCTAAGTCTGTACCTAGGACACGATTAACAGAGGCTAAATCAGTAGCAACAGATACTGGTTCAACATCAACCTCTCCTGCTTCTACACGCCCCGACAGTACTTCAGCTCCAGCAAGTTCCACTAAAAGACTAGCAGCATAATCCAAAGCCTCAGAAACAGACCCTACATTAATTCCCTTTTCAAAACGTGCTGATGCTTCGCTACGTAAATTGAGGCGTCCACTTGTTTTACGGATTGAAGTTCCATCAAAAACAGCTGCTTCAAGAACTACCCGTTTGGATTCCTTAGTAATTTCTGTCGCTTGACCTCCCATAACTCCTGCAAGGGCAACAGGCTCATCCGCAACTGTAATCACTAAATCGGAAACTTCTAGATTCCGCTCAACTCCATCCAAAGTTAGGAGCTGTTCACCCACACGAGCCTCTCGCACAACAATCTTAGAATCCTTGAAGGTATCTAAGTCAAAAGCATGCAAGGGCTGACCATACTCTAGCAGAACCAAATTCGTTACGTCCACGACATTGTTAATCGGTCTAATACCAGCATTCATTAAACGATTTTGCAACCATTGAGGACTTGGTGCTACTTGAACATTTTCCAAAATACGTGCCTGATAAGTCGATACTTTATCGGATTCAATCGCTACTTCTAATAAGTCGGACGCAGGTTGCGAAACTTCCGTTAATGTAACAGGCTTCAAGGTCAAGTTACTATCGTAAATAGCCGCGACCTCATAGGCAACTCCTCTCATGGAAAGAGCATCTGCACGGTTAGGTGTAATGGACAATTCAATGATTTGATCATCCATATCCAAATAAGGAAATACCGATTCTCCAGGAATTGCATCAGCTGGAAGAACTTGAATCCCTTCCGCATACTCCTTAGGAATAATAGATTCAGAGAGTCCCAACTCAGCTAACGAACAGATCATACCAAGAGATTCCATCCCTCGAATTTTACCTTTTTTAATTTTATAGTTATCTGCAATTCTAGCACCAGGTAAAGCAACAATGACCTTTTGTCCAGCCGCAATATTGGGAGCCCCACAAACAATTTGCCGAGCTTCTTCTTCACCAACATCTACTTGGCAACGATGAAGATGAGTTTCAGGGACTGCCTCCTCTGTTAGCACATGCCCCACGACAATTTTAGAAAGTCCATCTGCAGGGCTCATGACTCCCTCAACCTCGATACCAGTTGTAGACATTTTTTCGGCTAATGCAGCCACTGGAACATCCAATTCCACTAATTCTTTTAACCACTTATAACTTACTAACACTTCATACTCCTTACTTGAACTGCTCTGAGAAGCGTTGGTCTCCCAAATAAAAACCACGAATATCATTGATTCCGTACCGCAACATGGCAATACGTTCTTGTCCTAATCCAAAGGCGAAACCGGAATATTTACTAGAATCAATTCCACTCATTTCAAGAACACGTGGGTGTACCATACCAGCCCCTAAAATTTCAATCCAACCAGTTTTTTTGCAGACATTACAGCCCTCACCACCACACTTAAAGCAGGAAACATCCACTTCTACAGAAGGTTCTGTAAACGGGAAATAGGACGGACGTAAACGAATTTTGCGATCTTGACCAAACATCTTCTGGAGAATTAATTCCAAAGTTCCTTTAAGGTCTGCCATAGAGATTCCTTCTCCTACAACTAAACCTTCAATTTGATGGAACTGATGACTATGGGTAGCATCATCTGTATCTCTACGATAAACACGTCCCGGAGAAATCATCTTAAGAGGACCCTGGCTAAAATCATGGGTCTCCATAGTCCGTGCTTGGACTGGACTTGTGTGAGTCCGCAATAAAACTTCCTCTGTAACATAGAAAGTATCTTGCATATCACGTGCTGGATGGTCCTTCGGCAAATTCATACGCTCAAAATTATAATAATCAGACTCTACTTCAAAGCCATCGACAATCTGATATCCCATACCTAGGAAAATGTCTTCGATTTCTTGGCTAATTTGAGTCAAGACATGGCGTTGACCACGCTTCACCTGACGCCCTGGTAGAGTGACATCAATACTTTCAGCTTCCAGCTGTTTAAGAATTCGATCTGCTTCTAAATCCTTTGCAGCTTGATCAAATGCTTGTGTTAAGACATCACGAGCTTCATTCACATGTTTTCCAACCACAGGACGCATCTCGGCAGATAAGTCCTTCATTCCTTTCAAGATCTCAGTCAAAGAACCTTTTTTACCCATGACAGAAACTCTTAGATTTTCTAACTCATGATCTAGCTCACTGTTAACATCATTCAAACTGGCAAGGGTATCCGCCACCAGTTTGGACAGCTTTTCTTCAATTGTTTCCATTTTTCCTCCATAAAAAAAGCGCGTGCAAACTCACCTTAATCGGAGCGTTGACACGCGGTACCATCCGTCTTTCATCCCATCAAGGGACCTTATTTTCATTGTTCTTATATGGGTGAATTCACCAAGCTTCCCCTGGGCAGACTCTCAGTCACGGTCTCCCTCCCTGTACAGCTTTCCCTTGGTTACTAGTCCCACGAACAAGTATTCAATTACAATTTTAGTCTATCAAAAATAGTAGTCTTTGACAAGCGAATTACGAATTCCAACGGAAGTTCACTAGCTCTTTTTAAGCCTAGTTCAAAAAAACTTGTCCTGTTTGGTAATCTAGCCTGATTCCTTCCTGAACATTCGGAATAAAAACATTAAATTCCAAACTTCCGTCACTGGATTTTGCCTCCAGATGAGAGCCAGATGGAACTAAATCCCATTGATTATTATAGATGACCTCAACCCGGTAACGAACACGCTTATTTTTATCTAAAGCTTTACGAACAAGGGTTTCATAATAATTTTGACCACGTCCTTGTTTTGAATTGGCCTGATTCGACCAAGCAGTTTGAACCGCTATATTGGCGGGATTACTCGTTGAAGCATCATATCCTTTCAAACCACCGACTAAGGCATAGCCTAATAAATGCCCACGATCAACAGCATGGTTATATTCTCCTTCAAGACGAAGTTGGTGCCAACCAGCTGGAGTCCATGATGTCGAACCATTTCCAGTTTCTTCTCGGCTTTTATACTGACGTGTCGATTTAGCCAATAGCGCATTCGCCAGAGTTGGCACTACTTCACCATTCACTTCCTTGGTTTCATTTGTAGCATAGGGTTTACTAGCCACGTTGGCATTTAAATTTGTCTGATTTCCGTTCACCTCAAAAGAACCAGCTCCATTCCAAGTCAGGTCTCCCTTAAGTTGAGCTCTAACAGATTCTGTTAATACAGACTCCGCTAAAACTTGACTGGGTGCTTCTTGTGAATGCTGTATACTTTGCTGGGGGAGGGCTTCTTGGTTACTAGTTTGGTCAGATACATAATAACTCGCCAAGGCCAATCCTAAACTGACTAACACACCTAAAGTACTAACTGCCTGTTTTTGTTTTCTTCGACCCATAGTTCTCCTTAATGAAATTTATCCATCAATTCTTTCCAAGTTGATGGGGACAAAATATCAAGAGGCTGTTTTCCCTCTCCCAAGACAGAGTAGCCTAAAAGTAAACCCAAGGCAAATACCAAGAAGGTTAACAGAAGAAATCCAAAGATCAATAACCACTGTCTTCGAAAACGACGCCAATTACTTTCCATTAGTAGTTCCTACTCGTTCTATGTTTGCTCCTAAAGCAGCTAACTTGCGTTCAAACTGATAATAGCCGCGATCTAAATGACTGAGTTTGCCAACTCGAGTTTCTCCCTCTGCTACTAGACCTGCTAAAATTAAGGCTGCACTAGCCCGCAAATCCGTTGACATCACCTCAGCCCCTTGTAAAGTTTGACCACCATAAATAATAGCGGTGTCCCGAAGAATATCAGAATGTAAATTCATTCGACGCATTTCTTCCAAGTGTTGAAAACGATTTTCAAAAACCGTTTCAATCATGGTCGACTCCCCTGGTGCGACAGCCATCAAGGTTGTAAACTGGGCCTGCATATCTGTTGGAAAACCTGGATGAGGCTGAGTCTTAACGGTCACCGATTTTAATTTCGAAACATCCGATTTTATACGGATACCTGCTGCCTCTTCTAGGACTTCAACCCCCATCTCCTGCATTTTTGCTAGAAGCGGGCGGTTGTGTTCCCAAATGGCATCTTCAATCAAGACATCGCCACCAGTCATGGCTGCAGCTACCATAAAGGTTCCCGCTTCAATTCTGTCCTGCACAACAGCATGTTCCGCTCCATGTAAAGACTCTACGCCATGAATAATCAAGGTTTCCGTGCCAGCACCACGAACATCTGCCCCCATAGCATTTAAGAGTAGGGCTAAACCCACGATTTCAGGCTCACGAGCCGCATTTTCAATAATTGTTACCCCATCAGCTAGGGTGGCTGCCATCATAATATTCTGAGTAGCCCCAACACTTGGGAAATCAAGATAAATCGTAGCGCCTTTCAAACGATCCGCCTTCGCTTCAATATAACCTGCCTCTTGATGGATTTCCGCCCCCAGAGCTTCTAATCCCTTCAAATGTAGGTCAATAGGTCGGCTACCGATGGTACAACCTCCAGGCATGGAAACCTTGGCAAAACCATTACGCGCTAAAATAGGACCAAGAACCACGATAGAAGCTCGCATTTGGCTTACATATTCATAGGGAGCTTCACTGAGAATAGAGCCCTGAGCATCCACTACGATCTGATTTAATTCCTGTTGAAAGTCGACATCAATGTTCAGACCAGAAATAACTTGAGCGAGGGTGAATACATCAGATAATATAGGAACGTTGGTAAGGGTTGTCTTACCCTCAGAAACCAGAATTGTTGCTGCTAGTAAGGGCAGAACTGCATTCTTAGCTCCTTCAATTTTTACTGTACCGGTTAGACGGTTGTTACCACCTTTTATAACAATTTGATCCATTTTTTACTCCAAAAAATCATTTTGATTTTATTCTAACACAAAAGTAGAAATAGAGGCCAAAATCACTCTGCTAGTGAACGAAGCTCCATACTCAATTGCACTAAGCTAAGAAAAAAGGAGGACACCAAGAACCCCAATGCAATACTGAACATCAGATGAAGTAATTGAGCTTTGTGGGTATTCTCAGATGTGATACGTAACAACTTATTCCATGCCAGTAAATCCCCCAGTAAACGATGACTTACATAAATAAAAAACAAGTGACTGCAAACTGCTAAAATTTGAATATTCATGAATCCATTGTAACATAGTCTAAACCAATACTCCTTCAATTTCAAATTGGACATTACCATACCTCTTGCAATGACTTAGCTATGAAAAAACAAGGCCTCGAAAGAACCTTGTTTCTTCTTATTACTTACTTCCCACATTGATTCGGTTAATGGCTCGTTGCAAGGCAATGCGCGCCCGTTGTTCCTGATCAATGGAATGTTCTGAAATAGCTTGTTCCAAAGCTGCTTCCGCACGCTTCTTAGCTCTCTCTGCGCGGCTGATATCAATATCTCGTTCACGCTCTGCAGAATCAGCAATAATCGTGATGGTATCGTCAGCTACTTCAATAACTCCTCCATTTACAGCTACCCAATCAACATGACCTTCATCATCAACTCGACGAACCTTTAGTTCATCCACCGCCAAAACGGCTAATAGATTGGTATGACCTGGAAGAATTCCAAGCTCCCCTTCGGTGGTTCGAGCCATGACAAATTGAGCATGGTGCTGATAGATCATACCATGAGGCGTTACAATTTGTACAGTCATCTGGCCCATAGTTCACCTCTAAAAGTTCATTTTCTCTGCCTTAGCGATTACATCTTCGATAGAACCAACACCCCGGAAGGCATCTTCAGGAAGATGATCGTATTTTCCGTTTAGGATATCTTTAAATCCACGGACAGTTTCCGCAACTGGAACATAAGATCCTGGCTGTCCTGTAAATTGTTCCGCAACGTTAAAGTTTTGAGAGAGGAAGAACTGAATACGGCGTGCACGCGCAACCAGTGTCTTTTCTTCATCAGATAATTCATCCATACCAAGAATCGCAATGATGTCTTGTAGCTCATTGTAACGTTGGAGCACACGTTTCACCTCAGAGGCTACTTCATAATGCTCTTCTCCAACAATTTCTGGAGCCAATGCTCGTGAACTAGATGCCAATGGATCTACGGCTGGATAAATCCCCAATTGTACCAATTTACGTTCCAAGTTCGTCGTGGAATCTAAGTGGGCAAAGGCTGTCGCAGGAGCCGGGTCAGTATAGTCATCCGCAGGAACATAAATCGCCTGAATTGATGTAACCGAACCTTTTTTAGTTGAAGTAATCCGTTCTTGCAATTGTCCCATCTCAGTAGCCAAGGTCGGTTGATAACCCACAGCAGATGGCATCCGACCTAAAAGGGCCGACACTTCTGAACCCGCTTGAGTGAAACGGAAGATGTTATCAATAAAGAGCAAAACGTCTTGTCCTTCAACATCTCGGAAGTATTCTGCGATTGTCAAACCTGTAAGCGCCACACGCATCCGTGCTCCTGGTGGCTCATTCATTTGTCCGAAAACCATGGCTGTTTTTTCAATAACGCCAGATTCCTTCATTTCCCAATAAAGGTCATTTCCTTCACGGGTCCGCTCACCAACACCTGTAAAGACGGAAATTCCTCCATGCTCTTGAGCGATATTGTGAATCAATTCCTGGATCAAAACGGTTTTACCAACTCCGGCACCACCGAAGAGTCCAACCTTACCACCTTTTAGATAGGGAGCCAAGAGGTCAATGACCTTGATTCCTGTTTCCAAAATCTCAGTAGAAGTTGACAATTCATCAAAGCTTGGAGCTTTCTTATGAATAGGTTGACGGCTGATGTGATCTTCAATCGGCTGATCCAAATCAATGGTTTCTCCTAGAACATTGAAAACCCGTCCAAGAGTTTCTTTTCCAACTGGAACAGAAATTGGTCGACCAGTATCTAACACCTCTTGGCCACGTTTCAAACCATCTGTTGATTCCATAGCGATGGTACGTACAACACCATCTCCCAACTCAAGAGCAACTTCAAGAACAATTTTACCTGCTTGCTCTCCATCCTTATAGACCACTAAGGCATTATTAATTTCTGGTAATGGTGCATCCGTTGGAAAGACTACATCCACAACGGGTCCAATTACCTGAGCAATCTTACCTGTGCTCATGTCTTTCTCCTTTTCTTCTATCGTTACTCTAAAGCGCTTGCTCCAGCAACGATTTCTGTAATTTCTTGTGTAATAGCTGCTTGACGGGCACGATTATACTGAATCGTTAATTCAGAAATGACCTTTTTAGCATTATCCGTCGCAGTCTGCATGGCTGTCATACCTGCAGCATTCTCAGCAGTTTTCGCATCGATAATAGCTCCATAAATCATACTTTCCGCATATTGTGGCAAAAGCTGATTTAAGAGTGCTTCTTTTCCAGGCTCCAAATCAAATTCTTTGGCATAACCTGTTTTAGCTTCATTTGGATCCAAATCAACAATCGGCAACATCTGCTCAACCCGCATCTGACTGGTTAAGGAGTTGATGTGATGATTGTAACAAACGTACAATTCATCAAACAATTCTGCCTGATACATTCCCACAGCCTTATTGATGATTTTCTGAACCTCATCAAAACTTGGCTGATCTGCTAATCCACGGAGCTCATAGATAGGCTCAATCCCACGAGCCTTAAAGAAATCTGTCCCCATTCCACCAATTGAAATGATGGCATAAGTTTCTGGATCTTCATGGTATTCTTTAATCAAATCCATCACAGCCTTCAGCACGGTTGAATTGTAACCACCAACCAAACCACGATCAGAAGTAATCACAATATAACCCGTCTTTTTGACCGGACGACTAAGGAGCATGGGATTGCTACTTCCGGATACCAACTCAGAATCTAGTAAATCCGTGAGGAGTTGGCGTACCCGTTTAGCGTACACTTGAAAATCTTTCGCAGCTTGCTCAGACTTTCCTAGTTTTGCAGCGGAAACCATTTGCATGGCATTGGTGATTTGACTCGTATTTTTAGTCGATGCAATTTTATTTTTAATTTCATTTAAAGAAACGGCCATTTCTTACCCCTTTCTTAGTTGAAATTTGTTTGATCCTTAAATTCTTGGATGGCAGCATCCAATACTTCTTCTTTTGGAAGGTCCTTGGTCATACGAATACCTTCAAAAATCTCAGGATGTTTGGCATCGAAATAATCATAAAGCTCTGCTTCAAAACGAATAATCTCATCCACAGGAATATCATCCAAGAATCCGTGAGTTAGAGCATAAAGAATCACAACTTGCTTTTCAACAGGCAGAGGCTTATGAACCGGTTG
Organism: Streptococcus sp. WM07; assembly: GCF_004570525.1. Lineage (GTDB taxonomy): Bacteria > Bacillota > Bacilli > Lactobacillales > Streptococcaceae > Streptococcus. The sequence continues at coordinate 26,736 of NZ_SPPZ01000004.1, read as the reverse complement.
TTTCAAAACTTCAATGGTACGACGACCACGGTTTAAACGAGCCTGGGTTGCTGCGTCCAAATCACTACCAAATTTGGTAAAGGCTTCGAGTTCACGATAGGCTGCTAAGTCAATCCGAAGAGTACCCGCAACTTTTTTCATAGCCTTGATCTGAGCTGAACCTCCAACCCGTGATACAGATGACCCTGCATCAATAGCAGGACGAACACCAGAATTGAAAAGAGAGTCATCCAAGAAAATTTGACCATCTGTAATAGAAATCACATTCGTCGCAATATAGGCTGAGATATCTCCTGCTTGGGTTTCAATAAATGGAAGGGCTGTAATAGATCCACCTCCAAGCTCATCTGAAACTTTCGCAGACCGTTCCAAAAGACGACTATGTAGATAGAAAACATCCCCAGGGAAAGCCTCCCGTCCTGGTGGACGACGAAGTAAGAGGGAAAGTTCCCGATAGGCAACGGCTTGTTTTGATAAATCATCATAAACGATTAAAACATGTTTCCCTTGGTACATAAATTCTTCCGCCATTGCAACACCGGCATAAGGTGCCAAGAAAAGCAATGGTGAAGGTTGTGACGCTGATGCTGACACCACAATTGTATAATCAAGAGCTCCATGCTTCCGCAAGGTTTCAACTTGTGTCCGAACGGTTGATTCCTTTTGTCCAATGGCTACATAGATACAAATCATATCTTGGCCTTTTTGGTTCAAAATAGCATCAATAGCAATAGTTGTTTTACCAGTTTGACGGTCACCAATCACCAATTCCCGTTGCCCGCGTCCAATTGGAACTAGGGCATCAATCGCCTTTAATCCTGTTTGGAGTGGTTCTGAAACGGACTTCCGTTCCATAACACCAGGTGCCGGAGCCTCTACTGGACGCGTCCCTGAAGTTTCGATTGGGCCAAGCCCATCAATAGGACGTCCCAAAGGATCCACAACACGTCCAATCAAAGCTTCCCCTACAGGGACTTCCATAATTTTTCCAGTACGGCGTACAGTATCACCTTCACGAATATCTGTAAATTCACCAAGAATGATGATCCCGACATCTTTGGTTTCCAGGTTTTGCGCCATTCCATAGGAGCCATTTTCAAAGATGAGTAATTCACCACTCATAGCCTGATTTAGACCATGGGCCCGTGCAATTCCGTCACCGATGTAGGTTACAACTCCTGTTTCGGTCACATCAAAATCTGGTTGAAAATTGTCGATTTGTTGCTTAATTAAAGCGCTAATTTCTTGTGCTTGAATCGCCAACGCTCACACCACTTTCTATTTCATTTTTTCTTTCATTGTTTGCAATTGGCGTCGAATACTTACATCAATTTGCTTATGATTAGCCGTGATAACAAAGCCACCAATCAAATCCCGATTAATGACTTGGTTTAGTTTTCGTACACCAATTCCCATTTTTTCCTGAACAAGTGGAAGCAACCTTCCTAATTGTTCTTCTGATAAAGCATAGGCCGACTCTAGGGTAACCTCAAAGGAATTGGTCTCCACTTCTAGTCGGCTTAGACTTTCTTTTAAAATAGCTTCAAGCAATTCCTCACGATGATTTTGCAACAAGACCCTCAAAAGATTATCCATTAATTCAGATCCTGTCGGCAAAATTTTCTGGAAGATTTCAGCTTTCTGCACTTGGGGAACAGCGATATTTGTTAAAAAACTTGTAAGGTCTGTCTCTTTCACAAGGTCCAAAAGTTGATCCAGCAGTGGAAAGATTTCTAGACTTTGATTTTTTTCAATCACTAATTGGACAAAGGGACTTGCATAGCTATCTACCAAGATCATTTCTTTCTTGTCCATTAGCTTTCTCCTAATTGTTTAATGTACTGATCAATCAATTCTGAATGAGCTTCTTGATTCAACTCTTTTCCTAAAATCTTAGAAGTTAGATCAACAGTTAAATCTGCTACATCTTGTTTAATACCAGCTAGAGCTTCTGCACGTTCTTGAGCAATCTCTTGACCTGCATTCTCCTTCAAACGCTGTACTTGATCCCTGGTTTCAGCAAGTAGTTGATTTTTTTGATGCTCAGCATTTTCTTTTGCAGTAGCAATGATTGCTGCCGCTTCTTCTTTGGTACCGGATAGCTGCTCTTGTCGTTCTTGCAACAAAGCTTCCGCTCGCTGTTTAGCCGCTTCTGCTTGATCAATATCCGAACTAATCTTGTCTGAGCGTTCATCTAGTACTGTTTCCACACGATTCCAAACATATTTTTTAATAAGTAGGAGAACCGCTATAAAAGATCCAGTTACTAGAATAAAGTTACCAATTAACTGTCCTAATGTAATTTCCATGGTCTATCTCCTTTCTTATTCTTCCTCATCACTAATTTTCTTACCTAAATAACTTGAGGACAACATAGTAAAGACGAAAGCTTGCATCCCAGAGATAAACAGTGAGAAAGCTGTCCAAGCCATGTTAAGCCCAAATACAAATGGAAAGGCAATCAAATAGGCTCCGATAAGTTGTGTCAAAAGCGATACAATAACTTCACCAGAAAAGATATTTCCATATAGCCGAAGAGCCAAAGAAAGAAAATTGGTGATTTCTTCCAGAATATTCATCGGGGTCATTGCCACAGGTGTTACAAACCCTTTGACATACCGCTTAAATCCTTGACGACGAATCCCTTCCACCTGAATAAAGACAGTTACCAAGAAAGACAAACTCAAGTCATAAACTAGATTTGCTGTTGGCGAAGTCCAGAGGTTAAAGTGTTCTGGGGGAAGAGTTTCAATTTTTGTAGCCAAACCAATAGAGTTCCCTAAAAATAAGAATAGGAAAAGACTAAAGAAAATAGGAAGGTAGGTCTTTACATTGGTGGCACCAATATTGTTCTGAATAACTCCAGTAACAAAATCAATCAAGGCTTCCAAGGCGCTCTGCTTCCGGTTGGGACGAATACTAAGATCTCGACTCAACCAATAGACAAAGCCAAATACCAACGCTACCGTCAAGAGAGACATGGCCAATAAAGTTAAATCAAAAACAATCGGTCCGATTGTAATTGATGGTGAATGGGATTCCACGGGTCTCTCACCTCAATTCTACAAGAATATTCTTACAAGATGAAGGCCACAGCAAGAAGTACGAAGAAAGTACCCTCGATAAAGGCAATCCCCATCAACATACTTGTTTGAAGTTTGTTGTATAGTTCTGGTTGACGAGCTGCTGAACGAAGGAAGCTCGATACCAACAAACCTTCACCGATACTTACACCCATAACGGCCAAACCAAGGGCCAAAATTGATAAATTCATTTCGAATTCTCCTTTTATTTTTGTTACCCCACTACTCTACTCCTATTCAAGTCATTTGTCAAATTTTCACAAGAAGAAAACGCTTGATTTTTTCAAGATTTTTTCAAGAAAAAAGAGGTCTATCTGACCTCTTTTCACCTTCCTACATCCAATGGTACAAATCACTATAAGATTGGCTTGCAGCTTCCCATGAAAAATCACGATGCATCGCTTCTTGGATTAGGTTATGCCACACTTCTTTTTGATTCCAATACAGGTAAATAGCCTGATCAATCGTCCAAGTCAACCAATAACCACTGAGATTGTTAAAGGAGAATCCAGTTCCAGAGCTAGTAACTGGATTGTAGGCTGTGACAGTATCTCGCAAACCACCAACCTCATGGACAATTGGAAGTGCTCCATAACGCATAGCCATCATTTGTGACAGTCCACAAGGCTCAAAGCGACTTGGCATTAGGAACATATCGCTAGCTGCATAAATTTCTTGAGCTAAGCCTGGATCAAAAGTCATCGCAGCAACCATTTTCTCTGGATAATGCTGACCAAACCAAGAAAAGGCTTGTTCAAAATTTGGGTCTCCTGTTCCTAGAACAATCACTTGCACATCACGCTGAAGAATCTGATGCAATTCTTCAACCACTACATCGAACCCTTTTTGATAGGTCAAACGAGAAACCATCCCAATCAATGGCACTTCTGGTCGTTGAGGTAAGCCAAAACGAGCTTGAAGAGCAGCTTTATTAGCAGCCTTACCAGCTAAATCAGCGGCACTGAAATGATGATGTAAGTAGGTATCGGTTTCTGGATTATAGAGATCTGTGTCAATGCCATTCACAAACCCAAAGAGTTTCCAGCTTTCATTACGAAGCAAAGAATCTAAGCCACAGCCAAACTCAGGAGTTTGAATTTCGTGAGCATAGGATGGAGACACAGTTGTGACACGATCAGCAAAAGTGATACCTGCTTTCATCCAGTTCAAATCTTGTCCCCAACGCACCGCTCCATTCCAAAAATCTTCCATGCCCATTCCAAATAAGTCACTGAGCATCGCTGGATTAAATTGACCTTGAAACTCCAAGTTATGGATGGTGAGAACAGTCTTAATCCCACGATAAGCCTCAATCCAAGCATATTTAGTCCGTAGAAGGAAGGGCATCATGGCTGTATGGTAATCATGTACATGGAGAATTTCAGGAATAAAATCAATCTTCTCCATCAATTCTAGTGTTGCCATTTGGAAAAAGGCAAAACGCTCACCATCATCCAAATCACCATAAACATGACCACGGAAGAAATAATATTGATTATCAATGAAATAAGTAGGAACTCCATCCCAAACCAAATATTTCACGCCAACATATTGACGGCGCCACCCAAGAGAGATTTCAAAGAAACCAAGATCCTCTACTTGATCACCAAACTTAGCGTCCACGCTGTCATAGTATGGAAGAACGACTCGGACTTCGTGCCCTTTTTTAACAAGGGATTTCGGAAGAGCACCAATAACGTCTCCCAAACCACCCGTTTTAGAAAATGGAGCACCTTCTGCTGCTACGACTAAAATTCTCATCTAATAATATCCTCTGTAATTTCTTGACCTTTTTCAATCACGATTGGATGCTCCTTACGACCTTTAACCGTTACACCAGGTGCAATTTTGGCTTCTTTATCGACAATAGCATACTCAACTCGTGCTCCTTCACCAACAACAACTCGTGGGAAAAGAAGACTATCTTTAACAAGAGCCCCAGCTTCAATACGATTGTTCCGTGAAAGAATAGACTCCTCAACCGATCCTTTAATGATACTTCCAGATGCAAATTGAGACAAGGACACTTTAGAGCCTGGAGCATAATAGGTAGGCTCTTCATTTTTCACCTTTGTATAGACCTTTTGATTTGGGCTGAAAAGAGAATTGAATTTTTGCTGGTCAATCATATCTAGATTAGCCCGATAGTAGGACTCTACTGAATAAATATTGGATACATGCCCTGTATATTCGTAGGCAAAGGCTCCAATCTCTTTAGCAAAATCACGTAGCAAATAACGAATCTTACGTGGTTTCGCTTCTTCCAGTTCTTTCTCAATAGCAGAAATAAGCAGGTCTGTATCGACCAAGAAGATGTCCGTTGACATATTATAGACTTCTTGTGGGAGGCTATCTTCAAACAACTCATGATCTGTGACAGTATCTTGACTTGAAATCCTCAAAATTGCATTATTATCTGCGATATCTTTAGCAGGGAGTTTTTTGTAGATAACCGTCATTTCTCGCTTGGTTGCTTGATGCAAATGGAAAACTTGACGGAGATCCATGCTAAGAAGCACATCACTGTTCAAAATAACAGTGACATCACTACCTGACCGGCGAAGATAAGTCAACAACTGGTCATAGTACTCAGATTTAACATAATCGGAATCAGCATCCGTCGTATAAAGCCCCAAGTAATAATGACTTAAAAGAGTCGACAATCCCCACTCACGACCCGAGCGAATATGGTCAAACACTGATGAAATATTTTCTTCTTGGAAAATCCCGTAGACACTTCGAACCCCTGCATTGGCTAAACTTGATAGCGGAAAATCAATCAGACGGTATTTTCCGCCAAATGGTAGCGTAGCTAAAGGACGGTTTTCAGTCAACTTTCCCATATCATGACGGCCAACTGTGTTTACTAGAATTGCTGAATATTTATCAATCTTCATCCTTTGGTACCCCCACTACTTCGTTATAACCAACAACTTTAATTTCTTCACTACCATCAATTTCGACGCCTTCACTAATCACAGCTCCTTCACCGATAATAGCTTTTTTAATAACTGCACCAGCACCAATAATTGCACCACTCATAATCACGGAGTCTTCAACCACAGCTCCAGTTTTTACCTGAGCATTGGTTGAGAGAATGGAATGTTTCACCTGACCATCCACATGACAGCCATCAACAATCAAAGAATCTTCAACTGAACCATGTTCTCCAATAAAGTTTGGTGGGGAAATTAAGTTTTTAGAATAAATTTTCCATTGACGATTACGACTATCCAAGGCATTTTCTGGCGAAATGTATTCCATATTTGCCTCCCATAGAGAATCAATGGTACCTACGTCTTTCCAGTAGCCTTCAAATTCATAAGCATAGACGCTTTCTCCAGACTCAAGGTAGGCAGGAATCACATTACTTCCGAAATCAGACATTTCAACAGAACCTTTTTCCGCAGCTACTAAAATATTACGGAGACGTTTCCAGTTGAAAATATAGATTCCCATAGAAGCTTTGGTAGTTTTTGGATTCTCGGGTTTTTCTTCAAATTCAATAATTCGATTATTGGAATCCGTGTTCATGATTCCGAAACGACTAGCCTCTTTAAGAGGAACATTTAAGACTGCAACCGTTAGACTAGCATTGTTATCTTTATGGGCTTGCAGCATCTTGTCATAATCCATCTTGTAGATATGATCCCCTGAAAGAATCAAGACATATTCTGGATCAATACTATCGATATAATCAATATTTTGATAGATAGCATGACTGGTTCCTTCAAACCAACGATTTCCTTCACTAGCTGAATAAGGTTGGAGAATGCTCACTCCTGTGTTAATACCATCTAGCCCCCAACTTGAACCATTCCCGATATGGGTATTCAAGGCTAGAGGTTGATACTGGGTAATAACCCCGACATTCTGAATACCCGAATTAGCACAGTTTGAAAGAGCAAAATCAATAATACGATAACGACCACCGAACTCAACAGCTGGTTTGGCGATATTTTTTGTTAATTTCCCCAAACGTGTTCCTTGTCCTCCAGCCAAAATCAAGGCCAACATTTCATCTCTCATTTAGGTTTCCTCCTTATTCGATTATCTCAGACGATTCCACAAAAACTTCTGAATCTACTTCACTTTCTGACGATCCATCAATCAATAGTTCCTCCGAAAGAAGTTCTGATTCACTCCAATCCGACACAAGCTCCTTTTCTTCTTCAAATTTGGCTTTCATTTTCCAAATGATAGCTCCCATAGCTGGTAATGTAAAACTCAAAGTCTGCTTATAGTTCTTCCATTTACCAGCTTTCGTAGCTATATCTGGATGATGCTCTAACCAAGAACCACCCCATTCTTGGAGTTCTGTATTCCAAATTTCCTGGTAGAGACCTGGATTGGAAACACCAATAGTAAAGTTTTGCCGTTCAACTGGTGCCATATTGAACACACAGATTAATTCTGAACCTTCATTGTTCTTACGAATAAAACTTAAAACAGTCTCATCTTTATTATCTGCATCAATAATCTCAATGCCATCATAAGAATCATCAATATCCCAAAGAACAAATTCGTTCTTGTAGAGACGATTGAGTTCTACTGTGAATTTTTGCATGCGACCATTCAAATCATCTTCTAAATCATGCCACTCCAGAGGTTCTTGCGATTTCCACTCCAAGAACTGTCCCCACTCACTTCCCATAAATAAAAGCTTCTTACCCGGATGACACATTTGATATGTATAAAGATTCCTTAGACTGGCAAATTGATTGTAACGATCCCCCCACATTTTATGCATAAGGCTCTTTTTCCCATGAACGACTTCATCATGAGAGAACGGTAAGATATAATTTTCCTTAAATACATACATGAAACTAAAGGTCACGAGATTGAATTCATATTTCCGATAAATGGGATCCATTTCATAGAAACGTAAAATATCATTCATCCAGCCCATGTTCCACTTGTAGTCAAAACCAAGGGACTCCTCTCCAGCGCCAGTAATCTGAGTATAGCTGGTTGCTTCTTCTGCAATCATCATAACTTCTGGATGATATTTCTTCATGATGGCATTTAATTTCTTGAGAAAGTGAAATCCTTGATAATTAAGATTGCCACCATCCTCATTCTGTGTCCATGGGCCTTGATCATAATCCAAGTAAAGCATATTGCTAACCGCATCTACCCTGACACCATCTAAGTGGAAAGTCTGAACCCAATAGTTAATACTAGAAATCAAGAAAGACTGAACGTGGGGCTTCCCTAAATCAAAGTTAAGAGCTCCCCATCCATAATTGTGCGCTCGATGATAATCTTGATATTCATAAGTGGGGGTTCCATCATAATAAGCCAGAGCATCATCGTTAATCGTGAAGTGACCGGGAACCCAGTCAACAATTACCCCAATATCTTCCAAGTGACAGGCTTCTACAAAGTCTCGAAACTCCTCAGGTGTTCCATAAGACTGATCCAACCCAAAATATCCCATCAATTGGTATCCCCAACTCTCCGCTAAAGGATGTGTCATCAAGGGCATAAACTCAACATGAGTATAATTCATCTCCTTCAGATAAGGAATCAGTTCTTGCTGTAAATCCTTAAAGGTATACGGCTCTCCATCTAAATGCTTTCTCCAAGAACCTGCATGCACTTCATAAATAGAAACTGGTCTACCCTTGAAGCCCATCGCCTTCCGCTGCTCCAACCAATCCTGATCATGCCATTCTTTTTCTGGCATGGTATAAATCCTTGCGCTTGTTCCTGGTCGCTTTTCAAAAACACGGGCCATAGGGTCAATTTTATCCACCACTTGCCCGCCTAGTCGTTCTACTTGAAATTTATAGAGACTCCCTTCCTGAGCAAGATTAGTCCAAGCTTCCCAAACCCCAGCTTCATTCTTGACCATGGGAATTCGATTTTCTTGCCAATTCGTAAAGTCTCCAATGACATATACCCCTTGGGCATTTGGCGCCCAAACCCGAAAGCTATAGCCATCATTTTCACGATGAACACCCAGGTAGTCTTGAAGATTGTAGTTCTCCCCAATCCCAAAAGTCCACATAGCTTCACGATAATCCATACGACCACCCTCTCCGTCTTGTAAGCGCTTTTTTATAACAATATTCTACTATATTTTAAATGATTTCTCAAGTTATTATACAATAATTTTAGGAAAAACAAAACATTTGTCTGAAAATAATCAACTGTCATTTTCCTGTTTTCAAAAAGGAAAAGTAAAGAAAAACTGGACCAAGGAAAAACCAAGGTCCAGTTTCAATATTAGAGTTAGTTAGTCAAAATCGACGTATTCTTTTTGAAGCTCAAGAACTTCTTCAGCTGTACCACACTCTGTCAAAGCACGGTTAGCCATTTCTTGCATTTTAGCAGTGTCCAATTTCTTCATAAGACTACGCGTACGAAGCACAGAAGTCGCACTCATCGAAAACTCATCCAAGCCCATTCCTACAAGAAGAGGAACAGCTTGTTGATCTCCAGCCATTTCTCCACACATACCAGCCCACTTACCTTCGGCATGAGCTGCTTTAATGACGTTATTAATCAAACGAAGAATTGATGGGTTGTATGGTTGATACAAGTAAGAAACTTGTTCATTCATGCGGTCTGCCGCCATCGTATATTGGATAAGGTCATTCGTTCCAATAGAGAAGAAATCAACTTCCTTAGCAAATTGATCTGCAATCATGGCTGCCGCAGGAATTTCAATCATAATTCCGACTTGAATATCATCAGCTACTGCTACACCCTCTGCCAACAAGTTTGCTTTTTCCTCATCCAAGATTGCTTTTGCAGCACGGAATTCAGAAAGAAGAGCCACCATCGGGAACATAATCCGTAATTTACCATGAACAGATGAACGAAGAAGAGCCCGCAATTGTGTACGGAACATTTGATTTCCAGTTTCTGAAATGGAAATACGTAGAGCACGGAAACCAAGGAATGGATTCATTTCATTTGGAAGATCGAAGTAAGGAAGTTCTTTATCTCCACCGATATCCATTGTCCGAACCACAACTGGTTTTCCGTTCATACCTTCCAAAACAGCTTTATAAGCTTCATATTGCTCATCTTCTGTTGGGAAGTCTTGTGAGTCCATGTAAAGAAACTCAGTCCGATAAAGACCAACAGCTTCCGCACCATTATCATTAACCCCTTCAACATCTTTCGGAGTACCGATATTGGCTGCTAGTTCAAAGTGTTTGCCATCAGCTGTCACAGTCTGAGCATCTTTCAAAAGAGCCCATTCTGCTTTTTGTTCTGCATAAGCACGGCCAGCTGCTTCGAATTCAGCAATAACTTCTTCTGAGGGATTAATCACCACTTCACCTGTGATACCGTTAACAGCTAATACATCACCGTCTTTGACAATTTCAGTAATGTTATTAGTTCCAAGTACCGCTGCAATTTCAAGGGTCCGAGCCATGATTGCTGAATGGCTTGTACGTCCACCAATGTTCGTTACGAAAGCCTTAACAAATTCTTTATTCAATTGTGCTGTATCAGATGGAGTCAAATCGTGAGCAATCACAATCGCTTCTTCATCAATAGCCGCTGGATTTGGTAAACGAACACCTAACAAGTGTGAAAGCACACGTTTGGTTACATCACGGATATCTGCAGCACGCTCTTGCATATATGGATTGTCTTCCATGTTTTCAAAGAGAGTGATGAACATATCTGTCACTTCTTTTAGTCCTGCTTCCGCATTGACTTTCTTAGCACGAATGGTTTCTTTAATTTGACCAATCATTTCTGGATCAGCCAATACCATCAAGTGGGCATCAAAAACTTGTGCTGCTTCTTCTCCAAGACTATCTACTGCATTCGTACGAATAAAAGAAAGCTCGTTTTGAGAAGCCTCTAAAGCCACATCTAAACGAGCCTCTTCTGCATTCGTATCTTCAACTGAAACTGTCTCAAAAGACAAGTCTGGTTGGACAAGTAGATATGCCTTAGCAACAGCAACACCATCAGACGCTGCAATTCCTTTAAGCATATTTGTCATCTCCTTATGCCAAACCTTCTTTTTCCATTGTTTCTGAGATAGCTGCGATGGCATCGTCAGCATCAGCACCTTCAGCAGAGATTGTTACATCAGCACCCTGACCAACACCAAGGCTCATAACACCCATGATTGATTTCAAGTTTACTGATTTACCTTTGTAATCCAAGGTGATATCTGAAGCAAATTTGCTTGCTGTTTGCACTAAAAGTGTTGCTGGACGTGCGTGAATCCCTGTTTCTGCTACAATGTGAAAATCTTTAGAAGCCATAGTGACTCTCCTTTTAAATTTATTCTTAGGTTTTTGATAACCCTTACAATTAAGAATTATATCACTAGTCTTGGTTTTTTTCAAGAAAAAATTGTCGCTTTCAGAAAAAACGACTTTTTTCACTCTCAAAAGAAAAAGATAACACAAGATTTTGATAGAGAAAGAATCGCTATCCTTGATATAATCAAGACAAAAAAACACAGACCACCATATGTTGTATGTCGAGTGCTAGTAAGCACAAAATATTGACAAAACTGCCACTTTCCCCTATACTATTTTCATACTCAAAAATGAGAAGGAGGTCCCCTTGTGGTAACAGTTTATTCAAAAAATAACTGCATGCAATGCCGCATGACTAAGAAATTCTTAGATGATCATCATGTGTCTTACAAAGAGATAAATCTAGACCTTGAACCTGAACACATTGATACAGTCAAACAAATGGGCTTTGCGACTGCTCCAGTCATTGTTTCACCAGTGGGAAACTTTGCTGGATTTCAACCAGGCCGACTAAAAGAATTAGCTTAATAATAGAGGCAGGGACTAGCGCCCTGCCTCCTCGTTTTGAATAAAATCACCTGTCCATTTGAAAGGAGAACCCTCATGGGTCTTAAAGATTTAGAAAATGTATCTTATTTTCGTTTAAATAATGAAATCAACCGTCCAGTGAATGGACAAATTATGCTCCATAAGGATAAAGAAGCTTTGGAAGCCTTCTTTGAAGAGAATGTCTTACCCAATACCCGACAGTTTTCTTCTATTACTGAAAAGATTAACTACCTTATCCAGGAGAACTATCTCGAAGAACTCTTTATTCAAAAATACCAGCCAGCTTTCATCGAAGAACTCTACCAATTTATTTTGGAGCAAAAATTCCAATTCAAATCTTTCATGGCCGCTTACAAATTCTACAATCAATACGCTCTTAAAAGTAACGATGGGAATGAATACTTAGAAGGAATGGAAGAACGAGTGCTCTTTAACGCCCTCTACTTTGCGGATGGAAATGAAGAAATCGCCAAAAATATTGCTAATGAGATCATTCATCAACGCTATCAACCTGCTACACCAAGTTTCCTGAATGCTGGTCGGGCCCGCCGAGGAGAGCTAGTCTCTTGTTTCTTAATTCAAGTAACAGATGATATGAACTCTATCGGTCGTGCCATCAACTCGGCTCTTCAACTCTCTCGTATTGGTGGTGGAGTCGGTATCTCCCTCAGCAATCTCCGAGAAGCCGGGGCTCCTATCAAAGGTTATGAAGGAGCAGCTTCTGGAGTTGTACCTGTCATGAAGCTTTTCGAGGACAGCTTCTCCTACTCTAATCAGTTAGGGCAACGTCAAGGAGCTGGGGCAGTCTATCTCAATGTCTTCCACCCAGATATTATTCAATTCCTTTCTACTAAAAAAGAGAATGCGGATGAAAAAATCCGGGTTAAAACACTGTCCTTAGGAATTACTGTTCCTGATAAATTCTATGAGTTAGCTCGTAACAATGAGGAGATGTACCTCTTTAGTCCATACTCGATTGAAAAAGAATATGGAGTTCCCTTTAGCTACCTAGACATCACCGAAAAATATGATGAACTAGTCGCAAATCCACGTATTCGTAAAACTAAAATTAAAGCCCGCGATTTAGAAACTGAAATTTCTAAACTACAACAAGAATCTGGCTATCCTTATGTCATTAACATTGATACTGCCAATAAGGTTAATCCTGTAGATGGAAAAATCGTTATGAGTAACCTTTGCTCCGAGATTCTCCAAGTTCAAGAACCAAGTCTCATTGATGACGCTCAAAACTATGTTCACTTAGGAACGGATGTCTCTTGTAACCTCGGTTCTACAAATGTGGTCAATATGATGGCTTCCCCTAACTTTGGAAAATCCATCCGTACAATGACACGTGCACTCACTTTTGTCACAGACTCCTCTAACATCGAAGCTGTGCCGTCAGTACTAAACGGAAACCGCCAAGCCCATACTTTTGGACTTGGAGCTATGGGACTTCACTCCTACCTCGCTCAAAACCACATCCATTATGGATCAGAGGAGTCCTTAGAATTCACTAATATCTACTTCCTCTTAATGAACTACTGGACTTTAGTGGAATCCAATGTTATTGCCCGTGAACGAGGCCAAGTTTTTACCAATTTTGAAAAATCAAAATACGCCGACGGCAGTTACTTCGATAAATATTTGGAAAAAGACTACCAACCAAAATTGGACAAGGTAAAAGAACTCTTCAAAGATATTTTTATCCCAAGTAAAGCAGACTGGCAAGCTCTGAAAGAGGCTGTTATGAAAGATGGACTCTATCATCAAAATCGATTAGCAGTTGCACCAAATGGTTCTATTTCCTATATCAACGATGTTTCTGCATCCATTCATCCTATTACCCAACGGGTTGAAGAGCGTCAGGAAAAGAAAATCGGTAAAATTTACTATCCAGCTGCCGGTCTTTCAACAGATACCATCCCTTATTACACTAGCGCCTATGATATGGATATGCGTAAAGTCATCGATGTCTATGCTGCCGCTACAGACCATGTCGACCAAGGTCTTTCTTTGACTCTCTTCCTCCGCAGCGACATTCCTAAAGGACTCTACGAATGGAAAAAAGAAACCAAACAAACTACTCGTGATCTCTCTATTCTACGAAACTATGCTTTCAACAAAGGAATCAAATCCATCTATTATATCCGTACCTTCACCGATGATGGAGCTGAAGTTGGAGCCAACCAATGTGAAAGCTGTGTTATCTAATCTTATTGAAAATCAACAGCTAAATCTCTGCATCCTCTTTTCTGGAACTACAGTTCTCCTACCATCGGATTACTTTTCTAGCTACTGATTTTCTTTTGAATCAATCATTTCAAAAGGAGTAAGCATGCAAACCTACTACGAAGCCATAAACTGGAACAATATCGAAGACGTTATCGATAAATCAACTTGGGAAAAATTAACCGAGCAATTTTGGTTGGACACTCGGATTCCTCTCTCCAATGATTTGGATGATTGGCGAAAACTGTCTGCCCAAGAAAAAGACTTGGTGGGTAAGGTCTTTGGTGGATTAACACTTCTCGATACCATGCAATCTGAAGCTGGTATTGAAGCTCTCCGCCAAGATGTTCGGACTCCTCATGAAGAAGCCGTCTATAACAATATTCAATTTATGGAATCCGTTCACGCCAAGTCTTACTCTTCTATCTTTTCAACTTTAAATACAAAGGCTGAAATCGAAGAAATCTTCGAATGGACTAACACAAATCCCTATCTCCAAAAGAAGGCTGAAATCATTAACAAAATTTATGAAAATGGAACAGCACTTGAGAAAAAAGTAGCCAGTGTTTTCTTGGAAACATTCCTCTTCTATTCAGGATTTTTCACTCCTCTCTACTACTTGGGGAACAACAAACTTGCCAATGTTGCAGAAATTATCAAGTTGATTATTCGGGATGAGTCTGTTCATGGAACCTATATTGGTTACAAATTCCAATTAGGATTTAAAGAGCTCTCAGATGAAGAACAAGAAACCTTCAAAAACTGGATGTATGACCTCCTCTACACCCTTTATGAAAATGAAGAAGCCTATACACGCTCCTTATATGATACTGTAGGGTGGACTGAGGAAGTCCTAGTATTCCTCCGATACAACGCTAATAAAGCCCTTATGAATTTGGGACACGATCCTCTCTTCCCAGATACAGCTGATGATGTCAACCCCATCATCATGAATGGAATTTCCACTGGAACTTCCAACCACGACTTCTTCAGTCAAGTCGGAAATGGTTACCTCCTTGGTGAAGTTGAAGCCATGGAAGACGATGACTACCTTTATGGACTCTAATTAGACCAGAAAAAAGAGACTGGGCAAAAACTAGCAATTTCTGGCTTAGCTTGAAATTTGAATAAATAGAAAACAGCTTAGAATCAACGTTTTTAATAACGTAATTCTAAGCTGTTTTCTATTTCGAAGGCTTTTTGCCCAGCCTCTTTTTTTATGATGATGATCCTAACAACAATATCACCACTAAAGAAAGACTATTATTCAACATATGTAGCCAAATCGCATCCCAAAGATTATTCCGTCTGCTGTAAGCTCTATAACAGACATAACCGATTGTCGAATAAGATAAAAGGGCAAACCAGTCCAAACTTTGCATATGATTCAAACCAAAAGCTAAAGAAGTCAATAAAGCAATTAAGACATTTGACCAACCTCTAAAAACAAATTTAGAACCTAGCCCACGAAACACAGTTTCTTCTAGTAAGGGAGCAAAGATGCCAATAGAAATCATAAAGGCTGTAAAATAAGGTCCTCCTAGATCTTTGAGAGCCGCTAAAGCTTCAACAACAAGTTGTTGATTTTCTGCTTCTTCCGGTAATCCAAAGAGTAGCCGGAAAATACCAAAAATAAGATTGGCACCCATAATGATTCCCCATCCAAGCAAAAGGTATTGCCATTGCTTTCGGTCAAACTGAGCTTCTCTAGATCCTGCATCTGGTTGTTTAAAGTACCATTTCATTAGGAAATAGATCACCGTAAAGGTAAGGATTAAATAGAGAATAGTAGAGCTCCACTGCTGCTCTACAGGTAAATTTTTCCCCACTAACCCAAGAGCAATCGGAATACTATTCAGAACACCAACTAATGACATAAGTAGAAACCAAACGAATATTCTACCCAATGCTTGTAAAAATTTCAAAACCATAAGTATACCTCAAGATTTAACTATCCCAAAATGCTCAAAACACGGATTCTCTCGGGAAAAACAAGATGCCACTAGAGGGTTTGGGGATATTCCCCCAAACCCTCTAAGCATTATCCTACTATTTCTAATCAGCAACCAACATCGAGTCACCTAGTAGAGAACACCTGTCTACAAAGGCTGAAGCTATTTTAAACAAACTCTTACATCAAATCAGCTACTGCTTGCAACAGAGTCGGAATAGCTGCTTGATCACTACCACCAGCCATGGCCATATCTGGTTTTCCACCACCACGACCAGCTACGATTGGCGCTAATTCTTTGATAAGGTTACCTGCATGAACATCTTTGGAACGACTCGCTACCAAGACATTGACCTTATCTCCAATTGCAGCAACCAAAACAAGTACATCGGAATAATCTCCTTGTTTCCAAGTATCTGCGAAGGTGCGAAGAGCCCCAGCATCATCCACTTCAACTTGTTTCGCAATATAACGAAGTCCCTTAGCTTCCTCCACATCTTGGAAAATTTGACCCGATGCAGCAGCAGCAGCTTTTTCTTTCAATTCCCGATTCTCTTTTTGCAACTGACGAGCTTGTTCTTGCAAGGCTTCAACCTTAGCAGGAACATCTCCTACCTGCGGTGCCTTCAGTTGACGGGCAATATCTTGTAGGAGTTTAGCTTCTTCACGGTATGAGTTATAAGCCTCGCGACCAGTTACAGCTACAATACGACGAGTACCTGAACCAATTCCTTCTTCTTTTAGGATTCGGAAAAGACCGATCTCAGAAGTATTACCAACGTGGGTACCTCCACAAAGCTCTACAGAGTAATCTCCAATAGAAACCACACGTACTTCTTTGCCATATTTTTCGCCAAAGAGAGCCATCGCTCCCATATCTTTAGCAGTAGCGATATCTGTTTCTACCGTTTCAACAGCCAAAGCTTCGTTAATTTTACGATTGACATCTGCTTCAATTTGCGCCAATTCCTCTGGCTTCACTGCTTCGAAATGAGTAAAGTCAAAGCGAAGGAAGTCTTTTTCATTCAAAGAACCTGCTTGAGTGGCGTGCTTACCGAGAACTTCATGAAGGGCTGCATGGAGCAAGTGTGTGGCAGTATGGTTTTGCATCACACGGCGACGACGATCCTTATCAAGAACTAAGTGATACACTCCATCTTTAGTTAGTGGTACCAGTACCTCTACCTTATGAAGCGGCTGACCATTTGGTGCCTTCTGTACATCTACAACATGGGCAAGCACTTGACCATATTCATCCAGGATTTGACCATGGTCTGCTACCTGACCACCCATTTCTGCATAAAATGGCGTTTGATCAAAGATAAGGTAAGCTTCACCAGACTCAACACGATCGACTTCCACATCTCCTTGCACTAAAGCTAGCAAGCGACCATCAGCTTCTTGAACATTGTACAAGAAAGTACTTGGAACCGTTAGAGCTTGTAAAATCTCATTTTGACTTCCCATAGAGGTACCTTTAACCACAGAAGCTCGTGCCCGATCTTGTTGGGCCTTCATTTCTTGATCAAAACCATCCTTATCAACGGTCCAGCCTCGTTCCTCTGCGATCTCTTCAGTTAATTCTACTGGGAAACCATAAGTGTCATAGAGTTTAAAGGCAGCTTGACCAGAAATAACGGTTTCTCCTGCTTTTTCCATCTCAGCGACAATTTCATCAGCATAGCTTTGCCCTGCAGTCAGAGTACGGGCAAAAGATTCTTCCTCATTTTTAACAATTTTTTGGATGAAGTCTTGTTTTTCCAGTACTTCTGGATAATAAGACTCCATAATTTGCCCCACTGTTGGTACTAAGCGGTACATAAATGGTTCATGGATTCCCAATTTTTGTCCATGACGAGCGGCCCGACGAAGCAAGCGACGAAGTACATAACCACGACCTTCATTTCCTGGTAAAGCTCCATCTCCAATCGCAAATGCCAATGAACGAATATGATCAGCAATAACCTTAAAGCTCATATTCTCACCTTCTGGATCATAGGTTTTCCCAGATAGCACTTCGACTTCCTTGATGATTGGCATAAACAAATCTGTCTCAAAGTTAGTTTTAGCCCCTTGCATAACTGCTACGAGACGCTCAAGACCTGCTCCCGTATCAATATTTTTATGAGGAAGTTCCTTATATTCACTTCGTGGTACACTTGGATCCGCATTAAATTGAGATAGAACAATATTCCAAATTTCAATATACCGATCATTTTCGATATCTTCCGCTAGAAGACGAAGTCCAACCTTATCCGGATCAAAAGCTTCACCCCGATCGAAGAAAATCTCAGTATCTGGACCAGAAGGACCTGCACCAATTTCCCAGAAATTATCCTCAATTGGAACCAAGTGATCTGGTTCAACTCCTACTTCAATCCAACGATTGTAGGAGTCTTTATCATCTGGATAGTATGTCATATATAATTTGTCTTTAGGAAAGGCAAACCACTCTGGACTTGTCAATAACTCCCAAGCCCAAGTAATCGCTTCATCCCGGAAATAGTCTCCAATAGAAAAATTCCCTAGCATTTCAAACATCGTATGGTGACGAGCTGTCTTCCCGACATTCTCAATGTCATTCGTCCGAATTGATTTCTGAGCATTGGTAATTCGTGGATTTTCTGGAATAACCGAACCATCAAAATATTTCTTCAAGGTTGCAACTCCAGAGTTAATCCATAGTAAGGTTGGATCATTAACCGGAACTAAATTCGCTGAAGGTTCTACAGCATGACCCTTAGATGCCCAAAAGTCTAGCCACATCTTACGAATCTCAGCACTAGTCATATATTTCATATTTCTCTCCTTTAAAGTTCATTCAAAAAAGACAAGCCCAATCGACGAAGGGCGTCAAAACGCGGTACCACCTTCCTTCGATGAACTTGTCATCCTCATTACAATTCTTCAAAAACTCTCTCAAGTAGCAAGATAAGACTCAACTAGTAGCTTGCACCAACCGCCACCTCTCTGCTAAGTTGTCTGTATTATCCATTCTTGATACATTTATTATACTCTAAGTAACTCTTTTGTCAACTACTTATCTTCAGAGCTGCTAGCTTCTTCTCCAGTTGCATTCATATATTGTGAGAAGGCATTTTGGAAGGCTGGATCTTTAACCTTAATGTTAGCTTCTTCCATTTCCTTAGCTATAACACTTTGGATAAAGGCAGCGTCTGTACGTTTTTCAGCTAAGATAATATTTTCCAATTGTTTTTGATAATCTTTCCAATTATCTTTTTTCTGGGTTTTATTCGTTAGCTTAACGACATAATAACTTGTAGACAAGGTTGAAGTATCTGACACCTTAATAACATCAGAAATACCATTGTTATCCAAAGCAAAAGCAGCTTTTTTAACATCTTCTGGAAGTGAGGTTGAAGCAGAATCAAATTTCACTTCTCCACCCTTTTCCTTAGTGTCTTCATCAACTGTATTATCTTTTACAAGCTGGGTAAAATCTTCACCCTTTTTAGCTTTTTCAGCTACTTCTTTTGCCTTACTTTCATCCGTCAAACGAATAACTTGGGCAGTGACTTCTGGTGTATAGTTTTCAAAAGCAGCTTGGTAATTTTCATCGGTCAATTCTTTTTTAGATGCTTCATTCACAGCATATTCAACCAATTTATTAGTCCGAATTTGTTCCCGATAAGTATCCGTGGTCAATCCTTCCTGAGCTAAAACTTGTTGGAAACGATCTCCATAGGTTTGCAAGCTCTTGTTGTATTCTTCAGATACTTCATCATCACTGACCTTATCTCCGTATTTTTTTTCGAAGACTTCATTAATGGTCATGGTCAAGAGAACTTGTTGAGCCTGAGTATTATTTTTAACCTTATCATAATATTCAGCGACAGTAATGGTATTGCCCTTCATGGTGATAACATCCGTATTATTATCGGTCTCACGTGCGCAGGCTGCAAGAGCTACCACAGACAAGAGCGTGATAGCTCCAATTTTGATTTTTTTCATACTTTGGTTTACTCCTTTTTACAATAACTTAAATAGTATATCACATCTTGACTTAATTGCGCCTTAATTATAGGTTTTCTTGGAGAAATTCCACGGAATCTGCTTCTTTTTTAACCATAAGTAGACCATCTCCCAATGGAAGATAGGAGACCATTAAATCAGGATGCTGGTCAACTGCTGCAAAAAGTTTGTGTAAGCCACGATAAATAGCTCTTTGACCTCTCCGAATCTCTCCAGAATCCTTGGCAATGTCTCCCCCCTGGAAAACATCGTCAAAAATCAAGATTCCTCCTTTGGGTAATAATTCCAAAAGATCTGGTAAAAAAACCACATACTTAGATTTAGCCGAATCAACGAAGATAAAATCAAACGTGTGCCCCTTCAAATCCTTTAAAATGTCCTGAGCTTCTCCTTCCAAGAGGCGAATTTGTTTTCCTTCCTCAAAGCGAGCAAAATTCTCTTTCGCTAACTGAATCATTTCTGGATTGCGGTCAATCGTTACTATTTCTGCTTCCGGAAGAGCCTCTGCCATCATCAATGCAGAAAAACCAATAGCTGTTCCTACTTCTAAAATTTTCTGAGGTGCCAGCACTTGTAAAAAGAAGCGGAAGAAAGCCACTGTTTCCTTAGGAATAATCGGTATATTCTCAGTAGCTGCAAAAGCTTGTAGATCTTGTAAAAAAGTTGGTAAGGCCTGATCTTGTTGCCTCATAAATTCTACAATTCCTTGCTGAACAACCGGACGTCGCATATTAGGATTGGAGTGCTCTGAATAAGTCTTAACCATTACAAAACTCCTAACTCTTGGGCCAAGTTTTCCAACTCATCTAAACGACGCTCAAAAACAGCAAAAGCATCATTTAAATAATCTTCTACCTCCATGTTGACCCCAGCTTTAGAGATAACAGCTAATGGATAATCAGAGTTGCCCGCTTTCAAATAATTGATATAGGCTTCCCCATCCTCATCTGTACCATGAACAATCTTATCTGCTAAGGCAGACGCGGCCGCAAATCCCGTCGCATATTGGAAAACATAATAGTTGTAGTAGAAGTGTGGAATCCGTGCCCACTCATATTGAATTTGTGGATTCTCCTCTACCGACAATCCATAATACTTGGCATTCAAGTCTCCATACGTTTGATTCAGGAAGTCACTTGTTAGCACCTGTCCTTCTTGATCAGCCTTATGAATCAGTTGTTCAAATTCCGCAAATTGTGTTTGACGGAAGACAGTTCCACGAAAACCATCCAAGTAATGATTTAAAATGGCAAAACGGCTTTCCTTGTCTTCCACAGAAGCCAATAATTTCTCAGTTAGAATATTCTCATTGGTCGTGGAAGCAATCTCAGCTAAGAAAATCGAATAATCACCATAAACATACGGTTGTGTTTCACGACTATAGCTTGAATGCATAGAATGTCCTGTTTCGTGAACCAAGGTATAAAGATTATCCAAGTTATCCTGCCAATTCAAGAGCATGTAAGCCTTTGTATCATAAGAACCACCAGAATAAGCTCCAGATCGTTTCCCTTTGTTTTCATAAACATCAATCCAACGATTGTCAAAAGCATCTTTAACTTTTGATAGGTAATCATCTCCGAGAACCGCAAGAACCTCTTTGGATTTTTCCAAAGATTCCTCGTAAGAAATTGAAAGATTATTGCGACTTAATGGCGTATAAATATCATACATCCGAATATCGTCAAGTCCTAAAATTCGAGCCTTAAGCGCAACATACCGATGCAATAGTGGCAAATGACGATTGACAGCCTTCAGCAGAGTATCATAAACAGACTCTGGAATAAAGTTGGCTGCTAAGGCAGCTTGACGAGCTGATTGGTAATTCCGAACCTGAGCTTGGTAATTGTGAACCTTAACAGTGGTCTGCAAGGTCTTAGCATAAGTATGCTGGTATTGTTCATAAACACTATAAAGAGCCTCGTAAGCATCCTTACGCACGCGCCGGTCGTCTGATTCCATAAAGTGAATGTAGTTGCCATGAGTTAATTGCACCGCATCACCGTTTTCATCTTCAATAAATGGCAAAACAATATCGGCATTATCTAAAATCTCGAACATCTCAGACGCTGATCCAAAAATTTCAGATGCCCCTGCCAACAAGGCTTCTTCTTTTGGACTTAAAACATGCTCTTTTTGGAAAAGCAAACGATCAAAATAATGACGATAAAGATTTAGACCTGGCTCCTCCGCCATATACGACTCCAACTGCTCTTTTGTCACAGCCATAAATTCTGGCTCATAGAAGGCAAAAGTCTGTCCAAAACGTGCATAGAGACCATTAATTTGAGAATAGAGTTCTTGATAGGCTGATACACGCGTATCTTCATCCTGCTTCATTGAAGCATAAACATACAACTTCTCCAAACGACGCATAAGGCTCAGTTGCAACTCTGTAATCTCGAGTAAGTTCTGGGCAGAATCCAAAAGATGTCCTGCCAAATCACTCCCCTTGGCCACATCTGCCTCTAAAGAAACAAACTCATCACGCCAAGCCTGATCATCCGCAAACACACTGGTCAAATCCCAGGTATATTCTACATTGATTTCATTACGTTCTTTACTCATAAGATTCCTCCAATGTCCTTATTATATCACTAGTTTTCTAAAAGGGTACTCTCCCACTAGAATTCTTATAATCTTACTTCAACATTCCCACACAGTCATCCCATTGCTCTGAGTATACAGGGTTATAAGCCTACTCAGATTTCAGTCCATATCCGCTAACTCTATTTTTAATCCCTTATCATTAAACCCAATCTCTACTATTGATTCCCATAAATAACAGCTGAGTGACTACTCTCTGTTAT
Source organism: Streptococcus sp. WM07 (assembly GCF_004570525.1). Classification (GTDB taxonomy): domain Bacteria; phylum Bacillota; class Bacilli; order Lactobacillales; family Streptococcaceae; genus Streptococcus. Next base: position 3,875 of record NZ_SPPZ01000004.1, on the reverse strand, counting down.
TTTCCCGCTTCCACATTCGGTAATAAAAAGGAGAATACAATACCTGACTGTGAATATTCCTTTCTTGAGCATAGAAGGCTATAAACTGCTCCTCATATTCCCTTTCACAAGCTGATTGAGGTCTGTGACGATTCCTAACTTTGACTGGAAAAATTTGCGGATACCAGTCTGCCAAAGTACGGGTCAAAAGATTATCTCCCTTCTGATAAGCTTGAAATTGTTGCTCAACCCAATAGGGATTCCGATAACGCAATTCCCTAGCCAGGTAACTAGGAAAATGGAGATCCAACTTCCCTTGAAAAGAGAAGACGTGTCTTTGCTGATAAGGCCAACGTAAGACCTCCCTCAGTGATTCTCGAAAGAACGGAAACGTTTTTACCAAACCTTGGCAAGCTCCATGTAGATCTTGATGCAATAAATAATGCAAGATTACAATCTCATTCTCCAAATCAAGATTCCAAAAAAAGTAACCACAAGTAGGACTAAACTGCAAAGAATTTCTCTGCAAAACTGTTAGTCGTCGTTTTAAAAAATGTCTGGAACCCAATAGCCACACTACTGGAATCCCCAAATGCTGATAAGCTTGGTCCCTTTTTTCAAATTCATCTTGTCCTAAGGGGCTACATTGAACTTCCAAGGCTAAATTGTCAGATAGCAGTAAGTCTGACACGAGTCCTTCTGCAGAATTTGCTACTTCAACTGAAACACGCTCACTTTGCTGTGCCCAGCTAAAGAGTTTCGCCTTAAGGTTTAGGTGCTCTGCTCCCTCATTCAAACTAATAAAGTCGCAAGCCTGATCAGCTTGATGAGCAAAATGCGGTCGAACTTTTGGACCACTTTTTAGAATAAGCAATTGATGGCAGGCTGGGCAAAAAAATACCTCTCCCTGAGGGAGAGGATCTGTCAATAAGTGGTGAAGATGTCCTTGAGCATCTAGGGCTTGAAACATTCTTTGTTCCTCCTCATCTTCTTTATTCGAATTTAGGAGAATAATTTTTCACTTTTGGATTCATCCACACGAAGAAAGGGAATCATCAACAGAACTAAAAGCAACAGTCCAACCATAACCCAAGACATCAGTTCATAACCAGAACTGTCGATTAACCAGCCTGCCCAGGTTTGAACGACAATTGAAAGAAGACTTTTAGCTGTCTGAATCAAGGCCATTCCAGTCATAACAAAACGTGGAGCAACCAACGTACTGACCAATTTTAAAGTCAGCATGATTAAGGTCATATTGGCCGCATGTTTAGCTAAGAGTGTCCCCAAAATCTTAAAACTTAGGGGAGCAGCTAGACCAAAAAAGACAAATTGTAAGGTCATGAAAAAGAGCGGGAATAACATTAGAATCTTGCTAGGATAGCGGTCCATAAATAAGTAGGAATAAAAAATCAAAGGCGCCTCACAGATAACAGCTAGTGAAACAACTGTTGAAGCTTGACTTACAGATAGACCGCTAGCTTCTAGCATAGCTGGGATATAGGTATGACCTACATTGGCTACACCTGAAAAGAGGGCAATGATAAGTAGGGCAAGAAGATAGGGACGATTCTTGAGAACATCATTCAGAAACGATTCCTCTTGTTGCTTCTCAACTTCTACTTCTTCTTTCTCAAACGAAAGGCCAAGTACGCCTAATATTGAAATCACCATGGTTCCCAAAAAAGCCACATAAATAGCTTGAGGATGAATGAGTTGGTAGAGAACACCCGCCATCTGAGTTCCCGTTGCATAACCAATTGTCCCCCAGACACGAATTGATCCATATTTATAGGGCGATTTAGCAGCCAATAAATCCATAACGGGATTGATGCCGTTAATCATCATAATGGCCAAACTATATCCTAAAACAAGCCCCCACAAATGGTTAGAAAGTAGAAAAATAACCCCACCCGCTAAAGCTAAACCTAAACCTGCTAACGTCACCGGCTTAATCCCTAAGCGATCATTCAAATAGCCCAAAATAGGTTGGGATACGACAGAGGTAAAAAACGACACCGATACCACCAAAGAAACCTGACTGGCCGAATACCCTAAATCCAACATGTAAATGGACAAAATAGCTGAAAATAAAGCCCAAGAAAGATAAAAAAAGGTATACATCAGAAAATAACGAAAATATAGGGAAGCAGACCGCTGCACACGCAACTCCTTTCAATTTCAAACATAAATCAGGGGAATAAGACAGTAACAATGTTTGAAAAAGTTATTGTCTTATTCCCACCCTATAAAAACTCTATTAAACTATGGAAGCTAGACTAGCAACCGTTACACGAAGTATCCTACTTTACTTCTTCCGTTTTGCTTGGCCCTTCTTTGTCTCACCCTTACCATTTTTAGTAAAGAACAGGCGAAGCAATAGAATAATCACAGCTAAAAGAAATAAAATTGGGATGAGTAATAACCATTGATAGTGTTCCAGGATACTAATAGCCGTGACCTTTTCTGTCTTACTTTTGGACTTGTTCTCTACTTTTTGTGCAGAGGCAAATAGTGAATTATCCTTGGTCACCTTGTAAGTAACATCCAATTGTTCAGTGATCGGATTTAGGCCATTGTTAACTGTAAGTTGGTCATCTTTGACCTCAATGCTTGGGGTCGTTCCCTTTTTTACCGTTGCATAGACATCTTGATCTACTTTGTATTTTTGACCATCTACATCTACCAAACCTTTATCCAAGACCTTTTTATACTCATAATCATTAAAGGCTTTTTCAAGAAGGGCATTTCCGAATGGATGGCGATAGTATTCCCCATTTTGGTCGACCCAATCACCAACCCCCATAATCAACTCTACAAAACGCTCGCCTTTACGCTCACCAGTAGCAATATAATTAAAGGCTCCTGCTGGACTAGATCCTGTTTTTAGTCCATCGACACCCTCTAGCCCATATAACGCTCCAGCTACAGAATAATTATAGGTTTCAAACGTCTCCTCATAAGGAGTTCCTTTTTTAACGGTCACAACTGGATCACTGGTGTAATTTAAGATATCTGGATACTTATTCACAAAGTTTACACCAAGAATGGCCATATCACGCGCTGTCGTCTGATTCTCTTTGGTATTGTCATAGCGCTGCGGAGTATAATAACCACTGAAAGAAACAGCTGCTGCACCACTGGCATTGTACCACTTCGTATTACTCATGCCCATTTTTTGAGATGCCTCGTTCATTTTATCGAGGAAAACATCCGCATCCCCATTTGATAGATAATCTGCCAACATAACTGTTGTCACATTGGAAGATGGGATGGCTGTCATGGTAATCAATTCATCAACTGTATAATCAACTCCAGCTACGATTTTATTATTTGAAATAGCATAAAGCCCTGCGATAGCCTGTTCACGAGGTGTGGATGTAATAACATCATCTTTGGAGATTTCTCCCTTGTCCAAGGCTTCAAAAACTAGATATAACGTCATCAATTTACTCATACTTGCAGGATCTCGCAATAAATCTGCATTATCTTCCCACACAACATCACCTGTTTTAGCATCTACTATAATAGAAGACTTAGGTCGGTGAATATCCAACACTTCAGGATACATTTGACGGGTGATATCCATCAACTCATCTGCAGATGCGACCAGAGGGGTCGTCACTAATAACCCCGCTAGTAAGAGGGCTCCAAGCTTTTTCATTATCAATCTCCTTATTTTCAATCTCTTCTATTCTATCATACTTTCTGTCAGCGAACTAGGCTACTCGTCTATGAAAAGGCTCAGAAAGCTGATTTGCAAACATTTGCTAAATTTCAAGTTGAAGTTAGCCACCGCTAAGAAATTCCTTCGGCGACTTGTAGCCCAAGCATTTTTTAGGATAGTTGTTTATCCAATTTTCAATAAAGGCTACCTCTTTTGGGGTCGTTTCTTT
>NZ_SPPZ01000049.1 GCF_004570525.1 Streptococcus sp. WM07 | reverse complement strand
TACATTTTTATCCCTAGAACAATTTGGTGAATAATAAAAATCATCAGAAATTCCAGTTGATTATTGGTTGTTTCTGATGATTTTTTAGGCATTTACACAGATTCTTCTGAGGTATGAATAATTTGGGTTTTTATCTTTCAGGGCTTGCTTCAATTCGCTAATTTGATATTCATTTAGTTCGACTTTCATACCTTATAGTATACAGCTATTTTTGTTTTTTGTTAAGTATTAGATCAAATGAACACGGTTCATTTACCCCTTTTTGCCCCTCCAAGATAGAAAAAAGCCCTGCTTCAACGAGCAAGGGCTTTAAAACGTTGACCAATCAACGATTATTTTTTCAAGTTGTAGAATGATTTCAAACCTTTGTATTCTGCAACTTCACCAAGTTGATCTTCGATGCGAAGCAATTGGTTGTATTTAGCGATACGGTCTGTACGTGACAATGAACCTGTCTTGATTTGTCCAGCGTTTGTTGCAACAGCGATATCTGAGATTGTTGAATCTTCAGTTTCACCTGAACGGTGTGATACAACCGCAGTGTAACCAGCTTCTTTAGCCATTTCAATCGCTTCGAATGTTTCTGTCAAAGTACCGATTTGGTTAACTTTGATAAGGATTGAGTTAGCAGCTCCTTCAGCGATACCTTTTTCAAGGTAAGAAGTGTTAGTTACGAAGAAGTCATCACCAACCAATTGAACTTTATCGCCAAGACGCTCAGTAAGAACTTTCCAACCATCCCAGTCATTTTCGTCCATACCATCTTCGATTGTGATGATTGGGTATTTTTCAACCAATTCAGCAAGGTAATCTACTTGCTCAGCAGCTGTACGAACAGCAGCTCCTTCACCTTCGAATTTAGTGTAGTCGTAAACTTTGCGCTCTTTATCGTAGAACTCAGATGATGCACAGTCAAATCCGATGAAGACATCTTTACCTGGTACATAACCAGCTGCTTCGATAGCTGAAAGGATTGTTTCTACAGCATCTTCAGTTCCTTCAAATTTAGGAGCGAATCCACCTTCATCACCAACAGCTGTTTCAAGACCACGACCTTTAAGGATTTTCTTAAGTGCGTGGAAGATTTCAGCACCGTAACGAAGAGCTTCTTTGAATGTAGGTGCACCAACTGGCAAGATCATGAACTCTTGGAATGCGATTGGAGCATCTGAGTGAGATCCACCATTGATGATGTTCATCATTGGAGTTGGAAGCACTTTAGCGTTGAAACCACCAAGGTAGTTGTAAAGTGGTACATCAAGGAAATCAGCAGCAGCACGAGCTACAGCGATAGAAACACCAAGGATTGCGTTCGCACCCAATTTACCTTTGTTTGGAGTTCCATCAAGCGCGATCATAGCACGGTCGATAGCTTGTTGATCACGAACATCATAACCGATCAATGCTTCTGCAATGATGTTGTTAACGTTGTCAACAGCTTTCTGTGTACCAAGACCTAGGTAACGAGATTTATCTCCATCACGAAGTTCTACTGCTTCGTGCTCACCAGTAGAAGCTCCTGAAGGAACCATACCGCGACCAAATGCGCCTGATTCTGTATAAACTTCTACTTCAAGTGTTGGGTTACCGCGTGAGTCAAGGACTTCGCGAGCGTAAACATCAGTAATAATTGACATTTCTTACTCTCCTTATGAGTTAATTTTTATTACCTTTCTATCATAACGCAAAAAAAGTGGTTTTTCAAGGGAAACTTTAGAATGGGTATTCATACGTTGTCATACACCCCCGAAAAACCAGCTATAACAAGGCTTTTGGCTGTTTTAGGTATCCATATCCGTTGTTATAACCACTTAGATTTCTAGCAAAAATCTAAGCAAAATCTAGCAAAAATCTAAGTATTTTTTTACGTTTTACGAGTTCAGTAGGCAAGAATGGCGTGGCAATCAGCTACGCTTTTTTTATTGCCTAAATCAAGTATAGCACAATCATAGTAGATCATAACTAGCGAAAAAAGCATACTTTTTGAATACAAGAGACCTTATACTAACCTTGGAGTATTTTATCCTAGCCTTAGGGTAATCTTAAGCTAAAAAAGACTGTGGTTTTACAAGTGTAGTTAAGACTACGGTTGTAAAACCAAAACGAATGTATCCTCATGCTTCCTTCTTGGTTCGTTCTGTTTCCTACTGTACTCCACTGTTACTATATGGGTGTCAGAATGACCTAATGCACTAAATTAGTGCGTCAGATTATCTGTGATAGGATGTTTTGACCTATCATCTTCATCAGCATGTCGTCCCTTTCAGTATCAAATCTAGACTTTCTTCGGCTTTCCTTTTCAGCGTGAAATACTTGTTCCTGTTACGAATATCTAGATACTCCATAGCCTCATCACAAGTTTTAGTATTGACGTATGTTGCCAGTAAAACGTGTCTAAAAACCATGTCTGGCATAGTCATAATAACTTGAATGATTTCCTCTCTTCGAGCAACTAGCTTTTTTATTTCCTCGGTATTGTATGCTGTTATATCCACAATCGCAATATTCTTGCTTTCCTGGGATGTTCTAACACCTCCGCTAACTTTCATATCAGACCACGAGGTAGAGGTCAAAACTGACAAAAATCCTACCTGTTTTTGAGTGCTTTTGGTTAGGCAAGTTCCAGCAATCCAATTCAACCAAATCCCAGCAATCACGCGCTGTTACTGTGTTTGTAGAAACACGGTCATTTTAGAATACTGTGAAAATCCATAGGGGGAGGGGGTCGTACGCGAGAAATGCAAATATCTCCGTAATCAACCCCACCACCGGTGGCGAAACAAAATTTAAACTCAATTTTTTTCAAGGTGGGGGTGTTCTACAATCCCCCTCATTCACCCTGTGTGGCATTCTAGTATTCTATGGGATAATCTTACCATCTAAGTCCTAACGCTTCAAATTGGCATGCTCTCGTTCGTCTCTATTGATTCTGTGGCGCGTGAGTTGGTAAAAGAAAAAGCCTAGCTGACTGACTAGGCTCAAACTTGCAATTCTTCCCGAATAGCTTTCTGTAAAAGTTGACTAAAATTGATTTTGTTTTCTTTTCCGACTTCAACAAGCCAACTAGGAAGGGTAACTGTCTTGTTCACTACTTTAGAACGCTCCCGTTCACGAACCAACTCGGTATCTACGGTAATAGCTTGGATCATATCGCCATCACTCACTAACTCACTGGCCAACGATTTGAAACTAGATGGATTCGGAAACTCTCGTCCCTCATCTTCAAACATAACGGTAAAGATTTCAAGCACTTCACGGGCATTATACTGGGCTTCCTTCAAGTTACCTGCTTCACTGATAGCACCTTGGAAGTCGGGAAAGCTGATTGAGTACCCGCTTTGTTCTGTATCTTCTTCAAAAATTGCTAGGTAAGTGTATTTCATAATGATTTCATGTAAGCCGATAACCAATCAAGGTCAAGGGGACTCACTCCCCTTTTTCACCTTGATTCAAGACACTCAACATTTTGGAAAGCGTTCCAGGTCTATAGTCTTTTTCCTTGGGGTTACTGATAAGTAAGTTTCTACCGTCAGGGTGTTGCCATAAGGTGTGCGACCCTTTACCTTTGACTGTTGGGTAAAAACCTGCTTTTTTAGCCAGCTTTTCAATTTCCCGCCTCGTGGTCATCGGCTTACCTCCTTCCCTTATCTTTAATTATATTATACACTTGTTTACAACATTTGTCAATAATGACACGTATTTTCTACAAATGTTTTGAGTTGTGTCCAAAAACGGACGTCACTAGTTAATCTTTATTTTCTGTAAAGCTATCGGATTTTATTCTCGTATTTTCTAGTAATATCACCCACCCAGCAACTCATCTAGTTCCTTCATGGCTCTAGTCCTAGCCCGCTGGATGGTGGCTTTGCTGACCCGTAAAGTCCTAGCTACTTCATCCCAGCTATTGCCATTGATATAGAACAATCGGATAACCAAATTGTCCAGCGGATCAGATAAGGATTCGATAGCTTTTCTTAATTCCCAAGATTCATCCAAGCACGCGCCATACTCCGCTTTTAATTCTGCCAATCTATCAACTGCGCTTACAGTTCTATCCTCGGCGGTATTCCTATTGCTGTTGCTCCGTGGGCTATTCTCAAACTGCTGGGAAGGTATCGGGTTACTCTCCAAGTATTCTATTTCTCTTTTGATTTCTTGCAAACGTTCAGGCGTTTTCTTAAGTCTGTTCAATCGTTTCTTAATATCAGTCATAGCATTATTCTACCACCCTCTAAGCCATAAGGTGTGGGCTTTATCCATGTACTTATGGAACTTCCTCCAGCGATTCAGATAGTCGGGCCATCTCATCCACTTGGGACGATTTGGAAAATCTCCATAGCTAACATAACCCCTTGGCGGTTTAAAATTCGGATCTAGCTTTCGGATTTCCTTCAACGCCATATCCCACCAATACCCACAATCTGTTTTGGTTCTGTTCCGTGTCTGCTTATAGATCCCTTGGCACTCACCGCAAGCCATTGACCCGACAACTCCATATAATACCCGTCGCTTTGTATCACAATCAGGACAAACAAAATACCATTGCTTACCGCCATAGTTAGCTGGCCTTCCCTCAAGCGGTATGTACTGACTACCTAAAAACAAGGATTCAGCTTCTAAATCGATTTCAAACGGTTCACCGTCAACGTACCCTATAGCGTGTGGGTCGGGCTTAATACTTGTGAATTGTTCTATGGTTAGCTTCATCATCACTATACACCTCAAAATGCCCAATTATGTAGGCAAAAAGGCGCCCCACTTTGGGGCTACCTTGCTTTGCTATCGTTTAGACTTCAACATTCTTCAGGAATTCTGTATAAATTCCGTCATGATCCAAGGCTTTCATCAGCTTCAACACGTTAGGCGGTAAACATTGATTGTTATAACTGTCTATCCCCGCCATGTTCAACACTTTCAAAAGATTTGCGATAGTTGTTTCCGCATTGGCTAAGGCTACGATAAGCGTTTCAGTATCTAGCTTACCTTCTAACTGTGCCAATTCGTAACGTTTTGACTGGTAGCGGGTGAAAAAGTCCTGTACTGCTTCGATATACTCATTTCCTATCATGTTATTGTTTCCGATTTGCATTTTTCTTCCTCCTTCTTAAATCAATATCCCTAATTTTTGCATTTTTTCCACTAAATAGGTACATGGGTTAGTCCATCCCAACCGTTAGGAATGTACCTGTTTTTCACGAAACCAAGGATATAGTCATTATCTGACTTGTATTCCTCAAGCGTCGTCTTGGTCACTTCTGGTTCAATGAATTTCTTAAAGTTCTCCATGTTCAAAATCTTAAACAGAACCCACTCTAAAAGCTCCCTGTCCTTTAGAAATACTTGCTTGATTTCTGGGCGCTCCTTCTGTCCATTAAAATCAGCGTTAAAAGGAACGATACACAAACGCCTATACCAGCCTTGCGACTTGTTTCGACTGTTAGGCAAACCATTGGCCGAGAAAAGACACAAAGGCTTCGTGGTTAGTTCTACAGGTTTTTCATGCTTGGGATTGATCATCACGGTGTCCCCTGTGGCTATACTCATCAAGTCAGAAACTTCATCCAAATACTTGTTACTAATATCATCACCAATATTACAAACTTTACCGAGCAACATCTCTGGTTTATGCCCTTCGAACTGGTCAGGTCGCAAGGCGGCTACATTCTCTTGGCCTATCAAATTCTTTAGTAAATCTTGATAAGTCCCTTTCCCGTTGTTCCCATCTCCTAGAAGGAGAACAATTTTCCCCCTTGTATAGTTGGGATTGATAGCTTCATTCATAATCTGCCATAGGAGCGTAACCACGTCTTTATCACCTACTGCAATACCTTCCAGCCACTCATCAAAATCAAACCAGCCTCCAAGTATTGGCTTTTGAGCTTCTGGGTTGTAGCTAGTCTTAATTTTACTAGTGATGATATACTGGGGCGCGTGTGGTCTGAAAGTCTTGTCCTTAAGATTAAAGATTCCGTTGCTCACGGGAATAAGATTTCTATCTTCTAGCGGTCTTCTCATCTTTATCATGGTTCTTAGTTGCATTTCAACCTCTTTGTAGTGTGGCGACTTCAAGCGACCATCAAAAGCCCGACACAACCGCCAAAGTAAGTCCCGACTATGGGAGTATACCCCACTATCCCAATCAAATGTATAGACTGGGCTACTGTCTGAAATTCCACCCCGACCAATAAAAGTGAAATGGCATAGCTTGTTCAAGTTCTCTGCGACGTCAACGGGGGAAGGTATCGGGATTTTTGTTTCAACTTCGCCTTTTCTCGGTCCTTTTGAGATAATCTTTTCTTCAGTGTGTTCTATTCTCCAAAACTCTCCAGCTTGCTTGATTCTGCGGTACAAGTCCGCCATGCTCTCAATCTCATTAAAATCATGCTCAGCTTCCGCCTGATTCATGCTTTGGGTTAATTCTTCAATATTCATCTATAGTCCCAGTCTCCTTTTTTCGATTTCTCGTTCTGTGATACTCTCAAAAGTTCTGTTAACTTCTTCAATCGGCAACGGGTTGGCCGTAACACTATTGGCAATTTTTGCCAGTTCGTAAGCCGTGGGTACATCACACCGAACATACTTCGAGTAGAGAAGTCCCACAAATCTAGTAAGTGCAACGTTTCGCCCTCCTTCATCTCCTAAGCCGTTCAAGAGGGTTTTAATGACCCGCATTGTGAGGGAGTCCCCGCTGTAAGCCGTTGAGATATCTCCCGAACTTCTAGGAGAAACACTGCTAGCCGAGTCTGTTTTTTCAACTTTCTGTACAGGATAATCCTGACCTAGATTCTGGAAGCGAATAGCTGTAGCCATTGCTTGTGTCTTCACGGGTAAACCTTGTAGCTGCGACCATGTTAGAGAAGCCCCGTCGTAAGGTAAACCGATTTTATCCCCTATCTCTCTGACAGTAGCTTTATAACTAACTTCATCCATTTCCTCACTTGGCTTCACTACTACCCTGTACTTCGGCTTTTCTAAGCTATACGAGATGGTTGGATAGATCAAGAAAGTGTAGTCGCTCAAAACTTCGCTTACTGCTTCGAAAAAATCATCTTGATCCTCCAGTTCGTCATAATCAAGAAAAATCAAATCACGCGCTACAAGTGTTTTGTTACTACGCTTGTATCCCCCGTCTGGTTCAACTTCAACTGTTCCAGCGATACAGTAGGGGGCTTTACTCTTCTTCCATTGTCCCAATCCCGCTGTAGGTGGAACGGGTACAGGCTCTAAGGTGGCCAAATAGCCCCACGAACTCCTATCAGAACCTACTGGGGTCAGTCGTCTGTTTTGTACTCCAATACTTGTATAAATCATTTTTCTGCTCCCAAAAATTTCAGTACGTCACTAACTCGGTAATAGGATTTTTTGCTATTCTCAACTGGGGGCATGTATCTTTTTAACCCCAGCGATTCCCAACGCTTCAAGGTGCTTTCCTTGATGTCTAACTCGTCCATCAGTTGCTTTTGAGTCATAAGCCCTAAGATTCTTTCAGGCGGTCGGGTATAGGTCTTTAAAAAATTATCGATCAGATCAAGAATTGACCTCATCAAGTTATTTTCTGTCTCTTTACTAAATATCTTCATGATTATACTCCTCCAGCAATTCATCACGGCGATTCAGGTCAGCCATGATAAGCACGTCTAGGCGCTTACCTTCTGCCTGATGCTGCGCCTGTAACTCTCTGATACCTTCCAGCCGTTCCATGTCATTCCTTGGAATATAGTGACCGCTATTGATTCCACGCTTTGCGACAATCGGTACACCATACCTGGTAATTAAACGGCTGATAATCTCCCGAGTTCTGCGGACGTCAATCCCTAGAATTGTGGCCAATTCGTTTGTATTGATAGGCCTGTCACTCCCAACGGGTATCAATCGCAACAATCTGATTTCAATGTCTGTCATTCAATTCCTCCGTTCTCCTAGCTGACCAAACCAAGCAAAATGTAATAAATAACCATAGGATAATCAGAACAAGGCAAACAATCATAACAATAAAGCGGGATGGTTCTAGTTCTATCATTCATTCCCTCCTAGTTGTAATAGCGACCAGCAAGCCAAATATATCGGCCATAATCGGGGTTTAATTCCATTGTGGTAGATTCTTCCACGGGTTCGATTTTCGGCTCGTCTAGGCTGATTCTAGTCGGTCTGTATCTAAGTACCAGCCATAGCAAACCCAGTAGAACTAAAACGACTACTGTCTGCCCTGTTAGTGATAAGTTTAGTTCTGTGATCACGCGCCTACTCCTTTGCTTTCTGCTTGATAATATTCAGTTAAAACACTATTGGCATGTTTCCCGTGTTCTACCAAGGCATCTATAGCTAACGATAGAACAGCCCTATATTGATTCTTAGAACCGCAGAAGTTGTATGTATCTTCTTCATTTCGCATATCAATAGGCTTGGCCAAGAAACTTTCAACTAAACTTAAAGACTCTACAAGGTCGTCTATTTGTGCCAGTAAGTCATCATAATTATCTACCACTTTATCCATAACTTTTTTTGCATCCATAGCTTCTTACCTCTATTTCTGATATAATTAAATAAATCCAATAACCTATGTCCCTTTCAATAACCTTGCCTACATTGGTGTTGATAGTGATTCGGTTGTTTCGATTTTTAAAATTTTGTGCTGACTCATTGGCTGATTCCCAATGGGTCTTTTTTTTATGTCTGCGGTACCATTTCGGTACTTTAGACTTTACTGTTCCTGTTTTCTTATACTTTGCTGTTCTGATTTGTTATCCCGCCCTAGTTGTTTTTGGCGGTAGTCGCGGAATAGTATTCTTTGGTTATGCTTCTGTGTTCATCCAAGATAGCCCGTAAGGCATAAGCTGGAACAGCCATTGTCTGTGTTAAATTCTTCAAATCCTTCTAAGACTTCCAAGACTTGACCAACGCTATTTATTAGCCCGTCATAATCTGTCAGAATGTCATAGGTTGATAGTGTTTTTTTGTCTGTCATTGCTTTCCTCCTAAGCCCGTTTGTTTTTATTGTAAATTGCCTGTGAAACGCTGATAGGTAGCCCATACCGTTCTTTGACCGTCATAAGTTCTACAGTCTCATCAAGAATAGCTTCCCTATCCTTCAACATGGATTCACTCATCTCATTCTTTTTAACCATCTTGGGAAGACCATATAGATTGGATACCGCCTTGTTAGCGATAGTATTCGCTTTGATATGGTCAACCTGACTAGCATGTCCTAGGCCATCACTCAAGCGCTTCATGGCTTGCTTTTGATGTTCCTTGTCTAACATTCGAAAGACTTCAAATCCCTCTAGACCTGTCGCTTGACGTAAGTTCTTGATCACTTCAAAAATCCAAGACTTAAACGCTTTAGCTTCTTTCTTGCGACTTGAAAAAATCGTCTCATAGATACCAAACTCGTTTACTATTAGCATTTCTTGCATTCGGTTCTTGCTATCTTTTATGGGGTGCTTTGAAACGACCTCACGGGGTAGCCGTTGTTTTATTTTCCGCTGATTCAATCCCAAAGCGTTGGCGATATCAGCAAGCACTGCCCACCATTCGCCTTCATGATCTACAAACCGAATGGGATAGCCGTTCCATTGTTCTGTTTTCATGGTTGTACCTCCTAACTGAAAAATAATTCATCAATGGTGATATCAGGTTCAATAGCCCGAACCATGTCACGGATTTTCAGCATTTCACTTTTTGAAAACGAGGTCTTGCCTGTTTCCTTGCTACTGTAAGCCTGCTTTGTGATTCCTAGGATTTTACCCATATCTGCCTGCGTATGCCCCAGCATAACCCTGTACCCTCTGAGTTTGCTCATGATATTCCTCCTTCTTTTAAAAATTCCCTCCCCATAGGTTGAAAGATGAAAGGTGTTGGGGAGTCGCACAATTTAATTGTGTTTGATAAGTATCGTACACAATTAAATTATACTTGTCAATGATTTAATTGCAAAAAACACAAAAAAGTTGTACTTTGTCTAGCTTTTAGTATATAATCTTCTATGAAAGGTGAAAAAATATGAATAGGTTGAAAGAATTACGAACAAAAAAAAAACTAACTCAAAAAGAGTTAGCAAAAGAAATAGGTGTACACTATAGGACGCTCCAAAACTGGGAAACCAACGAAAGCCAGATCAAACCCGATAAAGCTCAAACACTTGCTGATTATTTCGGGGTTACCGCCGGATATTTATTGGGCTACAGCAATGATTTCTTCAACGACGAAACAAAAGAACTGGATAAACTTTTAAATAAATCGGTAACTCTAGAAGACGGTACTCCTGTAAATCGAGAAGATTTCCAAAATATTATGGTTGGAACAGAAGATGATGAAACGTTAGTAAAATTCGGTAAGCTAAAATTGATTAGTATAATGGGACAAGCTCCTTCTGAGATATGGGATGGTTTGAATGATGATGTTTTTAGAATGCTCGCAGTCGCACCCTCCGACTATATCTCTTTAGTTGCTTTATGGTCTCTTTTATCGCCGAAACAAAAAACAGCTACACTCAATCTTATACAATCTTTTAATTTTGGGGAAGATAGTGATTAGCAAACTTCCCACCTTCCGAGGATACCCATATCAAAATATTTTCTGTAATCGGTTCTGACCGCACCATCTAACCACCCCACGCGCCCAGCGGTTCTATTCAATAGCTGGGTTTTCCTTATAAGCGAAAAGGTTAGCAAAAGTTAACATTATTATTTGAGGTTCTAAAAAAACCTATTTTCACATTTTGGCCATTTTGACAAAATAGTAACCATGATAAGCGGGGCTATTCTCTCAAATTCGCCAAAACGTAAAAAGCCTTACGAGGTGACAGCTCGCAAGGCGGTATTAAACTTGGGTATCTGACAGACTTATCAGATAAACCTATTATAACATAGTTCAAACGTGGCGCGTGAGTTCTCCCTCTACTACCTTCCAGCTTCTTCCCTTACAATCTACCACCCAATACGATAGACAGCCAAATTGGCAAGCTCTCGCTTAAAATTTCATGATACCTAAGTCCTTTTCAATAACCTTGCCTACTGTAGAAAAGAGGTCAATCATGAAAATCAATCAAATCAAAAAGAAAGACGGGACTACTGTCTGCCGTGCTAGCGTGTACTTGGGAATTGATTCAGTAACTGGGAAACAAGTCACTACAAAAGTATCAGGACGAACCAAAAAGGAACTGAAAGAAAAATCTAGGCGGGCCATTTTAGATTTTGAAAAGAATGGGGCAACTAGATTCCAATCCGTCAACATAAGCACCTACAAGGAACTAGCTTCATTGTGGTGGGAGAGTTACCGCCATACGGTCAAGCTAAATACTCAACTAGCTGTAAAAAGTCTACTTGATAATCATGTCCTACCCATCTACGGGGCTATCAAGTTATCAAAATTGACCACGGCATTTATTCAGCAGACAGTCAACCAGCTAGCGGATAAAGCCAATAAAGGGGAAGCTGGCGCTTTCTTGCATTATCACAAAATCCACGCACTCAACAAGCGAATATTACAATATGGCGTTGTTATCCAAGCAATTCCCTTCAATCCAGCTAGGGAAGTCATTCTCCCCCGTAACCTTCAGAAAGCCAAACGGAATAAGATTAAGCATTTTGAAAACTCGGAACTGAAACAATTCCTTGACTACTTGGATAATCTTGACCATAATCGCTACCGCCATTATTATGAAACGGTGCTATATAAGTTTCTGCTTGCTACGGGTTGCCGTATCAACGAAGCTTTAGCCTTACACTGGGAAGATATTGATTTTGCTGGTGGGGTTGTATCCATCACAAAAACCATCAATGCTAGGTTACAAATCACCCCGCCTAAATCCAAGGCTAGCGAAAGGGATATAGATATAGATTCCCAAACTATCAGCATGCTAAAAGAATACAAGAAACGCCAAACTTTGGAAGCGTGGCAATTAGGGCGGACTGAGACAGTTGTATTTTCGGACTTTATCAACGAATACCCTAAAAACCGCCAACTTCATAGACGGCTCTTGATCCATTTCAAAAGGGCGGATGTCCCTGATATTGGTTTCCACGGATTCCGCCATACCCACGCCAGCTTGCTACTAAACTCAGGTATCCCTTACAAGGAACTCCAGCACCGTCTTGGCCATTCCAATATATCTGTAACTATGGATGTCTATAGTCACCTATCAAGAGAAAGCGCAAAAAAAGCCGTCTCATTGTTTGAGAAAGCCATGGGTGATTTGTAAAATATCTAGCAAATATCTAAGCAAATTGAAAAAGACAAGAATTTAAAACCTTGAAAATCGCATAATATCAACGTTTAGGCGGTGTCACTTCCGCAAAAGTGGTTTTTCAAGGGAAAAATTGGATACCTGTGAAATAAATTGCAAGATTTTTCTTCCACCAACCCTATTAAAAAGTGCTATACTGGGAGCATGGCAAATCTAGAAAAAACACTAATGGAAAAAGCTGCTGGTTCAAACCGGCTAGATCCAGATCAACAACGAAAATACTTAGAAACTTTTCAGGAACGCGTTATCTGCGACATTCCGGTAGCTGAGGCTAAGGAGCCAACTGTCAAACAGGCTCTCCCAAAAATCCTATCCTCCTTAAAAGTCCACTATAGCCCTCTCTACCTCAAAATTTCACCTGTCCTCCCCAACGACCTACAATTGGCCTATCTCAAAATGGGGAAAGACCTTAACATTCCAACAACTATCGTATCAGATGAGTGCAGTCGTTCTCCCTTTGGACTCATTGTCCATACAGACCATGCCCTTGAACTAGAAAATACGAGCATTCAGACCTACCTTCCTGAGCAAAAGGAAGAAGCCCCGATCAACACTAAAAAAGGATTTTTCCGTAGACTCTTCAAAAACTAAAAAGAGGCTAGGCAAAAAATCTTCGAAATAGAAAACAGCTTAGAATTACATCGTTAAAAACGTTGATTCTAAGCTGTTTTTATCTATTCAAATTTCAAGTGAAGCCGAAAATTGTTCGTAAGCGCCCAATAACAGAGTATATTGACAAAACTCCAAGATTATAAGCAGATTGCTTTTAATCTTGGAGTTTTCTTTATCTACAATTCTCTTGGATTTTTGGAGCCCATGGTAAATAAGCCTCTAGAACCTCTTTTTTTACGAGAGTCTCCTCGTTTGGCAAATGTTCTAGAAGATAAGCTATATATTTTTCACTATCAAGTTGATGGACTTTGGCTGTCTCAAGCAGAGTCATGATAATAGCACTTGACTCTGCTCCCTCTAAACTTTGGGAGAATAGCCAATTCTTACGTCCCATAACCAAGGATTTAATAGCCCTCTCTGCCAGATTATTAGAGAGAACTAGACGTCCATCTTCCAATACAGTCTTGAATGTGGACTCATAATCCAAACTGTATTTAAGAGCACGGCCTAACTTAGACTCTGGTA
>NZ_SPPZ01000048.1 GCF_004570525.1 Streptococcus sp. WM07 | reverse complement strand
TTAGCCTTGGCAAATTAGCCTAACAGCTCCAAACCTGTCATCAAATGAAATCAATGACTTATCAGAATGGGTTGTAGTCCTCATCTCACAGTAAAGGTAGGTGGCTAACTTCATTTTAAAACTTTCGTTTTAGAAACATAATCCCTAAAATTCAACTTCTTCACCAGCAGACACAGACTTCCAAGACAGCTGTTCCACAGGAAATTCAGCTTTAAGATCAAATAATTCAAAGGGTTGACTCTGCCCATCTTGGAATGCTTTCTCCTCTAACAATTGTCCACCCTGCGACGATAACTGGTAAAGTCTCGCCAATCCTCCAGTAGCCGAAAAGGTATACGTTACAATATAACCTTCTTGAAAAACTTGCAAACTATCCGGAATCATTTCAAGTAATGGGAGCACTTGCTGCTCCTGAACATCATAAAGCCCAATTAACTGCACCGAACCATCACCATACTTATAACCAAGTAACAACTCCTCTTCTCCATCCTGATCAATATCTGCCAATGCATAAGATAAATTCCGTTGTTGACGAATTCGAGCTAGTGATTCTCTTAAAGCAGGCTGATATGTCAGCAACGTAACCTTATTCTGATTTCCAGAGAAAGTTGAAGAGCTAGATCCAGACAGACTCTTCTGTTTACGATGAGTGGTTTTTACAGTATAAACACTTAGGAGTGAGCAGCCTAGCAATCCTATTCCTAATAAAATCTTCTTTTTCACGATAACTCCTTAAAAAGCCAGGTTAGAACAACTGTCCCAGCCTGGCTACTTTTTCCACTATCTCTAAGTTACTCAAACGACTCTTCAATCTTCCTGAACGGCTTTTTCTTTTTGCCGTCGTTCTCGAAAGAACCGCTGCATGATCCCTGCACACTCGCCCTCAAGAATCCCAACTTCGACCTTAACCCGATGATTAAGACGACTGTCTTCGAGAATATTATAGAGACTACCAGCAGCTCCAAACTTAGGGTTTGCAGCCCCATATACCACTTGGGGAATCCGAGCCAAACCAATAGCCCCACTGCACATCACACAAGGTTCGATCGTCACAAAAAGAGTGGTATCCAGAAGACGCCAATGGCCCTCATGAGTATTCGCGGCTTCGATAGCCATCACTTCTGCGTGGAGAATGGCCCGATTCAAGGTTTCACGCGCATTATGGCCACGACCAATAATCTGACCATCCTTGACCAAGACACAACCAATAGGGATTTCTTCCAGAGTTAGTGCCTTTTGAGCTTCTACAATAGCTTCCCGCATAAAGGCTTCTTTTTCTTCAAGGCTATAGTCCATTGAAATAGCTCCTATTGACTCCAAACACTTTCCAAGATATTAGTTTGCTCTCGACCTGGGCCAACGGAGAAGGTTGAAATCCGAACTCCGACCAATTCCGAAATACGACGGACATAATTACGAGCATTTTCTGGTAATTCTTCCAAGCTGCGAACACCTGTGATGTCTTCAGACCAACCCGGCATTTCCTCATAAATTGGACGACAACATTTTAACTGTTCCAAGCTAGCTGGATAGTAGTCAATCCGCTCACCATCAAGGTCGTAAGCTACACAAATTTTGACGGTATCCAAACCACTAAGGACATCAATGGAGTTTAGGGAAAGGTTGGTGATACCTGAAACACGACGAGAATGGCGCATCACGACTGAGTCAAACCAACCGACACGACGGGGACGACCGGTTGTCGTTCCGTACTCATGACCTACCTCACGAATCCGCTCACCCACTTCATCAAACAACTCTGTCGGGAATGGACCATCTCCAACCCGTGAAGTATAAGCCTTGCAGACACCAACTACCTTGTCAATCTTGCTTGGACCCACTCCTGATCCAATGGTGACCCCACCAGCAACTGGATTGGAAGATGTTACAAATGGATAAGTTCCTTGATCAATATCCAACATAACCCCTTGAGCACCTTCAAAGAGTACACGTTTCCCTTGGTCTAGGGCGTCATTCAAGATAACAGAGGTGTCTGTAACATACTTCTTAATTTCTTGGCCGTAGGCATAATATTCTTCAAAGATTTCTTCAAAATCAAGAGACTCAGCTCCGTATAATTTCTCAAAAATCCGATTTTTCTCAGCCAAGTTGATTTGTAGCCGCTCCTTGAAAATATCCCGATCCAAGAGATCTGCAATCCGAATTCCAACCCGTGCCGCTTTATCCATATAAGCTGGACCAATCCCTTTGATTGTCGTTCCAATTTTATTGGCACCCTTAGCATCTTCTTGCAATTGATCCAAACAGATGTGGTATGGCAAAATGACATGTGCCCGATCAGAAATCCGAAGATTCTCAGTTGAAACCCCCTCTTCTGCCAAATACTGCAATTCTTTAACCAAAGACTTAGGATTAACCACCATTCCATTTCCAATAACGGAAATCTTCTCTGGGAAGAAAATTCCTGACGGAATTAAATGCAATTTATACTTTTTCCCATCAATCACGATCGTGTGCCCAGCATTGTCACCACCTTGATAACGGGCAATTACTTCCGCATTCGCAGACAGGAAGTCCGTAATCTTCCCTTTTCCTTCATCTCCCCACTGGGTTCCAACAACAACAACTGAAGTCATATCTCGTCTCCTGCTCTTTTCGAGAGCCAGCAAAAGCCAGCTCATGAATCTATGTACTTGTGTCCACTTCTATCCCTTGTTCGCTTTTAAAACGATAATTCCTACTTAAACATAGTTTTGTAGGCTAATCCACGAACAAAACCACATTTAGAATCAGCTCTTAGAAGTTTTTACGTCCTATTATACCCAATTTTCGGAATTTTTTCAATTTTTATGCAGCAACCTCAGACTTCAGTCGGAAGTTCCATCCATTTTCCCCACAAATTCGCTTTTTTTGCTAGAATATTCTTAGGAAGATAGAGGTTACATATGAATAGAAGAAAGTCCTTTTTTCACAGTCATTTTTATAATTCTAGCGCCATCACTGTCCTACTCATTGTATTATTCTTTTTTTCAGTCACGGTAGATCCCCTAGAAGCTTTAATACTGCCGAGCCTTCTTTTTATTGCTGCTCACCGTATTCATGTTTCTTCTAATAAAAAAATGAGAATCGAATATCTGCGACAAGATATCCAAAAGGTGGATCTAGATTTGAACCAGCTAGACTTCTTTCACGACAAGGGAGAAATCGAGGCTTACCAAGCATTGGCTAACCAAACACTGGAACGCTTGGAATATATCCAAGCCGAAGCCATTGATCTACGCAAAAAGCTAGGACTCAAGCGCTACAATTCCATTAGTAAAAATGCCACTAAATACCAACAACAAGTCAGATACCAACTCCAGGAATACAAACAACTAGCCTACCAGGAGCAAGTCCGCCTCAAGAATGCCTATGTTGAACCTATGGATGATAACCAATGGGAATGTCCAATTCCTGAAGAAATCCGCGAGACCTATCTCAATATTCAAAAAGATCACCAAGAGATCGTCCGTAAAATCGAAAATTCTACCGGCGGAAACCAACAAGAATTGATGGCTGTCCACCAAGCCCAAATGAGTAACTTCCAAGACATCCTAAATGGTTACCTCAAAATCTACCAAAATCCCAAGGATTATTACCAGGCCAAGCAACGCCTCAAGAAAGCGCAAGTGGCTATGGAGCAGTTTGACCTCCTCTTGGATGAGACCCTCAAACAATTAAATGAAACCGACATGCGAGACTTCGAAATCAGTCTCCGCATTCTGAGCCCAGAAAACGAAACAGGAGAAAATAAATGAGTGATTCCTTCAACTTTGACATTGACAAGATTGCTAACAAAGCCCTCAAACAGGACAAGACTAGCGAGATTATCCTAGCCAACAATCCAGAAAATCCCAACACACCCAGTTTACAATTTTTCGATAAACTAACTCCCCAGCAACAATCTGCTATTCAAGAGCGTACACCTCAACTCGTGGATCAATTTTTGGAAGATAAAAACTCCCTCTTGGATTTCGGACAAGAAGCTGTGGAAAATGTTAATATCACGGTCAACAAGATTCTTAGCGAACAAAAGAAACTAGAGATCCCACAGGTAGATGACATTCTATCCCAGACCAACCGAGAACTGAATGGCTTCGTAGCTAAGTATAAAGATGCCAAACCAGCCGACTTGGAAGAAAAACCAAATTTCCTACAAAAACTCTTCCGACAAGGCAAAAACAACCTCCAAGAATTCTATTTCGACTCCCAAAATATCGAGAAGAAAATGGATGGTATGGCCGCAGCCGTTGTCAACCAAGAAGAAGTCTTAGCACGCAACATCGTCTCTGCTGAAATGTTGATTGAAGAAAATACCAATTCCATCGAAAATTTAGTCGGAGTCATCGCCTTTATCGAATCTAGCCAAAAAGAAGCTGGAGAGCGTGCTTTCCAATTGCAACAAGAAGTAGCTAGTTTAGACCCTGCCGGTATCGATTACCAAGTAAAATCAGACCAACTAGCCCACCTAACAGAAGTGGTCAATATGCTAGAAATTCAACACACAGAATACATCAGCCGCCTCTACGTAGCCTGGGCAACCACCCCACAAATGCGAAACTTGGTCAAAGTCTCTACAGATATGCGGCAAAAATTGGGAATGCTCCGTCGCAACACCATCCCAACCATGAAGCTCTCAATCGCTCAGTTGGGAATCCTCCAACAATCTGTCCGCTCTGGTATGACGGCTGATGCTATTACCAATGCCAATAATGCAGCCTTAGAATTACTGGCAGAAACCAGCAAAGAAGCCATCCCAGCCTTGGAACGTACCGCCCAAAATCCAACCATGAGCGTGCAAGCCGTTACCAAACTGGCTGAAAGTTTGGTGGTTCAAAACCAACAAATTATTCAAGCTATCGAAGACGGTAGACACAAACGCGCACAACTGGAACAAACCATTATTGAATCCGCCAACAGCATCAATGACTCTGTCAAGCTTCGTGACAAAGCCATTATTCAAAGCCTCCTTAATCAAGGTGTTTCGGCTCAAAAAGAAATCGACCAGCAACCTGAATAAATCGGCTCTTTGTCAACTGTAATGGGTGAATAGGGTATCGTTAGCGACTATATTTAATTTTTTAGTCTAGTCATCATCCAGATTCTTAGGAATCCTTATGAAAGTGGTGCGGACGTAAGCAGACTCCTTCGGAGTCTCATCACTAAACTTTGAGCCTTGGTCTCAAAGTTTCCGTCATCCGCATCTTATGCGGATGATTCCACCACAGATAAGGATTCTTTTTGAATCTGTTTAGTGCTAGTCAGTAGCTGTAGAATTTGATAATTGAACACGGGAGAGCACGGTATAAGTGCTTTCCCTCTTTATATTCTGATTCACATAAATGCGTTTCTTGAAGTTTTCAAAATTTCTAAAGCCAAATGCGTTTCTCTTGATGACTTTGATGAGGTTATTCGTTGCTTCCAATCGTGCATTGGAGTAAGGATAGTCAAATGAGTGGAGAATAAACTTCTTATTTCGCAGAAAGGAGAAGGAGCGTAGTCTAATTTAGCTCGAAGCACTTGAAAGTTTTTTTCTTTGAAAGCAAAAAGAATTTTGATGTTTCTATCTGTTAAACCAAGCAATTCTGTGGTATTCTTAATAAGTCTCATATGATTCTCCTAGTGTTAGTTTGGTCGCTTTACATTATAGGTCATAAGGGACTTTTTTTCGTACCCAAAAAGCCCTATAACTTCTATTTTGGATTTTCACCCATTATAGAAATTATAGAGTCAATAAATCTAAGGAAGAGCAAAAGAGTATTACCTCCAAAACGAACATGTTTTGGAGTTTTTTTTGTGTCTAACCGTAATTACACAACCCTCCAATTTCAAGATAAGCTACTAGAGTAACTTTTGTATTAAGTTGACAAAATTTTAAAATTAGGGTAACTTAATTCTTAAATGGTAGATACTTCCATCAACCATCAATCCCAATGGAGAATCCCAAACAAGGGAGTAGCAGTTCATTCAGGAGGCAGGAACCTAGAAACTAAAAGCTTCCCAAAAATCCAACTCCTGGGCTCCTCCATTTCATTACTAATCAAAAGGAGGTCCTATGACTTTAGATATTTCAAATTTATCTCTTGCCTATGATGGGCAAAGAGTCTTTCAAAATGTATCCCTCTCCCTTCATCCAGGAAAAATCACAGGTATGATTGGTCCCAATGGGGCTGGTAAGTCTAGCCTTGTTAAAGCCATATTAGGGCTCATCTCAACAGAAACCGGAAGCATCCAATTTAACAATGAACCCTTAAATCCACGCAAACACCGAATCGCTTATGTTGAACAGAGAAAAGACATTGACCTGACTTTTCCTATTCAAATTCAGGATCTTATTCTAACAGGCACCTATGCCCGCCTCGGACTTTTTCACAAACCAGGACCTAACGAAAAAGCTGCTGCTAGACAAGTCATGCAGCAGGTCCAGATTGAACACCTTGCCTATCGACAAATGAATCAGGTGTCTGGCGGACAATTGCAACGAGCTTTTGTAGCACGCGCCATTTTACAAGATGCCGATCTCATCATCCTAGATGAACCCTTTGTTGGTATTGACGCAGAAAGTGAACAACAAATTATGAAAATCCTTAGACTCTGGAAGCAAGAAGGACGAACCATTTTTGTTATTCACCATGATCTCTCCAAAGTCCATGATTACTTCGACGAACTCGTTCTTATGAATCGTGGAGTTATTCAAGCAGGCCCTAGTCAGCAAGTCTTCACAGCAGAAAACCTAGCCAAAGCCTTCAACCCAGACTTTGCTTCCATCTATTTTCAGGAGGAACGCTTATGAATGCCATTTCAAACTTTTTCCAAGCTCTTCAAGTTTATCCCTTCCTTCAAAATGCCCTTATTACATCCATTTTGATTGGGATCATGTCAGGGCTCATTGGCTCTTTCATCATCTTGAGAGGAATGTCCTTGATGGGGGATGCCATTTCTCATTCCGTTCTTCCAGGTGTAGCCCTCGCTTATATTCTGGGAATCAACGTTTTAATTGGCGCCTCCATTTTCGGTTTTCTGGCCGCCCTGCTTATTAGCTACATCACTTCCAAAAGTCAGTTAAAAATGGATACCACCATTGGTGTTGTTTTCAGCTCCCTCTATGCCCTGGGATTTATCCTTATTCACTTTGCCCAGAGCTCTACCAATCTTCACCATATCCTATTTGGCAATATTTTAGCCGTCAGCAATCTGGACTTACTCATTACCGCTCTCATATTTCTTCTTGTTCTACTCTACCTCCAACTTTTTTACAAGGAACTGCTCATCACTTCCCTAGATGAAAACTTTGCACGCAGTTATGGACTCAATACCAATCTCATGCACTACAGCCTCATGTTTATCTTGACCTTGGTCACCGTCACTGCCCTGCAATCCGTAGGAATTATCCTTGTTGTCGCCATGCTGATTATCCCCGCAGCAACAGCCTTCCTCTGGACCAACCAACTCCCACAAATGATGGGTCTCTCCAGCCTAATTGCTGTCGGTGCTTCCATCATCGGTCTCTACTTCAGCTATACCTTTAATTGGGCCTCCGGGCCAACCATTGTTTTAGCGGCAGCTCTTTGTTTTGCCTATTCCTTTCTATTTTCCCCAAAAAGAAAAAGAAAGGGAGCTAGGCAAGGAACCAATAAGAAAAAAATTGCAGTTCCCCTACTACTCGGAGCGGGGCTAATCGTGGGATTTTGGGGCTTTCTCTATCAGCACTCCACTCATTCTAACAACCTACAACCTAGAGAGCGACTCTCCATCGTCACTACTAATTCCATTTTAGAGGATATGGTGAAACAGGTTGGACAAGACCGCCTTGATGTCTATAGCATTGTTCCACGTGGACAAGATCCTCATGAATATGAGCCAACTACAGAGGACATTGCCAAGGCTAGCGATGCTAATCTACTCTTCCACAATGGATTAAACTTAGAAACTGGTGGCAATGGCTGGTTTTCCAAAATGGTTCAAACAGCCCATAAAACCGTCGACACGGATGTCATCGCTGCTAGCCAAGGAATCACGCCCCTCTACCTCTCTAGCAACAATCGAGAAACAGACCCTCACGCCTGGCTAGACCTAGCCAACGGCATCCAGTACGTCAATACCATCACTAAAGCACTCCAAAAAAAGGATCCTGCCAACGCTGATTTCTACCAAGAAAATGCGGACAACTATATCGCAAAACTCCAAACCTTACACCAAGAAGCCCAATCCAAATTTTTGGACATCCCTGAGGAACAACGACTCTTAGTAACCTCCGAGGGAGCCTTTAAATACTTTGCAAAGGCTTATCATGTCACCCCCGCCTATATTTGGGAAATCAACACTGAATCCCAAGGAACTCCCCAACAACTCCAAACCATCCTCGACACCATCCGCCACTCTCAAGTGAAACACCTCTTCTTAGAAACCTCTGTCTCCCCCAAAGCTATGAAACAAGTAGCTACACAAAGTCAGCTAGATATCTACTCCACAATTTTCACAGACTCCCTCGCAAAAAAAGGGGAAGAGGGAGACCAATACTACACCATGATGAAATGGAATCTGGATAAAATCTACGAAGGTCTAAAGTAAGAGCTAGTCCAAAACTCCTTGATTTTTTGCTATACTAATCTAAAAGGCAGAACAAAGGAGCAAGGGCATGACACCCAACAAGGAAGACTACCTAAAGCGTATCTATGAGAGAAGCCAGGCACCTGGCAAAATGACCAATAAGGAAATCGCCCACCTCATGGGGGTATCTGAACCAGCAACCTCCGAAATGTTAAAAAAAATGATCCTAGAAGATTGGATTGTGAAGGATAAGGACAAAGGCTACTTGGTCACAGAGAAAGGGATGATACAGGTCTCTAATCTCTATCGAAAACACCGCTTAATTGAAGTCTTTCTAATCCAGAATCTAGGCTATTCCAGTCAAGACATTCATCAAGAAGCAGAAGTTTTAGAACATAGTGTTTCAGATCAATTTATTAACCAATTAGAGATTATGCTAGAGTTTCCGAAACATTGTCCTCACGGAGGACGAATCCCTCGCATGCAGGAACTGCTACAAGAAGACTTCACCCAACGACTATCTCAGGTCCAGCCACATCAGGACTATGTCCTCTGTCGATTCCCTGATCAACCCGAATTCATAGACTATCTTGAAAATCAGAATTTACACCTTGGGACCATCTTTCACCTACTCAAAAAGGATGATTTCCTACAAACATTAGAATTGCAATTTCAAGAAAAGACACTCAGTCTCCCACTAACTTTAGCAAATCAGCTCTATGTAGAGCCTGCATAACACCCAGAGGCTGGGCAAAAAGCCTTCGAAATAGAAAACAGCTTAGAATTACGTTATTCAAAACGTTGATTCTAAGCTGTTTTCTATTTATTCAAATTTCAAGCTAAGCCAGAAATTGCTAGTTTTTGCCCAGCCTCTTTCACTAATAAATAAGGGAACTATATACCAGTTTACACCAACAACAACATATTGTATTTATGAGAATATCAAAAAAGGCGATTTCCGTTTTGGAAGTCGCCTTTCAATTTTAATAGTTGTTCCCTTTTGAAGAGTTGTGCTTTTTACATAATAGTTGGCAATTTTCAGGGACAGTTTTTCCACCTAAAGACCACGGTGTAATATGGTCGCCTGCTAGTTCTTTAAGAGCATACTCTCTGTTGTTTCCTTCATCCACACAATAAACACAGTGATGGCTCTGTTCTTCATATTTTTGCTTGATGGTTTTATCATCAAAAGCTCTAAGTTGGAGATATTTGGAATCTCCGTAAATGATGTACTGATAAATCCCTTTCATTTTAGTTGTGACTTCATCATCATTTGCCAACTCTGCAATTTTTTCGTTAATGACAGAAGCACTATTTTTGATGATATTGTTGTCTAACTGTCCTAATTGATACTCTTTGTAGATTGTTCCCCAATCCATCCCTTTCAAACTGTTTTGATAGCTTATAAACTTTCCACGAACCCATTCAATTATGGCAGAAAAATTTTGCCATAATTCAGAAGCATCTGCATCTCCTTGATGCTTCAACATATAATCTTCGATTGTATTTGTACTATCGTCATTATCATTTTGTGAAGCCCATTTAATAGCAGTTTGTAGATACTCTTGTCTATTCCAATTACCATTTAATAGTGGTTCCGCTTTATCGTTATTTGGATTCTCGTCAGCAAGTACAACGCCACGTCCAGTCTTTGTTGAAAATCTTTGTTTAGCATCAGAAAGCCAAGTTCCTGTATAAGCAGAGTTTCTTAATTCTTGCTCATTTAATGGTTCGCCTGCTGTATTGATAACATGAAACCATTTCATTTTTTCGGAAGCAGTACCTTCACAAACATATATGTCTAACTCATAATCAAGAATTTGTTCTGCTAAATCAGTTAGGTTCATCTGAAGATTTGGGAAATCTTGTTGTGGAGCACTGGATGGAAATTTACTTGATTTTACAGAGTAATTCCCCATAACATAATTACAAATAGCTAAAATACGTTGTTGACCATCGAGAACTTCATATTGTCCGTTTCCTAAATCAACCCAGTACATAATACCTAAAGGACACTCATCTAAAACGGTTTGAATTACAGCTTGTCTCTTATCTTCGTTATATACGCTATTTCTCTGATAAGAAGGACGAATATTCAAGTTACCATTATATCCTTTTACAGCGTCAGTAGTAGCACCATCATCATTATTGGTATACCCACTAGCTAAATCTCTGATAGTGAATGGCCTATCAAGTATATCTCTTAATCTTCTTACTTTCATTTTATTCTCCTTTTATCAATATCCCTTATCTTCATCACGACTAATTGGATTTAGATTTCTAACTAAAATTCTGAAATATGGAGGTTTCCCATCTATTGTTAAATCTTTATCGTCATCTCCTTTTCTGAATTTAATAATCTCGAATTCAGTTGGATTGAAATAATTGATAAAAGTTATTGGTACTCCCATTACACCATCATAATCAATTGGAATGTCTTTAACATTATCTACATTTATTGCATCGTAGTTATCGTATTTAGGGTATTTACTCTCAAACCCTTCGTAATATTTATGAGCTTTTGTTTGGTCAAATACATCACCTACATGCCATAAACCATCATGTCGTTTTTGTAAATCTAAGTTAGTAAACCAACAACCCATTATATGCTTTACTTTTTTTCCATCTTCATCCAATTTTTCATAATCAGCTCCCTCTGGAACGTACAACCAAAAGTCTGAATTCATACTTCTAGCACCAATCCAAATTTGGTTATTCTGAATAAGTGGAAAAATTTCCTTATATGTTACAGAGTTTTTGTTTCCGATAACGATAAATTTTTTTTGATGTTCCATTAATTGAGAAATATATTCTCTAAACAAACTGAACGGAGGATTAGTCACAACAATATCAGCTTCTTTCAGATAGTTTATACTGTCCTCGCTCCGGAAATCTCCAGCGGTATACTCATCATCTCCATAAATAGTTTCAATATTTCCAGCTTCCATATTGAAGTCATCGCCACCTTCATAAATCAGAGCATACGAAGGTTCGCTATCTTCTTGAAAATGTGTTGCTATCAGTTTTTTAATACCCAAACTAGCAAAATTGTTATGAAAATAACGCCAAAAATTTGATTGTCTTGGGTCATCACAATTACAGTAGATAACCTTATCTCTAAAGTGTTCTCTATAATGCCCCATTTCCTCAGCAATATCTTTATAACGAGTATAAAACTCATCGTTTTTGGCTTTTTTAGCGTTGTGGAGTGAGCCAGCCATTATGCCACCCCACTTTCGTAGGGAGCATAAAAGGCTTCCTCACAAAAATGTGAAAAAGCCTGTTTTAGAGCTTGACAAAAAACACGTCCGATTACATAATCAGCGTGAGCTGTGAGCTGTGAGCTGTGAGCTGTGAGCTGTGAGCTGTGAGCTGTGAGCTGTGAGCTGTGAGCTGTGAGCTGTGAGTGCGTTCATAATGCTTAATTTCCTTTATTTTTGATACTCTATTATATCAAAATTCTGGCTTTTTGCATAGTAGAAGTTTACATTTTTGTTGACAATCATTCTTATTTTCGATATAATACAATCAAGAAGTAAGGAGTACCAGTTATGAAGTTTGAGTTTAAATCATTATTTGATTTACAATCTGCTTTTCCAGACGAACAGTCATGTATTGACCATTTAGAAAATATGATTTGGGGCGATGTGATTATCAGCCCTTTTGATGCTACCTCAAAGGTCTACAAATGTAAAGGTAACAAATACCGTTGTAAAAATACTGGAAAATACTTCAATGTTAAGACTGGTACTCTTTTTGATAATACTAAAATTGAACTTCGTAAATGGTTTATGGCAATTTGGCTTGTGACTTCTCACAAAAAAGGAATCTCATCTGTACAATTATCAAAAGATATTGGTGTTACGCAAAAAACAGCTTGGTTCATGCTGGAACGTATCCGTAAGTGTTTTAGTTCTGAAAACAACAATAGTCTTGATGATGTTGTGGAAGTTGATGAAACCTACATAGGTGGTAAAAACAAGAACCGTCATAACTCCAAAAAAGTCAAAAATGCTCAAGGGCGTTCATTGAAAGACAAATCTGCTGTAGTAGGCATGGTACAACGTCAAGGTAAAGTTAATGCTCATCATGTTCCAGATACAAAGACGAAAACATTGACTGAACAGATTGTCAAATACGTAAAGGAAACAGCTCAACTTTACACTGATGAATGGCTGGGTTATAATAAAGTGGCTAAGATGTATAATCATGACTTTGTTAATCATGGAATTAGTGAGTATGTGCAAGGTGATGTTTATACCAACACGATTGAAGGCTTTTGGGCTGGATTGAAACGTGGAGTATTAGGAATTTATCACTCATGGTCCAAGAAATATCTTCAAGACTATGTAGATGAATTTGTTTTCCGTTATAACACTCGTGATTATTCGGATAGTCAGCGTTTTAATCTCTTACTTTCAAATGCCTGTGTCCGTACTAAATATAGGGAGCTAATTTATGGCTACTAATACACTAAATGATTTACATTTTGAATTGGAAAGGTCTATTTCTCGAAGAGTTGATAGTAAGCTAATTGGGTATCAGGTTAGTCTTTCTGATAATTTTTATGACAAGTATACGAAATTCTGGAATAAGAAGTACAGTTTTGATTTTGTTACTAACCATCGTTCTTTTTATGCTCAACTAACAAAGACTTGTGTCTATGATGCGTTGAAAGAAAGTCTCAAAAAAGTAGATAGAAAAGCAATCGCTAAACACATGGCAGAGCTGGAAGCCTTGATTGATGTCGCAGAGAATAAAGAGGAATTTCAAAACTTTTTTGAGAAAAAGTATAGTCTCAAATTCCCTGATTTGAAGGATTGTATATATCAGAAGAAAAAAGAGTTATCTGATTTTGATAAGAAACTCTGGATAGCCATGCACTATAATCCTAGAGAAGATAAGAGGGAAGAATAATGACAACATGGTATGATTACATGGTAAGAGCCAGCAAACATGCTGGAAGTGATGGCGATTTATGGTTTCGTTACCTTTATAAGGTTATTCAAGACGAAGAGACCAAGCTGACAGCTGAAGATGTTGAACAGTTATTAAAAAATCCTACCCTGTCACCTTTTCAAAAGACAACCCTTCAAGATGCCTTAACAGACGGTACGCATACAAGGGAACACGTCTTACAAGCCAATCGTAAGAGCCAACCAAAAGATATTCTGAAGCTGTTTAAAGAGGGGAATTATGGATAAGAAAGTTTTATTTGAAGCTCTCAACACAGAATTATCCAAGGAAAATATAGACCTTGAAATCATTTGTGTTGGTGGTTTTGTCCTTGAGTATTATAATCTTCGAGGAACACAGGATGTCGATGCTTTTTATCAAGAAGATGCTAAAATCAGAAGTATTATTGCAAAAGTTGGTGATGATTTTGGTGTGAATGAACCTGATGAATTATGGCTGAACAACAATGTTGCAAATTTGAATAAAATACCGCCACGGTCTATTTGTGAGAAGGCATTTAACTATTCAAATCTAACGATTCTTGTACCACCACTATCTTACATTCTCGGAATGAAGCTAGAAAGTGGACGAGATAGGGATAGACAAGATGCTGGGGAAATTATTAAACTAGTGAAAATTCGTTCTATAAAAGATGTTATCAATAAACTCAAAGAATACGGATTTCAACCTGATATTTCAATGGTTTTAGAAGTGTTTGAAATAGCCTATGGTATGGAATGGTTGGCAGAGTATATGACCGAACATCCAGAAGAATTTAGACATTATTAAAAGACGATTTCTGCTTGGAAGTCGCCTTTTTTAATATTATCGGAAATACTATATATTGTGGTTGGTGTAAACTGGTATATAGTTCCCATAAATAATACTTAACAAAAAAACAAAAATAGCTGTATACTATAAGGTATGAAAGTCGAACTAAATGAATATCAAATTAGCGAATTGAAGCAAGCCCTGAAAGATAAAAAGAATGCACAGCACCATAGGAAAATTCAAGCTCTCATTCTCTACTCTGAATGTCAGAATTTAACAGCAGTAGCTAAATCAGTAGGTTTTGTTCATCAAACTGTACGAAACTTATTGAACCGTTATCTAGAAGGAGGTTTAGAGGCACTCCTTA
>NZ_SPPZ01000047.1 GCF_004570525.1 Streptococcus sp. WM07 | reverse complement strand
TAAGGAGTGCCTCTAAACCTCCTTCTAGATAACGGTTCAATAAGTTTCGTACAGTTTGATGAACAAAACCTACTGATTTAGCTACTGCTGTTAAATTCTGACATTCAGAGTAGAGAATGAGAGCTTGAATTTTCCTATGGTGCTGTGCATTCTTTTTATCTTTCAGGGCTTGCTTCAATTCGCTAATTTGATATTCATTTAGTTCGACTTTCATACCTTATAGTATACAGCTATTTTTGTTTTTTGTTAAGTATTACTTGGCAACGACTGCATTAAAGAATTTTCCCTCCTAAAAAAGGAGCAGTTGGTGCTTGAGCTAGCCTCTTTGCGAAAACTAAAAAAAGCACTTGAACGGCCCTTGTCCGGTGAACTGAGGACTTATCCGTTCGAGTGCTTTTTAAACAGCTATTCAAAGATACTACATCTGCTCAGGTGCTTCAACTCCCAAGAGACGGAGAGCTTCTTTCAGAACGATACCGGTTGCGTAGCTGAGGGCTAGGCGGCTATCACGTTCAGGGCTCTCCTCTAGGATACGGGTATGAGCATAGTATTTGTTGAAGTGTTGTGCCAAATTGATGGCATATTTAGCGATGATCGATGGTTCAAACTGGTTGGCTGCCCGTTCGATTACGCGGCTGAAGTCTTGAAGGATTTTCAAGATTTCCCAGCTTTCGCTATCTTCTAAGTGATAGTGAGCGGCTGGATCTGGTTGGTAGTCTGCCTTACGTAAAATGGACTGAATCCGTGCATACGCGTATTGCACATACGGCCCTGTCTCACCTTCGAAGGACAGCATGGCTTCCAAATCGAAGTCATAACCGTTCATGCGGTCTGTCTTTAAATCGTAGAATTTGATGGCGCCGACACCCACTTGGCGAGCCACTTGTTCCTTGTTTGGAAGGTCAGGGTTTTTCTCAGCAATCTGCTTCTCAGCTCGTGCAATAGCCTCCACAATGGTTGGCTCAAGCAAGATGATGTTCCCTTTTCGAGTAGACAATTTTTTCTTATTTTTAGTGACCAAGCCAAAAGGAATATGAGACATATCCTTAACCCAGTCATAGTCCATTTTTTCCAAAACGGCATTGAGTTGAGCAAAGTGACCAGATTGTTCATGACCTGTAATGTAGATGTTTTTGGCGAAATCGTAAGTCCGTTTCCGATAGAGGGCAGTTGCCAGGTCACGAGTGATATAGAGGGTAGCTCCGTCAGATTTCTTAATCAAAGCTGGATTGAGGTTGAATTCTTCCAAATCAACAATGGAAGCCCCTTGTGATTCTTGAAGGAGCCCCTTTTCTTCTAGGATTTCAAGGACTTCATCCATCTTGTCATTGTAGAAAGCCTCACCATTGTAGCTGTCAAAGGAGACGTTGAGAAGCTCGTAGATTCGATTGAATTCAACCAAGCTCTCAGAGCGGAACCATTCCCATAATTCCCAAGCTTCCTTGTCGCCCTGTTCTAATTTGAGGAACCATTCCCGTCCTTGTTCATCCAATTCAGGATTGGTTTCCATCTCCTCATTGATGCGGACATACAGTTTGAGCAATTCATTAATTGGGTTGGCTTCAACAGCTTCTTTGTCACCCCAAAGTTTGTAAGCCACAATCAAAAGACCGAATTGTTTTCCCCAGTCTCCGAGGTGATTAATTCGGATCGCATTGTAGCCTAATTTGGTAAAGAGGTTAGCGAGTGAGTCCCCGATAACAGTTGAGCGTAAGTGTCCCACTGAGAAGGGTTTTGCGATATTAGGGCTGGACATATCGATGGTGATGTTTTGTCCCTGACCGATTGTTTGGGCGCCGTAAGCTTCTTTTGCATCAATAACAGAGCGGAGAATTTGGTCTCCCATGCTGACCTTATCTAAGAAAAAGTTGACATAAGGTCCTGTTGCGACCACTTTTTCAAAACCAGTTGTGTCAATGGCATCAGCGATTTCTTGGGCAATCACGGCAGGTGCCTTGCGAAGAACCTTGGCCAAGCTAAAAGCAGGAAAGGCGATATCACCCAAATCAGAAGATTTAGGGGTTTCTAAAAGGTCCAGAATGGCTGCTTCATCAAGACTTTCGATTTGAGCCGCTAGCCGTTGGGCCACTAATGATTTTTGGTTCATAATTTCTCCTTTTTTTCTCTTTATTTTATCATAAGGCAGGCCTTAAATCCAACAAGGACAGGCCGATAAAAAATTTGTTATAATTGAAACAGAATGCGTGAGGAAAGACCATGAAAAAAGCAGACAGACAGGATTTGATTGGGCAGCTTTTGAGCGAGCGACGATTTCATCGGCAGCAGGAGTTACAAGAGGCTCTCAAAGAGGCTGGTGTGGAGGTAACCCAGGCGACCTTGTCCAGAGACTTAAAGGAACTGGGAGTGGAGCGTCATATGACAACACAAGGTCAGTCTTTTTATCGCCTGCCGCGGATGGGGGCAGGGGCTGGTTTGGGAGATTTAGCCTTATATGTGAAGCAGATTGACCGGGTTGAGTTCAGCCTGGTTTTGCATACAGGTTTAGGAGAGGCCTCCGTTTTGGCCAATAGCCTAGATGCCAGTGGAGACCGTCGGATTTTGGGTACGATTGCCGGCGCAGATACCCTTTTGGTGGTGACGCGCTCTAGTCAAGATGGTGCCAGTTTAGAAGAAGATATTCGCTCTTATGTCGAGGAGGTCCTATGAGTCAAGCGAAATTATCACCCGGCATGCAGCAGTATGTCGATATGAAAAAAGATTACCCCGATGCTTTTCTTTTCTTTCGCATGGGGGATTTTTATGAACTTTTTTATGAAGATGCAACCAGAGCAGCACAGATTCTTGAAATCTCAATTACATCGCGAAATAAAAATGCGGAAGACCCCATTCCTATGGCGGGAGTTCCCTATCATTCTGCTCAGCAATACATTGATACTTTAATTGAGCAAGGTTATAAGGTAGCTATTGCCGAGCAGATGGAGGATCCCAAACAGGCCAAGGGTGTGGTGAAACGTGAGGTTGTTCAGGTTGTAACCCCAGGAACCAGCTTGGATGGTCCTAGTCGTGATGGTCAGAACAATTTCTTGGTAGGTCTTTATGCCCAAAATCAAGCCTATGGCTTGGCTCATTTGGATTTGGCTACGGGAGAATTTGCGGTAACCCAGCTAGATCGCTGGGAGCTAGTTTTGAGTGAAATTCGGAATTTACAGGCCAAGGAAGTGGTTTTGGCTGGTGAGGTACTCGAGGAACAAGAAACTGTGTTGCGTCAGCAGCTGCAAGTCATGGTTTCTTGGGTGGAGAAACCTTTGGATGCCAGTCCTCTTCTACCGACCAGTCTAAAAGAGCTTGAGTTCTCAGCAGCTGCAAGCCTGTTGGCCTATATTTATCAGACCCAGATGCGGGACTTGGATCATTTGAAGCCGGTTGAAGTTTACCAAATTGCGGATTCTCTCCGGATGGATTTTGCAACTAAGCAAAGTCTCGATCTAACCGAGCATGCTCGGACAGGCAAGAAACAGGGATCTTTATTAGGGGTCTTGGATCAAACACGGACGGCTATGGGATTAAGACTCTTACGCCGTTGGATCCAACAGCCGCTTTTAGATAGAAAACAGATTGAGGAGCGGCAAAATCAGGTGACGATTTTATTAGAGGCCTTTTTTGAGCGCCAGGATTTGGTTGAGAGTCTCAAAGGTGTCTATGATATTGAACGCTTGGTCAGTCGTGTTTCTTTTGGCAAGGTTTTACCTAAGGATCTCTTGCAGCTATCCGCTACCTTGGGGCAGGTGCCGCAAATTCGACATCTGTTAACCAGTTTGGAGCAGGTGACATTAGAGTCTCTGATTCAGGGGCTGGATCCTTTAGAGGAGTTGTATGCCCTGATAGATGCGGCTATTGATCCCCAGGCGCCCAACCAATTAATGGATGGGGGCCTGATTAAGACAGGCTTTGATCCTGTCCTAGACCAGTACCGTAAAGCCTTACGAGAAGGGACGTCTTGGTTGGCAGATTTGGAAAGCCGGGAACGTCAGGCGACGGGGATTCACAATCTCAAGATTGACTACAATCGTAAGGATGGTTATTATTTCCACGTCACCCAGTCCCAGCTTAGTCATGTTCCAGATCATTTTTATCGTAAGGCAACGTTGAAAAACTCGGAGCGTTTTGGAAGTCAGGAATTGGCCCAAATTGAAGGTCAGCTTCTAGAAGCTCGAGATCAGTCTTCCCAATTGGAATATGATCTCTTTATGCGAATTCGGGAAGAAGTGGCTAAGTACATGCCTCGCTTGCAAAGTTTGGCTAGCGCCCTTGCCAGTGTCGATGTACTCCAGAGCTTGGCTTCGGTTGCAGAAAGCCAGCTCTGGGTTAAGCCGACTTTTAACGAGACAGGACAAATTCGAGTAATCGAGGGTCGCCATCCTGTAGTGGAAGCAGTCTTGGGCCGCCAGTCCTATGTCCCCAACAGCCTTGTTATGGCGGCAGAGGATCGGATTCAGTTGATTACGGGCCCCAATATGAGTGGTAAATCAACCTATATGCGGCAAATTGCGATTATGGTGATTCTTGCCCAGATTGGTTCGTACGTTCCAGCTAAGGAGGCAGACCTGCCGATTTTTGATGCCATCTTTACTCGGATTGGGGCAGCCGATGACTTGGTTTCTGGCCAGTCGACCTTTATGGTGGAGATGATGGAAGCTAATCAAGCCGTGCAACATGCGACAGCTCAGTCCCTCATTCTCTTTGATGAGTTGGGTCGTGGTACCGCAACCTATGATGGTATGGCTTTGGCTCAAGCCTTGATTGAATATATTCATGATAAAGTGGGAGCGAAGACTTTCTTTGCAACACACTACCATGAGTTAACGGAATTGGAACACAGCCTTGGAGGACTGGCCAATGTACACGTTGCCACATTAGAAGAAGGGGGCACGGTTACTTTCCTACATAAGATTGAGCCGGGGCCTGCCGATCAGTCTTATGGAATCCACGTTGCTAAAATTGCGGGACTTCCTCCAGTCCTTTTGGCTCGAGCCCAGATTATCTTGGATAGCTTGGAAAACCAAGAGTCTCAGTCCCAGATAGGGCAACTGGATTTGTTTCAAGTACCAGAATCCCTCCCGAGCACACCCCATCCCCTACTTGAAAAACTAAAAACAATCAATTTGAGCCAGATGACTCCCTTAGAAGCCCTGCTTTTCTTGGATCAAGCTCAGAAAGATTTAAATGAAACCCTACTTTGAAAGGAGGATCCATGCTTTATATTTGGAATTACTTAAAGAAATATCCCCAGCTCTTGGCTTTGGATATTTTTGCAGCCCTATTGTTTGTTATTGTGAACCTCGGACTTCCGACCTTTTTAGCACGAATGATTGACCAAGGAGTGGTTCAAGGAGACGAGTCTCGGATTTATTTTTGGGGCATTGTCATGATCATTACAGCCTTGCTTGGAATTTTAGGTCGTTTCCTACAGACTTATGCAGGTAGCCGTCTTACGAATAAAATGATTCGAGATATGCGTCTGGATATTTATCGACGTCTTCAATACTATTCCCATCAAGAATATGAACAGATTGGAGTGTCTTCTTTGGTCACTCGGATTACCAGTGACGCCTTCACACTGATGCAGTTTGCGGATCAGACCTTGAAATTTGGAGTTATCACTCCAATTATGTTGCTATCCAGCTTGGTGATGGTTTTTGTGACCAGTCCTTCCTTGAGTTGGATTGTAGCCTTCTCTCTTCCATTTTTGGTGGTCGTTATCTGGTATGTGGCTATTGCTAGTCGTCCCTTATCGGAGCAACAGCAAGAAAGTTTGGATCGGATCAATCATTTTGCTCGGGAAAATCTAACCGGTTTACGGGTTATTCGCGCTTTTGGTCGTGAGGAGTTTCAAGAGCAGCGTTTCGATCAGGAAAATGAAATTTACCAGACCAATTCCAATCGACTGTTCAAGTTGACGGGATTAACAGACCCTCTCTTTGCTCAGATTATTATTGCAATGATTGTGGCGATTGTCTGGTTTGCCTTGGATCCCTTAAATCAGGGACAAATCCAGATTGGGGTTGTAGTTGCTTTTATTGAATATAGCTTCCATGCCCTCTTGTCATGCCTACTCTTGGCCAATCTCTTTACGACCTATCCGCGGACTGCTGTATCGGCCCGCCGTCTGCAAGAGGTTATGGATATGCCGTTATCCATTTCTCCAAATGAAGAAGGAGTGACCGAGACGGAAACCAAGGGATATTTGGAGTTTGATCGGGTGACCTTTGCTTATCCAGGTGAGACTGAAAATCCAGTCTTGCACGATATTTCCTTTAAGGCTCAGCCAGGTCAGACAATTGCTTTTATTGGGTCGACCGGTTCTGGGAAGTCTTCCTTGGTGCAGTTGATTCCTCGCTTCTTTGATGTGACATTGGGGCGGATTTTAGTGGACGGAGTGGATGTTCGTTCTTATAACCTCAAGGCTCTGCGGCAGAAGATTGGATTTATTCCACAGAAGGCTCTCCTGTTTACTGGAAGTATCGCAGAGAACTTGCGATTCGGAAATGCTCAAGCGGATCAGGAAGATCTGGAATCTGCTTCGGATGTGGCCCAGGCTTTGGATTTTATTCAGAGTAAGGAAGATCAGTTTGAGACCCATCTGGCAGAAGGTGGAAGTAACTTGTCGGGTGGACAAAAACAACGCTTGTCCATTGCGCGTGCACTTGTTAAAGAACCAGAAATCTATATTTTCGATGATTCTTTTTCAGCTCTGGACTATAAAACCGATGCGATTTTGCGTCGTCGTCTCAAAGAAGTGACCGAAAATGCAACCGTGTTGATTGTTGCGCAGAGGGTTGGAACCATCATGGATGCCGACCAAATTATTGTTCTGGACAAGGGCGAAATTGTGGGACGTGGAACCCATGAGGAGCTTATGGAATCTAATGCTATCTATCGTGAAATTGCTAATTCGCAGCTGAATAGAGGGGAGGAGTAAGATATGAAAGAAAATAATTTTAAACGACTCTGGTCCTATCTTCGCTCCTATCGTGCGAGTGTTTATTTGGCGATTGCTTTCAAGATTTTGAGCATTGTCATGTCGGTTCTGGAGCCTTTTGTACTGGGGTTAGCGATTACGGAATTGACACGTAATCTCTTGGATATGGCTCAAGGAAAGGGAACCGGCTTGAATATTCCCTATGTCTTTTGGATTCTTGTCATTTACCTGCTTCGCGGGACCCTTTATTCTCTTGGAGCTTATTATGCCAATTATTTTATGACCAATGCGGTTCAAGCTACGGTACGCGATTTGCGTAAGGAGTTGAGCCATAAGGTCAACCATCTGCCAGTATCCTATTTTGACCGCCAGCAGTTTGGGGATCTTTTGGGACGCTTTACGAGTGATGTGGAGACCGTCTCCAATGCACTTCAACAAAGTTTCTTGCAGATTGTGAATGCAATCGGAACGATCATCCTTGTCTTGGTGATGGTTTATTCGATTAATGTTCCTCTAGCTATTGTTGTTACGTTGATTATCCCTCTTACCTATATAACCTCAAGTCAAATTCTTAAATTATCCCAACCGTCCTTTAAGCGTCAAGCTGATATTTTAGGAAAATTAAATGGGTTTGTACAGGAACACTTGACTGGTTTTCAGATTGTAAAACTCTATGGCCGTGAAGAACAGACCGTGGAAGAATTTCAGGACATCGTGGATGAGTTAGAAGAAGTCGGCTTTAAAGCGAGCTTCCGTTCAGGCCTAATGGCTCCTCTTCTTCATGGACTATCTGATTTCGCCTACGTTATGATTGCCTTTTTGAGTGGCCTTCAAGTTTTGGCAGGTCGTCTAACCATCGGGAACATGCAGGCTTTTGTTCAATATGTTTGGCAAATCAGCCAACCCGTACAGATTCTGACTCAAATCGCAGGTCAACTTCAAAGTGCCCAGTCCTCCTTGGACCGGATTTTCCAAGTCTTGGATGAGCCAGCTGAAAGTCAAACCGATGAAACAACACTTGCCCAACCCCTGAGCGGTCAGGTAAGCTTTGATCAGGTTTCCTTTAGCTACACTGCGGATAAACCATTGATTCAAAACTTTAACCTTGAAGTCCAACCAGGACAAATGGTAGCTATCGTCGGACCAACAGGGGCCGGAAAGACAACTCTTATCAACCTACTGATGCGCTTCTATGATGTGGATGGAGGTGCGATTCGAGTTGACGGCCAAGATATTCGCAGCATTGATCGCCAAGATTACCGCCGTCAATTCGGAATGGTCTTGCAAGATGCCTGGCTCTATGAAGCCAGTATTGAAGAAAACTTACGCTTCGGGAATTTGGATGCGACCCACGAGGAAATCGTGGCAGCCGCTAAGGCTGCCAACGTGGATTACTTCATTCGCAGCCTCCCAGGGGGCTATAAGATGCAGATGAATCAAGAATCTAGCAACATCTCACTTGGTCAGAAACAGCTCTTGACCATCGCTCGTGCCCTCTTAGCGGATCCGAAAATCCTAATCCTAGATGAGGCAACCAGCTCCGTGGATACCCGTCTGGAACTCCTGATTCAAAAAGCCATGAAAACCCTTATGCAAGGCCGTACCAGCTTTGTGATTGCCCATCGGCTTTCCACGATCCAAGAAGCTGACAAAATTCTGGTCCTCAAAGACGGCCAGATCATCGAGCAAGGAACTCATGAAAGCCTCCTTGCCGACCAAGGCTTCTACTATGACCTTTATCAAAGCCAATTTGCGCGTGAAGAGGAATAAAATTTCTGACTTCGCTTGAAGTTTGAATCGATAAAAACAGCTTAGAATCAACGTTTCTAATGACGTCATTCTAAGCTGTTTTCTATTTCGCAGACTTTTTCCTAAGCATCTTTTTGAAAATGACTCTTGAAATTGTCGGATGGTTATTTGATACTTTTTATGCTAGAATAAATTTAGTATAAGAGCGCTTACAGTAGGAGGGACTTGTATGATTAACTAGGAATAACTTATATAACGACTATATATCCGGATTGCAGAGTGTGGGATAGTTATTCTCTGAAGAATTTAAAGACCCCCGTAAGCTTGTATGAAGCATAGAGCCACCAAAAACATTCCCAGCTGAATTCAGTTGGGAATGTTTTGGATTCTTGACATATTAGAGTATCAAAAATTCATATGCTTTCTATAGAGCAACTGATACTCAATGAAAATCAAAAATTAAACTAGGAAGTGAGCCTCAGAAAGTTCGAAATCTTTGGGAGAGGTTTTAAGCTTGCTCATAAAACTTTCGAAGAAAGTTTCAAATGAGTACAGCAAAGTTGACAAAAACTTCGTTTTTTCAACTAAAATCTCAGACAGTCTACCAGACTGTCTGACCTGACAACTGTTAAATTTGATTTTCAAAGAGTATGAGGTTTCTTGTTTAGGTATGCGAGTCTTATAGTCATTAAATTTCAAAGATACACTTATTGATTGCGCGCAAGAATGTCTTCTCTAGAAGATTCAGCAGTTCCCTGAGGTTTGTTGAATCATTTTTTAAAATGACTGAGGTCTTAGCTTAATAGAATCTCATTCCATTGCTATTTTTTGAAATTCTTCAACTATTCTGATTTTACTTTTATGACGTATTACTACTAAAAAAGACACGATTTCCGATGTTTGGGTGAAAATCGTGTCTTTTTTCTGGTTTTAGGAATGGTTCATTTGTTTGCGTAAGAGATACAGAAAATAGGGGGTTCCGATGAGGGTGAGGGTGATGCCGGTGGGGATGTTACTGCCAACCAGATAGGTACGGGTGAGGGTGTCGGCGGTGAGGAGGAGGAGTGCACCTGTCAGCATGCTTGCGGGGAGACGCCAGTGATGGTCAGGTGGGAAGAGGATTTGACTGATATGGCTAGCAAGGAGACCTACGAGGGTAATATTTCCTGCTAGCGAGAGGCTGAAAGCAACAAGTGCACTAGCTAGTAAGAGCAGGAGTCGTCTTTTTTGTTTGAGAGGAAGTCCTAGTCCGATGGCGGTTTCATCTTTTAGTTGTAGGAGGTTAAGTGGCCTTGCTTGGCTGTAACTGAATCCCCAGAGTATGATTAAAATCGGCGTTGCAATGGCTAGGCTCTCCCAATTGTTGCCGGTCATGCGTCCGGCTAACCAGGTTACTACATAATTAAGCTTCTGGGTGTTGACTTGACCTGTGATGGCAATGAGGCTGGAGGATAGGATAGTGGAGAGGGTTACACCAGCGATAATTAGTTTGATAGGATGGATGCCTTGTCCTTTTTGGTGGGAAAGAAAAGAGGCGAGAGCAACTGTTGCAAGACCGCCTGGAATAGCAAAAAAGGGGAGAAAACGGATAAAGAAGGGGTCGGTAAGATTTAGTTGCGTTAGAGCGAGGGTTAGGACTAATCCGACTCCCGCGTTAATTCCAAGAGTGGAAGAATCGGCGAGAGGATTACGTGTATAGGTTTGTAGGAGAGCACCGCTTAATCCTAAAGAAGCACCTGCCAATAAGCTGACCAGAGTTCGGGGGAGACGGATTTCTTGAAGTATAAATTGAGTTTGGGAACTGGCTGTTCCTTCAAAATACTGAAAGAGTCCTTGGACGTCGATTTCCATGTCTCCCATAGCTAGTGATAGGAATGAAGCGATGAGGACTAAGAGAAGTAGTAAGAGTAGGGTTGAGGCTTGAGGTAGCCGCTTAGAAGGAGTCATACAATTGTCCCTTTCGCATCAGGATTATAAAGATTGGGAGAATGATTAGACAGATTAAGGTATTGAGTGGGGTTCCTGGGAGTAGGATGGCTCCGAGATCGCACCAGAGTAGAAAACTGGTGCCAATGAGAGCTGAAATAGGAAGTAAGTGACTGTAGGAACGTCCTAACCATGGACGTAAGAGGTGGGGAATGATTAACCCTACGAGCGCTAAACTACCGACTAAAGCAACAGAGCCAGCGGAAAGCACTAAAACAACAAGTAAGAGTGTCAGGCGCATCCAGCGGGTATTTTGTCCTAAGCCTAGGGCAATTTGTTCATCTAAGCTAAAAATTGTCAGTTGATAGGCTAGGAGTTGTGCAAGTAAGAGTCCACAAGCAATCGGTGGGATGATGATCATGAGCATCTGCCAATTTGTGGCCGCTAATCCGCCAGCTTGCCAGCCAATAATCGCCGTGGACAGATTAAAAGCCAGCGTCAATCCCTGTCCCAGAGCGGTAAAAAGACTGGCTACCATGGTACCAGCTAGGATGAGGCTAGCGGGATCTAGTCCTCGTCCCCGCCGGTAGGCTAGACCTAAGACGAGTAGGGTTGCCATACCTGCGCCTAGTAGGCAGAGGACTAGAATTTGGCTATAGTGGAGGGAGCCAAGAAAAGCGTAGCCCCCAGCTAGAGCCAGTCCGGCTCCAGCATTGATTCCGAGGAGTCCTGGGTCTGCGATGGGATTGCGGGTAATTCCCTGCATAAGGGCGCCAGAAACAGCAAGACTGGCTCCTACTAATAGAGCAGCGGTGGCGCGTGGGAGTCGGATATCCCAGATAATCAGATCGATTTGTCCCTGCTTGTGTGGATATAGGAGGGCTTGTAGGACGGTTTCAAAATCGTACCAGGGTTGTCCCCAACTGAGATTCAGCAGGAATTGACCGAGGATTAGGAGGGTGAGACTGCAAAAAACAAGCCAAAAGAATCTTGGCTTGTTTTGCGGAATCCCAGATTGGGTTGGTTTCATAGGAACTCCTAATTCATTTGTTGGAATCCTTCTTGGATAGTTTTTAGTTCATATTCCAGACTTAGTGGGTCGTTGAAGTAGA
Organism: Streptococcus sp. WM07; assembly: GCF_004570525.1. Classification (GTDB taxonomy): domain Bacteria; phylum Bacillota; class Bacilli; order Lactobacillales; family Streptococcaceae; genus Streptococcus. The sequence continues at coordinate 3,365 of NZ_SPPZ01000047.1, read as the reverse complement.
AAGCATTGGCATCAACCTTGAGGACATGGTTTTTCTCAACTGCTGGTTGAGATTTCCAAAGGGGACTCTCATAGAGGGCTGACCCTGTCTCCTCGTTTTCAGCAGCTACAACGACAATATCGCCTAGATAATCTGGTAGGGCATCTTGATTGACGGCTAGATAGCCAGGTTTGAAGACCTCATCTTGGACTTTTTGAGGAGCTTTGAAACCGAGAGCTTGGTAGATAACTTCGCCGCCACGCCCCCAGTTGTTGCCGAAAAGGTAGATGTCTTTTTCAAAGAGCCCCATAACGGTAACAGTCTTATCTGCTCCTAACTGGTTACGGAGTTCTTGTCCGATTTTGGCAGTTCGCTCTTTCCAGTTAGCGATCCATTCATCTGCTTCTTTTTCTTTGGCAAAAACTTGCCCAAAAGAATTCAAGAGTTGGAGGTAATCGTTCTTGCCGTAGGTTACAGCCAAGGTTGGTGCGATCTTTTGCAGTTCCTTGAGGTTCGGATCATTGGATTCAATGACAATCAAATCTGGATTGGCCTTGGCAATGCTCTCTAGATCGTCTGGCATGAGTACTTGAGCCTCCTTAATCCGATCCTTGAGGACGGGATTCTTAGCGTCATAGGAAGTGACAGATACAGGCTCAAAGCCAAGTTGATAAAGGTAACCCGTATAGCTCGAGGAAAGACTGACAATTCGTTGAGGATTCTGAGGAATATCTCCAGAATAATCAAAGCCCTCAATCTTGGGTTTACTGGAGAGAACTATGTCTTCCGTAGCATTAGATGACTTATTTGTAGAAGTACAAGCTGTCAGTGTGAGGAGTAGTAAAGTAAGTCCTAGCCAGGTTAGTAGTTTTTTCATAATAATCTCCTATTCTTTAAGTAGCGTATAACTAAGACAGACAGGGGTTCCATAGATTGGATCTGGAAGGATTTGCGCTTCTATGGAAAAAATCGAACGCAAGGTTTCAGTTGTCATCACCTCTGAGACCGCACCCTCAAAAGCGATGTGCCCATCCTTCATGGCCAACAAACGATGGGAAAAACGAGCTGCCAGATTGAGATCATGCAAGACCATGACGATGGTCTTGCCTTGGGTTTTATTGAGTTCTGCTAGTAGTTCTAGCACTTCCAACTGATGATTGAGGTCAAGGTAGGTCGTTGGTTCATCTAAGAAAATCCAGTCTGTATCTTGAGCTAAGGCCATAGCAATCCAGACCCGCTGCCGCTGTCCTCCCGATAACGCATCAACGGGCTGATCGTGGTAAGCACTTAAGCGAGTAGCTTCTAACGCCCAAGTAATTTTAGCGCGATCATCCTTGGAGAGATGCCCCAAGGCCGCTAAGTGAGGGTAGCGACCATAGGTAACTAACTCCGAAACGGTGATGCCTTCGGCTGCAGACTGAACTTGTGGTAACAGAGCCAATTTTTTGGCAACTTCCTTGGTTTTCATCTGAGCGATGGCTTGGCCTTCGAGAATAATTTGTCCTTTGTCTAAGGGGAGAATTCGAGTAAAGGCCTTGAGAAGAGTGGATTTACCACTGCCGTTGGCCCCGATGATGGTGGTGATGCTTCCAGGCTCTAGCTGACAAGATAAATTGTCCAGTATCAAGCGATCTCCATAAGAGATCTGGATTCCTTGGGCTTGCATGGCCGCTTTCTCTCTTTCATCAGTAAAATACACCTTATTATAGCATAAAAGTTTTCAAAAGGAGATTTTTCAGACAATTCTAAGGAATGATACTTTTCATTAGAAATTATTTGATTAAAATTCCCACATATTTTAACAAAAGGGCTAAAATGACAAAATAGAAGGCAATAAATAGTTTATATTTGAACAAAAGTGCCAAAATGTTAAAATAGAACTAGAAAATGAGATTTTATTTTAACAAAAGGGCTAAAATGACAAAATAGAATTCAACTTTTCAATTCTATTTGAATAAATTTTGATTTTTGTTTTAAGTAACAGCAGGGTCGATCTAGCAGAGAGGAGGGTTTTGATGGATTACAAAGAACTTAAAAAAGTCTATTATGGGAATTTTGAGGCTTATGAGAGAGAGTATCAACAACGTTTGGAAGGATATGGTACGATTGTTACTCGACTTTACCCAAGATTGATGAAAAGAGAAAACTTCCAAACATCTAGCTTTCCCCTGTTTGTCGTGGTCTTGCCGACGATTCTAATGTTGATGGAAAAAATTACAGTTGCTTCTGGCAAGATTCAGGATTTGGCAGCGGATTTACCAGCCGTCGCCCATTATCAATTTTTTAGTGAGCAAATGTACCAATCAATCATTTCCACAAATGCTATCGAAGGTATTCGAACAAGACGGAAGGACTTGGTAGAGGCTCATCGCTTTGTGACAGAGTCTCCAGATGCAGAATCTACACGTAAAAACCTTTCAATGGTGAAAATGTACCAACAGATTTTAGAGGGGACTACTCTCAATCTCCAGACTTTGAAAGATATTCGCTTTCTTTATAATCTTTTGATGGAAGAGGAAGTGGACTCAGAAGATCAACTGGATGGGGAGCTCTTTCGAAAAGGGGGTGTTCAGATAAGCGATGATCGGACAGGGAAAGTCATCCATCGTCCCCCCTTATCGGAAGAAGGGATTTGTAATATGTTGGAATCCTGGCTTCAATTTCTGGGAGATGAGGAGCTTCCTTTTTTAGTGAAGGTCTGTATTGGTCATTTTTTCTTTGAAAATACGCATCCATTTTATGATGGGAATGGACGATTTGGTCGCTATCTAATGGCCAAGACAGTAGCTAATAACTTGGATACCTTCACAGCTCTTGTGATTTCCCAAAAAATCAATGAGCATAAAAATACTTATTACAAACTCTTTCAACAGACGGGCGACTATTTGAATCGCGCTGATGCGACCTTTTTTGTCCAAGGTCTCTTGTCACTTATTCAAGAAGGACAGGAAGATATTCTTTTGCTCTTAGCTGAAAAACGGGATTTATTGGAAGACTATCGTGAGAAAATCCATACTCTGGAAGAGACTTCAGAACAAGAAAAACACCTCCTCTTTGTACTTGCTCAGGCAAAACTATTTGTGTCAGATGATAGTGGGATGGAGGAGAGAGAATTGGTTAAAATAGTAAGCCAGAATGCTCCAAAAGTATCGGTTCGTTCGATTAAACAAGGTTTGCGGACTTTAGTTGATAAGAATTTACTTCAAGTTGTCAGCCGCAGACCCCTTCGCTACCGTCTGACGGAGATGTTTGAATAGTAATACTTAACAAAAAACAAAAATAGCTGTATACTATAAAGTATGAAAGTCGAACTAAATGAATATCAAATTAACGAATTGAAGCAAGCTCTGAAAGATAAAAAGAATGCACAACACCATAGGAAAATC
>NZ_SPPZ01000046.1 GCF_004570525.1 Streptococcus sp. WM07 | reverse complement strand
TCAAAAAGTACTTTAAAGAGAAGTAATCCTCCGTAATTCGTTAGATTTCCACCATCAAAAGAAAAAGTGTTGTTTTTAGAATTGTAATTTGTTAGACTGAACATATGGGTTTCCTTTCTATTTTGATTTGGTTTGCGCTTATATCATAAAGGGGAAATCCTTTTTTGTCCAGTCAAAAGTCTCACCTAATGGGTGAAAATCAAAAACTTCCAGAAACCATGATGTATCAGCGATTCTGGAAGTTTTTTTAGTTATGTATGAATAATTTGGGTTAGAATGTTGTTTTAAATCTAACGATAATTCCTAGACAGCAAAAGACCTTGTCCAATTCGGGCAAGGTCTTTTGTGGTAGGATGGGTGTGTCGTCTCTTTTCAATAGGATTATAGTTCGGTGAGTAGGGAGTACGCGGTAAAAGTCTGTGTTGTTGTTCCTCACGTAGAACGTTTATATTCATTCGATTTCAAAACCTGATACTCATTCAGAATCAAAATTAGCAGATATCCATTCTCTATGGACAATCGATCGTAAGCGAGTAGTTGATAAGCTTTGGATAACTTCTTGAAGCCTATCAATGACTGATTCCAATGTTTGAAAAGTTCTATTTTTGAAGCCACGTTTACGGATTTCTGCCCAAACTTGTTCTATTGGATTCATCTCAGGAGTATAAGGGGGTATGAATGTAAATTCAATATTCTCAGGTATTTCAAGGGTCTGAGATTTATGCCAAACGGCATTATCCATAACTAAAATCAAATAGTCATTGGGATAAGCTTCTGATAATTGAGATAGAAACTCATTCATCCAAGCGCTATTGCACTCTCCGGCAATTATGAAAAAGGACTCTCCTGAATGGGCATCCACAGCACCATAGCAATAACGAAATTCTCGGATATGGTGACTAGAGACAGTCGGACGATGTCCACTAGGACTCCAACAAGAGCCCAATTTACTAATTCTCCCGAAACTAGCTTCATCTTGGTACATTAAGCGAGTCTTAGTGTCTGCTTTTTTGGGATGTTCAGGACGAGGAGAAACTTTTCTCCATCCATTACGCTTTAGCAGTCGATAAAAACCATCTTTGGTGGTTTTACGACCGATCTGCTCTTGGTAAGCTTCATAGAGAGAGTCGATTGTTATAAACTCACCCTTTATAGCAGAAGCTAGCTGTTGACTTAAAAATTCCTGTTCTTCATCAACCGTCATATAAGCATGCCGGCGACCTCCTCGAGCATCAGAAACAAGGGCCTGTAAACCATCTTCTAGATATTTCTTAGTTAGTCTCCAAATAGTATCATGAGAAAGATCAAGTATCTCCATAATAGTCTTATAGGGAGTATTAGTCGCTCTAAGATAAACCGCTTGAATTCGTTTGTGGTAGGAGGATAAATCTTTAGTTTTTAGGGCAGTTTTTAGTTCGTTAATCATTTCATCTGTAAATTTCATAACTCTATTTCTATAACAATTGTCTGTATTTTACTTCAATCCATTATAGATAACAAAAAGTCTCCAAAGTCAGAGTTTTTACTCAAGACTTTGGAGACTTTTTATCTACCCCGTTATTAGGCGCTTGCTTTTCAAAAATCAAATTTGGTCATTAGCAGTCTGTTCTGCCAGTTCCAATACTGCATGCGATTCACTTTCTGGTTAGTTGTCTAGATTATTGCTTAAAGGTGACCTGCGTTAAAAGCTAATTGAGCCGTCGTGTGCTAGATTAGGAAGCATGATGGTGTGAGGAGAGTTGGACAGTTGATTAGCTTGTTTGAGCGAATGAACCACTGTGTTGCGGTTATTTCACTAACTAAAAATAGGAAGGTTGAGATTTTTGTCCCAGTCTCCCCTCACTTGATTGATTATACCGATCTTCTAAACTTGGCTGTCCTTCCAACGGAGAGCAAGTTTTCGAGAGAGGCTGGAGATTAAGAAATTAATAATAAAATAAGTTAAAGCCACTAAAGCATAGAGTGTAAATACTTGTTCTGGTTGGAAGTGGCGTCCCATTAAAATTTGACTTTTTCCGAATAGTTCTTGAAGAGCAATAACCGAGTAGAGGAAGGAGGTGTCTTTTATTACGGTCACGAATTGTGAAATAATTGCCGGCAGCATTTTGCGGAAGGCCTGTGGGAAGATAATGAGGGTGAAAATTTGATAACTGGTAAAACCTTGAGATAGGCCAGCCTCTGTCTGTCCATGATCAATAGAGTTGAGACCGCCTCGAATGATTTCCGCTAGAGCTGCTGAGGTAAAAATGGTAAAGGATAGAATCCCTGCAGGGAGAGATTTAACCTGAAAGACCAAAAAGATAATGAAAATCCACAATAGGTTAGGTACATTTCTGACGAACTCAATATAAATGCCTGCTATGAGTTTTAATAAAGGATTGTTACTGTTTCGCATTAGCGCTAGAAGGGTACCCAATATGGTGGATAATAGGATGGCGGACACAGAAATGAGGAGGGTAAGACCTAAGCCTTGTAGAAGGAAGATTAGGTTGTAACTGGTAAAAAGTTCAGACATAGAATTTCCTTTCTAAATTAAAGCGTGTAGGTCTGCTTATTAGCTTCTTCAATTTTCCTACCCCAGCTAGCTAATGGGAAACACAGAATAAAGTAGAGTAGGGCGGCACCAGCGAAGGCTGGGACATAATTGGTACTCTCGAAAGCCCAGGATTTAGCGACGAACATGATGTCTGCACCGGAGATAATTGCAACGGTTGCGGTGTTTTTTATGAGGTTTACGACTTGGTTGGTTAGCGGTGGTAGAATTGTACGAATTGCTTGAGGAATGATGATGAGCCTCATTGTTTCCGTATAGCTAAAACCTTGGGAGAGGGCTGCCTCTGTTTGTCCTTTGGGGACAGACTCGATACCCGAACGAAACACTTCAGCGATATAGGCCCCGTGATAGAAAGCGACGCAAAGAATGCCGGTCCAAAAAGCCGAAATCATAATAGCTCCTTGCGATACAATGGCGAGACCATAATAAACAAATACAAAGTGAACAAGAAGAGGGGTATTCTGGAAAAATTCTACAAAAATACGTGAACAGATTCGAGCGACTTTGTTGTGACTAGATGCCATGATGGCAAAAACGATTCCCAGGAGCATTGCTACAGTAAGAGCACCTATGGATAAACCAAGTGTGTAAAGGAATCCTTGAAAGAAATTAGCAGATTCTTGAAATAGAGCAGCCCATTTATTTAGTGCAAAGGGGCTGGAAGAGATGGTTGTAAGAAACATAGTCCCTCCTTAGTTTTCAGTTGGTAATGCGGATTTGAGATTGTAGGTATCCTGAATTTTTTTGAGGCTACCATCTTTGGTCCATTTTTCAATAAGAACATTGATATAGCTGATGAATTCATTGTTGGATTTTTTACTGGCAATACCATATTCTTGAGTATTGAATCCTTGATTTAGGATTTTAGTTTGCTTACTGGTGTAACCGGATAGAATGGATTTATCGACTGAAAAAGCATCGATACGTTGTGCATAGAGAGAAATGGCTAATTCAGGAAAGGAGCCCAATTCTACAAAATTAAAAGAAAGGTTGTTTTCTTTGGCGAAAGCTTGGAGATTGGTCTTGGTTGTTGAACCTTGGGTGACACCAATGGTTTTACCATCTAAATTTTTTGGATTCTGAATACCGGATTTTTGATTGACCAAAAATCCGATTTGGTCGTAATAGTAGGGGGTAGAGATAGCGTAAGATTCTTGCCTTTGTGGGGTTATGGTGTAAGTGGCGATGATAAGGTCGACTTGCCCGTTATCCATCAAGGGTTCCCGAGTGTGGGAGGTTACAGGTGTATACTCGATTTTCACACCAAGTTCCTGTGCGATTTTTTTGGCGATATCAATTTCCATGCCGTGGTATTGATTATCCTGTGGATCTAGGTATCCGAAGTTTGGTACGTCTTGTTTGACACCGACACGTAGGGTTCCTGAGTCCTTAATCTTTTGGATTTGATCTGGAAGATCGGTAGCTGTAACACTACTGGAAAAGAAGAGGAGGGTCAAGAAGAAACCAACTAAAAAGTTGAAGCATTTCATAAGTTTCATAGTATCCTCCTAATCCTCTTGAACCTTATCGCTAGTATGATTGATGATTTTACTTAGGAATTGTTGGGCTCTTGGTTCTTGCGGATTATCGAAGAAACCATGAACATCAGTTGTATCAACAAGAATTTCTCCGTCAGCCATAAAGATGATACGATCGGCCACTTCACGTGCGAAGCCCATTTCATGAGTTACAACGACCATATTGGTTCCGCTTCGTGCTAATTTTTGCATAACAGCTAGAACATCTCCGATGGTTTCCGGATCTAAGGCGGAAGTCGGTTCGTCAAAGAGGAGTAATTCAGGCTTCATGGCTAATCCTCGGGCAATAGCAACTCGCTGTTTTTGTCCGCCGGATAACATACCTGGGTAGGAATCTTTACGATCCCACATATTTACATAGGTGAGGTATTTTTCGGCCAGGTTCAAGGCTTCCTGTGGATCCATCCCCAATACTTTGGTGGGTGCTAAGGTTACATTCTCCAAGACAGTTTTGTGAGGATAAAGGTTGAAGTGTTGAAAGACCATTCCCACTTCTTTTCGTAGTTGGACTAAATCCCTTGCAGATGCATGAACCAGCTCATGTCCATTCACTATAAGACTACCGGTTTCAATAGACTCTAATCCATTTATGGTTCTTATAAGAGTTGATTTACCAGAACCTGATGGCCCTAATAAGACGACGACTTGACTTTTCTCGATTTCGAGATTGATATTTTTAAGAGCGTGGTAAGTACCGTAATATTTTTCGACATTTTTGAATTGAATAAGTGGCATATTTTTCTCCTTTCTGTTAGAAAACCTTTTCTATTTTTATTATTCTATCAAAGCCAAGGGGAATTTGCAATAAATGATGTCACAAAACCTAACACATATACACTAGCTGTTTTAAAAAATAAAAGGAAGAGCGATTTGGAATGTGGGAAAGTTGCTAGAGAGTTTTTATCAAGTTAGAGAGCCTTGTTATTTCCGTCACCGAAAAAATCAGGAGGAGTCAGGTGTCCCTTGTAAAACATAACATTTTATAGTTGTCAATGATTTGTTTCAAATTGTCAGCTATATTTCTTGCATTTGTCTTTATTGTGTGAGAAAATGACAATTGAAAAATAATATTTAGGAGAGGATTTCTATGCAAAATAGGAAAAAGTCTAAGGGGTTTCCCTTTGAAACGCGTCAGCGTTTTTCCATTCGAAAGTTTAATGTAGGGGTTGCATCAGTAGCAATTGCTGCTTTTATGATCATGGGAACAGATGTATCTGCCAGTGAGTTAGAGGCTGCTACGACAGCCAGTGCTGTACAGGTAGGAGAGCAAAAGGAGCCTGCCGAGGAGGAACCTCAGGCGGTTGATACGAAAGTTGCGGAAACTACTGCAACGACTCCGACTGCTGAAACTCCAGAACAGCCAGTTGCGACAGAAGAAAAAACAGTAGAAGCTGAAAAAGATGCTGCTGTTAAAGAAGAAACAGCTTCTACAGAAGAGACGAAAAAAGAAACTTCAACAGAAGCTAAATCTGAAACAAAACCAGCTGCTACAGATTCTTCGAACACGACTAGCTCATCTAAGAGTGAAACTCGTAAAGTAGAGATTCCTTATACTGTTACTTATGTGAACCAAGCAACGCAACAAGTTATTGCTTCGGAAGAAAAGGTGGCGGAAGTCGTAACGTCAGATAGCAAGGCTGTAACGACTATTCAAGTGAATCCTAAAGAATTGCCTGCAGGTTACCAATTGGCTAAGGGAGAAGAGTTAAAATTAACCCAGCAAATCGCTGAGTTGCAACAAAACCAATTGCTCTTTGCGCTTGTGCCAACAACGACTTCAACTGATAGCAGCTCTCGCCGTCGTTCTGCAGCTTTTCGAGGAATTGCTTTCCGAAATACAGGTACACAAGCGGATGATGATACATTAGTTCCACGTGACCGTGCAGTTAATATCGGTCATGAGGATATGGATAAACAAGCGGATCGATCTGTAGTTACTAGGTCACACCCTACGGGGACGAAATATGCTTTCAAAGAACGCCCTGATGGCCGACCAGCAGTTGATGTTACGATTCCAGGTCTACAAAAACCAACGGTTGTAGTGACGTACCCTGATGGATCCCAAAATGAAGTGGTTGTTAATGTTCGGGTTTTGCTCTATGATCCCGCTAAGACATTCGTAGCCGATCGCAATAACCTGACAGCGGTTGAAAAACAAGCGATTGTAGACGCAATAAAGGCTGTACCAAAAAACCAGAACGTCAATCCAACGTCTACATTCTCAGTTGCAAACGATGGTTCCGTAACAGTGACGAATTACGATGGTAGTACATGGGTTATGGATAAGAGTAAAACCATTACCTTTAATCCAGATATTGCTGATCTAACAGATGACACTGTAGCTAAAGGTGCTTCTTTTTCAAAAACAGTTGATATTGCCGTTGCTGAAGGGAATGCTGTGGTTGAAACTACAGGTCTTCCTGCCGGATTGGCATATAATGCGAATGATAGAACCATTACTGGAACGCCAACATCTGAAAAAGGTGATTATCCTGTAACAGTCACAGTTAGAGATGGAGCTGGTAGGGAATCTACAAAGTCATTTGTGATTCATGTGACAGATAAAGATTCTCTTAAAGAGATAGCAGATCAAAATGAAGAAGCCAAAGCTGACAATAATTATGTAGACGCAAGTCAAGATAAAAAAGCTGCCTATGATAAAGCAGTTGAAGATGCTAAAAAGGTACTAGAAAATCCAAGTGCAACTCAAGCAGAAATTGATGCAGCTAAAGATGCATTGAATAATGCCAAAAATGACTTGAATGGAAATGCAAATCTTCAAGAAAACAAAAATAATGCTATTGCTGAACTTGAACAAGCGGCAAATGATAAGGTGTCTGCTATTGATGCTAATCCTAACTTGACTAATGAAGAAAAAGAAGCGGCTAAAAAGGCTGTTAATGATGCAGCTAAAGATGCGAAAGATGCTATTAATAATGCGACTAGCTCAGATGCTGTTAAGCAGGAAAAAACATCTGGTCTAGACGGGATTTCGAAAGCTGAGCCTGAAAAAACTGCTAAAGATACTGCTAAGGAAGCTCTAGACAAAGCAGCGGATGCTAAGAAAGCAGCGATTGATGCCAATGATAGTCTAACAGCTGAAGAAAAAGCAGCAGCGAGGAACGAAGTTGATAAAGCCACAGCAGCAGCTAAAGATGCGGTAGATTCAGCGACAACAAATACCGGTGTTGAATCAGCTCAACGAGCAGGTGAAGTAGCCGTTGCGGGTGTCAAAGAAGACCCAGCAGCTAAAAATGCAGCTAAGGAAGCTCTAGACAAAGCAGCGGAAGCTAAGAAAGCAGCGATTGATGCTAACGACAGTCTAACAACTGAAGAAAAAGCAGCAGCGAAGAAAGAAGTTGCTAAAGCCACAGCAGACGCTAAGAAAGCGGTAGATTCGGCGACAAGCAATGCTGGTGTTGAAGATGCAAAAACAGCTGGTGAGACAGCAGTTGCTGATGTCAAAGAAGATCCAGCAGCCAAAAATGCAGCTAAGGAAGCTCTAGACAAAGCAGCGGATGCTAAAAAAGCAGCGATTGATGCTAATGATAGTCTAACAGCTGAAGAAAAAGCGGCGGCTAAGAAAGAAGTTGACAAAGCCACAGCAGCAGCTAAAGATGCAGTTGATGCAGCGACAACAAATGCAGGAGTTGAATCAGCTCAACGAGCAGGTGAAGTAGCTGTTGCCGATGCTAAAGAAGACCCAGCAGCCAAAAATGCAGCCAAGGACGCTCTAGACAAAGCAGCGGATGCTAAAAAAGCAGCGATTGATACCAACGATAGTCTAACAGCTGAAGAAAAAGCAGCAGCGAAGAAAGAAGTTGACAAAGCCACAGCAGATGCGAAAAAGGCTGTAGATGCAGCGACAACGAATGCCGGTGTTGAAGCAGCAAAACCAGCTGGTGAGACAGCCGTTGCAGATGTTAAAGAAGATCCAGCAGCCAAAAATGCAGCTAAGGAAGCTCTAGACAAAGCAGCAGAGGCTAAGAAAGCAGCGATTGATACTAACGATAGTCTAACAGCGGAAGAAAAAGCTGCGGCTAAGAAGGAAGTTGACAAAGCAATAGCAGCAGCTAAAGATGCGGTTGACGCAGCGACAACAAATGCAGGCGTTGAATCAGCCCAACGAGCAGGTGAGACAGCCGTTGCCGATGTCAAAGAAGACCCAGCAGCCAAAAATGCAGCTAAGGACGCTCTAGACAAAGCAGCGGATGCTAAGAAAGCAGCGATTGATGCTAACGACAGTCTCACAGCTGAAGAAAAAGCAGCAGCGAAGAAAGAAGTTGACAAAGCCACAGCAGATGCGAAAAAGGCTGTTGAAGCAGCGAAAACGAATGCCGATGTTGAATCAGCTCAACGAGCAGGTGAGACAGCCGTTTCAGATGTTAAAGAAGATCCAGCAGCGAAGACAGCAGCCAAGGACGCTCTAGACAAAGCAGCGGATGCTAAAAAATCAGCGATTGATGCCAATGATAGTCTCACAGCTGAAGAAAAATCAGCGGCTAAGAAGGAAGTTGACAAAGCAACAGCAGCAGCTAAAGATGCAGTAGATGCAGCGACAAGCAATGCTGGTGTTGAATCAGCCCAACGAGCAGGTGAAGTAGCGGTTTCAGATGTTAAAGAAGATCCAGCAGCCAAGACAGCAGCCAAGGACGCTCTAGACAAAGCAGCGGATGCTAAGAAATCAGCGATTGATACTAACGACAGTCTCACAGCTGAAGAAAAAGCGGCGGCTAAGAAAGAAGTTGACAAAGCCACAGCAGATGCGAAAAAGGCTGTTGATGCAGCGAAAACGAATGCCGATGTTGAAGCAGCGAAAACAGCTGGTGAGACAGCCGTTTCAGATGTTAAAGAAGATCCAGCAGCGAAGACAGCAGCCAAGGACGCTCTAGACAAAGCAGCAGAGGCTAAGAAAGCAGCGATTGAAGCCAATGATAGTCTCACAGCTGAAGAAAAAGCTGCGGCTAAGAAGGAAGTTGACAAAGCAACAGCAGCAGCTAAAGATGCGGTTGACGCAGCGACAACAAATGCAGGCGTTGAATCAGCCCAACGAGCTGGTGAGACAGCCGTTGCAGATGTTAAAGAAGATCCAGCAGCCAAGACAGCAGCCAAGGAAGCTCTAGACAAAGCAGCAGACGCTAAGAAAGCAGCAATTGATGCTAACGATAGTCTCACAGCTGAAGAAAAAGCAGCAGCGAAGAAAGAGGTTGACAAAGCCACAGCAGATGCCAAAAAAGCGGTAGATGCAGCGACAACAAATGCTGGTGTTGAAGCAGCGAAAACAGCTGGTGAGACAGCCGTTTCAGATGTTAAAGAAGATCCAGCAGCGAAAACAGCAGCCAAGGACGCTCTAGACAAAGCAGCGGATGCTAAGAAAGCAGCGATTGATGCTAACGACAGTCTCACAGCTGAAGAAAAAGCAGCAGCGAAGAAAGAAGTTGATCAAGTAACAGCAGACGCTAAGAAAGCGGTAGATGCAGCGACAACAAATGCTGGTGTTGAAGAAGCGAAATCAATTGGTGAATTAGAAGTTTTAGGTGTCAAAGAAGATCCAGCAGCTAAGAAAGCTGCTAAGGACGCTCTAGACAAAGCAGCGGATGCTAAGAAAGCAGCGATTGATGCTAACGACAGTCTCACAGCTGAAGAAAAAGCAGCAGCGAAGAAAGAAGTTGACAAAGCCACAGCAGCAGCTAAAAAAGCGGTAGATGCGGCGACAAGTAATGCTGGTGTTGAAGCAGCGAAAACAGCTGGTGAGCTAGAAGTTTCAAATGTGAAGGAAGACCCAGCAGCGAAAACAGCAGCCAAGGAAGCTCTAGACAAAGCAGCAGAGGCTAAGAAAGCAGCGATTGATGCTAACGAAAGTCTCACAGCTGAGGAAAAAGCAGCAGCGAAGAAAGAAGTTGACAAAGCCACAGCAGCAGCTAAAGATGCGGTAGATGCGGCGACAACGAATGCCGGTGTTGAATCAGCTCAACGAGCAGGTGAAGTAGCGGTTTCAGATGTCAAAGAAGACCCAGCAGCCAAGACATCAGCTAAGAAAGCTCTGGATGACGCAGCAGATGCTAAGAAAGCAGCGATTGATGCTAACGACAGTCTCACAGCTGAAGAAAAAGCAGCAGCGAAGAAAGAAGTTGACAAAGCCACAGCAGCAGCTAAAGATGCAGTAGATGCGGCGACAACGAATGCCGGTGTTGAATCAGCTCAACGAGCAGGTGAAGTAGCGGTTTCAGATGTCAAAGAAGATCCAGCAGCCAAGACAGCAGCCAAGGATGCTCTTGACAAAGCAGCAGAGGCTAAGAAAGCAGCAATTGATACTAACGATAGTCTCACAGCTGAAGAAAAAGCAGCAGCGAAGAAAGAAGTTGACAAAGCAACAGCAGATGCCAAAAAAGCGGTAGATGCAGCGACAACAAATGCTGGTGTTGAAGAAGCGAAAACAGCTGGTGAGAGAGCCGTTTCAGATGTCAAAGAAGATCCAGCAGCCAAAAATGCAGCTAAGGAAGCTCTAGACAAAGCAGCGGCAGCTAAGAAAGCAGCGATTGATGCCAACGACAGTCTCACAGCTGAAGAAAAAGCAGCAGCGAAGAAAGAAGTTGACAAAGCAACAGCAGCAGCTAAAGATGCGGTAGATGCGGCGACAACGAATGCCGGTGTTGAATCAGCTCAACGAGCAGGTGAAGTAGCGGTTTCAGATGTCAAAGAAGACCCAGCAACGAAGACATCAGCTAAGAAAGCTCTAGATGACGCAGCGGACGTTAAGAAAGCAGCGATTGATGCTAACGATAGTCTCACAGCTGAAGAAAAAGTAGCGGCTAAGGAAGCAGTAGATGCTGAGGTTGCTAAGGCTAAAGCAGCAGTTGATACTGCAACAACGAATGCTAACGTCGAATCAGCTAAAGTTACGGGTGAAACAGCCATTAAGGCAGTCTCAGAAACACCAGTAGCGAAGAATACTGCTAAGAAAGCTTTGGATGACGCAGCGAACGCTAAGAAAGCAGCGATTGATGCCAATGATAGTCTCACAGCTGAGGAAAAAGCAGCAGCGAAGAAAGAAGTTGATCAAGCAACAGCAGCAGCTAAAGATGCGGTTGACGCAGCGACAACCAATGCTGGTGTTGAATCAGCTCAACGAGCAGGTGAAGTAGCGGTTGCCGATGTGAAAGAAGATCCAGCAGCGAAGACAGCAGCCAAGAAAGCTCTAGATGCCGCAGCGGACGCTAAGAAAGCAGCAATTGATGCCAACGACAGTCTCACAGCTGAAGAAAAAGCAGCAGCGAAGAAAGAAGTTGACAAAGCCACAGCAGAAGCTAAAGATGCGGTTGACGCAGCGACAACAAATGCTGGTGTTGAATCAGCTCAACGAGCAGGTGAAGTAGCGGTTGCCGATGTGAAAGAAGACCCAGCAGCCAAGACAGCAGCTAAGAAAGCTCTGGATGAAGCAGCGGACGCTAAGAAGGCAGCGATTGATGCCAACGATGGTCTAACAGCTGAAGAAAAAGCAGCGGCTAAGGAAACAGTAGATACCGAGGTTGCTAAAGCTAAAGCAGCAGTAGATGCGGCAACAACGAATGCAGGTGTTGAATCTTCTGCGAATGCAGGCGAGCAGGCCATTAAGGCAGTTTCAGAAGCACCAGTAGCGAAAGATACTGCTAAGCAAGCCATTGATGATGCTGCTACAGCCAAGAAGGCAGAAATCGATTCTCGTTCTGATTTGACAGACGAAGAAAAAGTAGCGGCTAAGGAAGCAGTAGATACCGAGGTTGCTAAAGCCAAAGCAGCAGTAGATGCGGCAACAACGAATGCAGCCGTTGAATCTGCTAAGAATGCCGGTGTTGATACAATTAAGCCTATTAATCCAGCTCCAGTAATGAAGGAAACTGCTAAGAATGCCATCGATGAAGCAGCGAACGCTAAGAAGGCAGCGATTGATGCCAACGATGGTCTAACAGCTGAAGAAAAAGCAGCTGCTAAGGAAGCAGTAGATACCGAGGTTGCTAAAGCTAAAGCAGCAGTAGATGCAGCAACAACGAATGCAGGCGTTGAATCTTCTGCGAATGCAGGCGAGCAAGCCATTAAGGCAGTTTCAGAAGCACCAGTAGCGAAAGATACTGCTAAGCAAGCCATTGATGAATCTGCTACAGCGAAGAAGGCAGAAATCGATTCTCGTTCTGATTTGACAGACGAAGAAAAAGCAGCAGCGAAGGAAGCAGTAGATACCGAGGCTGCTAAAGCCAAAGCAGCAGTAGATGCGGCAACAATGAATGCAGACGTTGACTCTGCTAAGGGTGTAGGTGTTGATACTATCAAGGCTATCAACCCAGTAGCAGTAACGAAGGATGCTGCTAAGCAAGCCATCGATGATGCTGCTACAGCCAAGAAGGCAGAAATCGATTCTCGTTCTGATTTGACAGCTGAAGAAAAAGCAGCTGCTAAGGAAGCAGTAGATGCCGAAGCTGCTAAATCTAAAGCAGCGATTGATGCAGCCACAACGAATGCCGGTGTTGAGTCTGCTAAGGGTGCTAGTGTTGATACTATCAAGGCTAACAACCCAGCTGCAGTAACGAAGGACGCTGCTAAGCAAGCCATCGATGAAGCTGCAGCTAAAGCTAAAGCTGAAATTGATAGTCGAACTGATTTGACGGACGCAGAGAAGGCAATTGCTAAGGCAAAAATCGATGAAGCTGCAGCTAAAGCTAAAGCAGCGATTGATGCAGCCACAACAAATGCTGCTGTTACATCGGCTCAAAAAGCTGAGATTGAAGCAATTTCTACAATCAATTCTGATAGTAGCAGTGTTAAATCAAGTAAAGGGACAACTGCTAAAGGGACAACTGCTGTTTCTAGAATGACAGATACAGATATGCGTAAATTGCCAAATACAGGTGAGGAGTCCAACCAAATGTTGGCGGCAACAGGTTTAGCAATGATGGGTATGCTTGCAGGCGTTCGTACTCGTCGTAAAAAAGAAGAAAACTAAAAAACCGCTTATTTTGCATTAGGTTATGGTCCTACCAGTAGTATTAATTTTTCTTGATGTTTTTCCTGTAGAGCAGATATCGGGGAATGAAGCAGAGAGAAATCTAAGCTTATGACTAAAGCCACAGACAGATAAAACTAAGCAAATGCTATGTTTAATGAATCTGTCTGTGGTTTTCTTTTTATATATTCTGCTATTGGGGGCTTATGTTGTAGACAATATTACTTGAATAGCTTTCATACTTATGTGATAATAGATAGCGATACATAGTCAATAGAGAGGATATACATGCAAAATAAAAAAAAGAAATTTCCATTTGAAACCCGACAACGTTTTTCAATTCGAAAATTTAATATAGGTGTTGCTTCAGTTGCAATTTCCTCATTTTTTGTATTTGGAGATTCTGTCAGCGCTAATGAAGTTGAACTGAAATCTGATGAGCAAACTATTTTAGAGAAAGATAATTCATCGGCTGATTCTGAATTAGAATCTAATTCAATTTATCTAGCTGACCCAGTTTTTCTTGAACCATCTATTGAGGAAAAAGAAGAGGGGGATGCTACTGCTTCTCATAAAACCTCTGATGAAAAAGTAGTAGAAGTTACAAAGGAATCAAGCAAGGTTGAAGCTCCTAAAGAGATTGAAGAAAAAAGTTCGGATATTCATTCTTTCGATAATCACAATGAATCTAGAGAAGTAACCATTCCATACACTGTTACCTTTGTAAATCAGGAAACAAAAGAAGTTGTACGCTCTGAAGAAAAAACAGTCACTGTTTTAACCGATGATAAACCAGTTGTAATTTCTATTACGCTGGATCCAACTCAGATTCCAGTAGGTTACAAACTCGCTTCAAGTGAAGTAGATAAATTGACTCAAGAAATTCATGAGCTTCAGCAGAATCAATTGCTTTTTGCCCTAGTTCCAACTGCAAATGGTGACTCTTCTTCTCGCCGAAGAAACGGAAGTATGCGAAATTCTGTTTTCCGAAACGGGGATACAATGGCGGATAGGAATGAGTTAATTCCGCGTGAACGTGCTGTAAATATTAATCACGCAAATATGCAAAACCAAGCAGATCGATCTGTTGTTACAACTTATCATCCTAAGGGGACCTCCTATTCATTTAAGGAATTCCCTGATATGAGTATTCCTGGTCTAAAAAGGCCAACGGTTATTGCGACTTATCCAGATGGATCAAGAGATGAGATAGTCGTTCCTATTACTGTTTTACTTTATGATCCAGTAAAGACATTTGTAGCTAATCCCAATAACTTGACAGAGGCCGAAAAACAAGCAGTTGTGGATGCGATAAAGGCAGTACCACTAAATAATGGGCTCAATCCAACATCTACATTTTCAGTGGCAAATGATGGTACTGTAACAGTTACGAACTACGATGGTAGTACCTCGGTTATGGATAAGAGTAAAACCATCATTTTTAACCCAGATATTGCTTCTTTGACTGATGAAACTGTTGCCAAAGGCGCTTCTTTTCAAAAAAACATTAACTTTACAATCTCGCAAGGAAATCCAACGGTAACGGTAACGGGATTACCAGCTGGGTTAAAATATGCGAATAAAACGATTACTGGAAATCCTACATCAGAAAAGGGTGATTATAATGTAACCGTAAGAGTTAGAGATGGAGCTGGTAGGGAATCTACAAAGTCATTTGTGATTCATGTTACAGATAAGGAAACACTTAAAAATACTGTTAATCAAAATACTTCAACTAAATCCGATGATAGTTACACAGATGCAAGTCAAGATAAAAAGGATGCTTATGATAAAGCAGTTGAGGATGCTAATAAAGTCATTCAAAATCCAAGTGCCAGTCAGGCTGAAATTGATGCAGCTAAGCAGGCGATAGAAGATGCTAAAAGTGGACTGGATGGAAAATCAAATATAAAAAATGGAGCGAAGGATGCTATTGATCAAGCAGCAAATGATCAAAAGGCGTCTATTGATGCCAGGAGTGATTTAACAACTGAAGAAAAAGAGATAGCTAAATCTCAGATTGATTCTGAGGTGACAAAAGCAAAAGAAGCCGTGGATACTGCTACGAATAAATCAGATGTTGAATCTGCAAAAAATACTGGTGTTGAGACTATCTCTAAAGTCAATCCGGATGCAGATACCAAAAACACAGCTAAACAGGCTATAGATACTGCTGTCCAAGCTAAGAAGTCAGAGATTGACGCTCGCTCTGATTTAACAGATGAAGAGAAGGAAGCCGCTAAGTCTGAAGTTGATGAGAAGGCAAGTGAGGCTAAGCGAGCAGTTGATTCTGCAAGCACGCAAGAAGCAGTCACATCAGCGAAGGATGCAGGTGTAACAGCTATCAATTCAGTAAATCCATCGCCAGTGGCTAAGAATGAAGCCAAGCAAGCGATTGACGAATCCGCAGCCGCTAAGAAGTCAGAGATTGAGTCCCGCTCTGATTTAACAGATGAAGAGAAAGAAGCTGCTAAGTCTGAAGTTGATGAGAAGGCAAGTGAGGCTAAGCAAGCAGTTGATTCTGCAAGCACGCAGGAAGCAGTCAAATCAACGAAGGATTCAGGTGTAACAGCTATCAATTCAGTGAATCCATCGCCAGTGGCTAAGCCTGAAGCGAAGAAAGCCGTCGATGAAGCCGCTCAAGCCAAGAAGGATGAAATTGACGCTCGCTCTGATCTAACAGACGAAGAGAAAGCAGCAGCTAAGGCTCAAGTTGATGCAGAAGCAG